>DASYAD010000402.1:0-6718 GCA_036501515.1 Trebonia sp. | reverse complement strand
GCGCGCTGCTGTACCGGCAGGCGCTGGAGCCCGGCCACGAACGACAGCGCGATCGACTCCCTGGCGTCATAGCGGGCCTCGGGGCCGCGGGCGCTGTCGTCAGCGAGCGCGTCCGGGTACGGCTCGAGCCACCACGGCTCGGCATCCTGGAACGAGCCGAGGATCCGGTAACAGTGCACGTGCAGCTCCCGCCGGTACGGGCCGGTCAGCTCGGCGAAGGCAGCCTCGTCTCCGGCCCGCGCCCGCTCGAGCATGGAATCGATCATGTCACCGCTCTCCCTCCGGCCTGATGCTCTCAATGGTGAAACACCAAACAGCCCGGGAAATCATCGGTGACTAGGCGGGACCCCCGGTGTCCGCGCGGGCACAGCACGTTAATGTCGCTCACAGTGGCAGCCCGCCCGCGGCCGCCCCGTGACTGGGGAGATGACGATGTCCAAGTTCATGATCCTTTACCGTGCGGCCACGAACCCGGCCGAGCAGATGGCGAACGCCACCCCCGAGCAGATCGCGGCCAGCGGCGAGGCCTGGCGCGCCTGGGCGACGCGGGTCGGCTACGCCCTCGTGGAACTCGGCGCGCCGCTCGCGCACACCACCCACGTCGGCCCTGGCTCGCCGGAGAACGACGGCGTATGCGGCTTCTCGGTCATCGAGGCCGGGTCCGCCGACGAGGTGGACACGATCCTCGTCGGCCACCCGCATCTCGCCATTGAGGGGAACTCGGTCGAAGTGCTCGAGTACATCCCGGTCGCCGGCATGTAACAGCGGTACAGACAGCGGGCCCCGGGACGCCGCGAGCGACGGCCGCCGGGGCTCCCTACTTGGGATCGCGGGCCTGCGGCAGCTTGGCCGGGCCGCGTCGGCCTGGCCGGGCGGAGGGCGGCGGCACCACAGGCCCGATGTCGCCGTCGGGCGCCTCGTCCAGGTCGACGATCACCGGCGCGTGATCACTGGGCCCGGTGCCCTTGCGGGCCTCCCTGTCGACCCAGGCGGCCTGGACCCGGGCCGCCGCCGGGTCGCTGGCCAGCACCAGGTCAATCCGCATGCCGAGATCCTGGTGGAACATCCCCGCCCGGTAGTCCCAGTAGCTGAACACGCGCTTGTCAGGCCAGTGATCGCGGACCACGTCGTGCAGCCCCGTCGCCTCCAGGCTGGCCAGCGCGGCCCGCTCAGGCGCGGTGACGTGGGTCTGGCCGATGAACGCGGCCGGGTCGAACACGTCCGCATCGGCAGGCGCGATGTTCATGTCGCCGCACACCAGCACGCCCGTGTCCGCCGGGTGCAGCGCGCCGACCGAGTCCCGCAGCGACGCCAGCCACTCGAGCTTGTAGCGGTAGTGATCGGAATCGGGCTCCCGGCCGTTCGGCACGTAGACCGAGTACACCCGGATCCCGCCGCAGGTCGCCGACACGGCGCGCGCCTCGGGGTCGGGGAAACCGGGCGCGCCGGGGAGCCCGGTCACCACGTCGTCGAGCCCGGCCTTTGACAAGATCGCGACGCCGTTCCACCGGGGCTCGCCGTACAGCGCGACCCCGTAGCCACGGCCCGCCAGCTCGTCGCCAAGCAGCGCGGTGAACGCGTCGTCGGCCAGCTTCGTCTCCTGCAGGCAGACCACATCGGGTTTGCGCTGGTCCAGCCACTGCAGTAGCCGAGGCAGCCGCTGCTTGACCGAGTTCACGTTCCACGTCGCCACCCGCATCTCGCTAATCTAGCCGCCCGCCGCCGGCCGCGAGAAGCGACCGTGGGTGATGGCGGTAAGCAAGCCTTCGTTCGGGCTGATGCTCGGGGATCATCAGAACGGGGGCGGCTGACTCCCGCACCTGACCGCCAGCCGTCACCGTCGGGTGGCCTGACTGGGGGTTCTGACTGGCGGTTCTGACTGGGTGTCCTGCGCGCGGCCGCGCCCGTCAGTGAGATGCTGGTCCGACCATGCTGACCTACGGTAACGGCGCCGAACTGGACGCCGCCGACGCCCGCCTGGCGGCCGCGGATCCCGTCATGGCCGGGCTGATCGAACGGTTCGGGCCGGTGAACGACGACCTCGGCGTCCAGCTCGGCGACCTGTACGGCGCGCTGGTCCTCGCCATCGTCAGCCAGCAGTTCTCCACCCGCGCGGCGCGGGCGATGTACGGGAAGGTCCTCGCACGGTTCGGCGGCCGGCCACCGACTCCTGAAGAGCTGCTGGCTGACGACCCCGACGAGCTCAGGACGGCCGCCGGACTGTCCCATGCCAAGGTGACCGCACTGCGCTCGCTGGCCGGGCACATCGTCTCCGGCGAGCTCGATCTCGACCGGATGACCGAGCTTGACGACGACGCGGCGATGCGGGCACTCGTCGCCGTCAAAGGCATCGGCCAGTGGACGGCCAGCGTGTTCCTGGTCTTCTCGCTGCACCGGCCGGACGTGCTGGTGCCAGGCGATCTGGTGCTGCGGGTAGCCGCCAGGAAGGCGTACGGCTTTGACGACCTGCCCGCGCCCGCCGTCCTGAGCCAGCTGGGCGAACGATGGCGGCCTTACCGGACCCGAGCCTGCCTTTACTTGTGGCGCAGCGAGCAGAACGTCCCGTTGCCCGCGCCGGCCGGTCCCGGCTGATCAGTCGTCTTCGGCGCGCCGCGTCCGCGGGCGTGCCCGCAGGTGTGCCCGCTCGCCCTGGCTGCCGAACAGGCTGAGGAACTCGACCGGCTCCGCTTCGGCCGCGCCGAACCAGTGCGGTACGCGGGTGTCGAACTCGGCCGCTTCGCCCGGTTTCAGCACCAGATCCTGGTCGCCGAGGATGATCCGCAGCCGTCCGTTGAGCACGTAAAGCCACTCGTAGCCCTCGTGGGTCCGCGGATCAGGCACGCGCCTGCCGCTGCTGGCGGGGATCACCAGTTTGTAGGCCTGGATACCGCCGGCCCGGCGGGTTAGCGGCAGCATGGTCATCCCGTCCCTGGTGACGGGGCGCAGGTGCACGCGGGGGTCGCCGGTGGGCGGGGCCCCGGCGAGCTCGTCGAGCGTCACGCCGTAGGCGCGGGCCAGCGGCAGCAGCAGCTCCAGGGTCGGCCGGCGGTCCCCTGACTCGAGCCGGGACAGCGTGCTGACCGAGATGCCGGTCGACGCCGACAGGTCGGCCAGCGTCGTCTCGCGTTCCCTGCGCAGCGCCCGCAGCCGCGGCCCGACGGCGGTGAGCGCCTGATCGAGGTCATCGTCCATGTCATTCATTTTGCCATACCGGCAACCTTACTTGCCAACTCGGGTCGACTGATCGCATGGTAGCGGTGGAGGTGGTCCACGGTGAACGATGAACTGAATGACAGTTACGACGTGGTGGTGGCGGGCGGCGGCGCGGCCGGCCTGAGCGGGGCGCTGATGCTGGTGCGTTCTAAGCGGCGGGTGGCGGTGATCGACGCGGGCGCTCCGCGGAACGCGCCGGCTGACGGCGTGCACGGGTTTTTGTCGCGGGACGGGATTTCGCCAGCCGAACTGCTCGAGCGCGGGCGGGCGGACGTGCGCCGGTACGGCGGACACGTGGTCGCGGGCGAAATCGCCGCGGCGGCGCGCGACGACGACGGCTTCGCGCTCACGCTGGCGGACGGACGGGCGGTTCGCGCGCGCCGGCTGCTGGTCGCCACCGGCGCGGCCGACCAGCTGCCCGGCATTCCCGGGCTGCGCGCCCGCTGGGGCAAAGACGTCGTGCACTGTCCGTACTGCCACGGCTGGGAGGTCCGCGACCGGCCGATCGGCGTGCTGGCCGGCGGCCCGTTCGCGGGGCACCAGGCGCTGCTGTTCCGGCAGCTCAGCGACGACGTCACTCTGCTCGCGCACACCAGCGCGCCGCTGGCCGACGAAGAAGCGGAGCGGCTGGCAGCCCGCGGCATCAAGATCGTGCCTGGCGAAGTGACCCGCCTTGAGGTGACCGGGGACCGCCTTACCGGAGTGCGCCTGAGCGACGGGACCGTCGTCGCCCTGGAAGCGCTGGCCGTGGGGCCGCGCCTGGCGGTACGGGCCGGGTTTCTGGCCGGTCTCGGTCTGCACCCGGTTGAGCATCCCTCGGGAGCAGGCCAGTACCTCCCCGCCGACCCGGCAGGCCGGTCCGCGGTCCCCGGGGTGTGGGTCGCGGGTAACGTCACCGACCCGAGCGCCCAGGTCGTCGCCGCGGCCGCCGCGGGGGCCGTGGCGGGTGCCCAGATCAACTTCGACCTGGTCAGCGAGGAGACCAGCCAGGCGGTCGCCGGGGTGCGGGTCCCCTAGTCGGGCTCTCTAGGCGGGTTCCTTCGGCAGGTTCCTTCGGCAGGCTCCTTGGGCGCGTTCTCTAGACGGGTTCCCAGCGCCAGCCGTCGTTGTCTTCGCAGATGATCGCCTTACCGTCGCCCGCTACACCGGACGTTCCGTGATCGGCCGCGCGGCAGAATTCGCCGGGCTCATAGCAGTTGCCTCCGTTGGTCAGCGGGGTGCAGCTAGCCGGCGCCGCGGCTGCGGACGTCGCGGGTGCCGGGGCTGGCGGCGGCGGTGACGACGGCGGCGGGGCCGCTGGAGTGGTTGCCGCGGGCGCAGGCGTGGTCGGCTGAACGGCGGACTCGGCTGGCTCCGGCGGTGTCGTCTTCGTTGACGGTGCTTGCTTCTTCGCATTCGGCGCTGGCGTGCGGCTCTGCGTGACGGCCTGAGTCGACGTGGTGGCAACGACCGAGCTGTCTCCGGCTTGCTTGGGGGTTCGCCCGCTGGTGGCGATCGCGACGATGATGAGCAGCAGGACGAAGGCGCCGGCGGCAATGCCGAGCGCTTTGGCCGGCTTGTGCTTGGCTCGGGCGGCTCCCCTGGCTGTGCGCCGCCGGCCGACTGTTCGTGACGACGCCGACGGTGCTGCCGAGCCGGGCGGCACTGACGGGGCCGACCATGCTGGGGGTGGCGACTGAGAGGGGGTTGCCGACTGAGATGAGGGTGCCTGCTGCTGGTAGCCGGGATATCCCGGAGCGCTGGGCCACACGGCTGACGCCCCGGGGGCGCCCGGTCCGCCGCGGAGCGGCGCGGTGACCGGTCCGCTTCCTGCGCCCTCACTGGCGGCGAACGGCTCACCAGCCTCGCGTGCGTCGATGACCTGGAGCAGCGCGGCCAGCCAGGGTTCCTCGGCGAGGTCGAGCGGAAGCATCTCGTGGGTTGCCGACAGCCGGACACAGACGTCGGCGGCGACATCTTGAGTGATGCGGAAGGAATCCGCGGACTGCCACTGAACGCCGCGCAGCCGCTGCCGGGCGAATACCCCGGCCAGCAGGCATTCGAACTGATGGATCCCGTACGCGTCGGGCGCAGTCGGCCGGACGACGGCTATGCGGACCGACTGAAGTCCCGGTGCGACGGCCAGCGCTTCCCGCACGGTCAGCAGCGCATGCCCGCAGACCAGTTTCAGGTAATAGGAATTGCGCGCCTCTTTGGCGATCCTGGCGAGAGATAGGTTGCCCGCCGGGGTCAGCCCGGGCATCCGGTCGGGAACCAGGTTGATTTCAGGGGCGACGACCACGATCGAAGCCTCGCCGTTGTCGAACCCCGCCACGGCGGCCGGGGCCTCGTTGTCGTCGAAAGCTTTCGTGAGCGCGGCGAACGCTACAGCGGGATCATTGGCCAGCAGCCTGCGCCATTGTTCGTTCAGGTGCTGCTGTTGCTGGTATTGCCGGTGTTGCGATTGATCCCCGCGGGCTGGCGTCACCACCGGCGGGGCAGCCTGGGTGAACTCCTGCCTGTGCAGGTTCTCGATGGCATCGAACGCGGCCGTCAGCTCTGCTGCCTGCTGCGACTTCTGCGCTTGCCTTAGCTGTCGCTCGCAGGCGGTAGCCCGGTTCGGTGACGCGCTGCCGCCGGCATTGAAATGCACACGGGCCGCCGACGGTCCCCCGCTCGCGCGCACCCCACGGCTCGTCGCGCTGATCTTAATCCCAGGCGTAACTTTAAAGTAAAAGCCCATCTTCGGCCGCCCCCCGCTCCCTCAGGCTGCCAGTAGCAACCTCAAGAGATAGTCCCACCATTTGAACCAGCAGGAAGTGAAACATCAAAAGACCGAAATAACAAAACTAAAGGAACGGTAAAGAACGCTTGACACAAATACGCGACAATCAGCAGAGGCCTGGGTGATCGAAAAAAACTTGGAAGAATCTCGCATGGCTGCGTGATATCCCCCGGAATGTCGGGCCCCCTCAATACGGTGGTTTCTGTAGAGCTTCTCGTCAGCGATCATCCGGGAGGAGGGCCGGTAAATGGACAGGGCAGACTCGCACCGCTCCGGCCCGCGCCCGGATGGCACTCGCAGCGCCGCTTCCGCCGGCGGATCCGCCTCTCCCGGCCGGGCAGCCCGGCGCCCCGGAACCCAGGACGGGAACGTCCGGCAGAGCGCCGGGACGCTGCCTGCCGGTCGATTTATCTCTACTGGCCGCCGGGTGTACAACCTTCGCCGGACCGCGGTCAGTGCGGCATCGAGTCCACGATCTCGGTGAGGAGGAACCGCACCTTTGCCGGGATCGGCCGCCCCGGGTATGCCTGCTCGACAAGGTCGAGCCCCTCATCGACAGTGGTGAAGCCGAGCTGGCGGGACCAGGAAAAGCTCGGCCCGGGCCCCGCGCGCGGCCAGCTCGGCCGACAGGTCATCCAGGAGCGCCCGGATGTCATCTCGCCCGAGGCCAGGGCTCATGCGCGCTGGAGCGCGCCGCTGGTGATGAAGACGCCGCGGCGGCGGAACGAGGAAGGCGACTCC
>DASYAD010000401.1:0-60217 GCA_036501515.1 Trebonia sp. | reverse complement strand
GGGCTGAGAGGTTGGTGCGAGCACGCCCGGCTTCGGTGACACTGGATGCGTGCGGGTGCTTGTCGTAGAAGACGAGCGGCGGCTTGCCGCCGCGGTGAAGCGCGGCCTCGAGGCCTCGGGGTTCGCCGTCGACCTGGCGTTCGACGGTGTCAGCGGGCTGCACCTGGCGCGCGAGGGCGGCTACGACGGCGTTGTGCTCGACATCATGCTGCCCGGGCTGTCCGGCTACCGGGTATGCGAGCGGCTGCGGGCCGAGGAGAACTGGGTGCCGGTGCTGATCCTGTCGGCCAAGGACGGGGAATACGACCAGGCCGACGGGCTCGACCTCGGCGCCGACGACTACCTGACCAAGCCGTTCTCCTACGTGGTGCTGGCCGCGCGGCTCCGCGCGCTGCTGCGGCGCGGCGCCGTGCCGCGGCCCGCGGTGCTGCGGGCGGGCGACCTGTCGCTTGACCCCGCGTCCCGGACGGTCCGCCGCGGCGCCGCCTGCCTGGAGCTCACCGCGCGGGAATTTTCCCTGCTCGAGTACCTGATGCGGCACTGCGGCGCGGTGGTGTCGAAGGCCGAGCTGCTGGCGCACGTCTGGGACGACCCCGACGAGATCGCGGACCTCAACGTCGTCGAGGTCTACGTCGGCTACCTGAGAAGGAAGATCGACGCGCCGTTCGGCCGGAAGTCGGTGCAGACCGTCCGCGGCGCCGGCTACCTGCTCGCGGGTGACGGTGGCTGAGGACGGCCGGGCCCCCGGGCGCCGAGCGGCTGAATCTCCGCGGTCCGAGCTCCGGAAGTCTGAGCACCCGAAGTCCGGGCACCCGAAGTCCGAGCACCCGGAGTCCGACTACCGGCAGCCCGAGCACCGGCAGGATCTGCACCAGCAGTCTGGCTACCCGCAGGATGAGTACCGGCAGTCGCGGCACGGGCAGTCGCGGCGCGGGCAGTCCAGGGACGGGCAGTCCCGGGACGGGCAGTCCCGGGACGGGCAGTCCGGGGACGGGCAGTCTGAGTACCGGCGGCCGGGCTACCGGTCGCCGGGCTACTGGCTGCCAGCGCCCTGGTGGCCGGTGCGCTGGTGGATGGGGCACGGCCTGGGACCGCTGGCACTGCGCTGGTGGCGGCGGCGCGGACTGCGCTCGCGGGTCACCCTGACCGCCGCCCTCGGCCTCCTGGTCGCGTTCGCCGCCGCCGACCTGCTGCTGTTCAACGCCCTGCGGGTATCGCTGACCCGCTCCGTCGACGACTACGCGCGGTCGGGCGCGACCGAGGTCGCGGCGCTGATCAACGCGGACCGGCTGCCCGATCCGGTACCGGTCGCGGCCGGCACGATCACCATCCAGGTGCTCAACCCGGCAGGCCGCATCACCAATGTGTCACCCGACGCGGACCGGCTGGTGCCGGTCGTGTCACCGGAAGAGGCGGCGGCACTGGCCGGCGACGGCGGGGCGGTGCTTGTGCACGGCGGCCCGTTCGACATGCCGTCGCTGCTGCGGGTCGCCGCCGTTCGCGCGGACGGCGGCCAGCTCGTGATCGCCGCGGTGCCGTTCAGCGAGGCGTCCGGATCGCTCCAGGTAGTTGCGCGGGCGCTGGTGATCGGAACGCCGGTGCTGTTCCTCGCGTTCACCGGGGCGATCTGGATCGCGACCGGGTCGACGCTGCGGCCGATCGGGGCGCTGCGCCGCGCCGCCGGCCGGGTCACCGGCACGGGCGTGCCGGCGGACCTGCCCGTGCCTGAGGCGCGGGACGAGGTCAGGTCGCTCGCCCTGACCCTGAACGACATGCTTTCCCGGCTGGCGGGCGCGCAGCAGCGGCAGCGGGCACTCGTGTCGGACACCGCGCACGAGCTGCGGTCGCCGATCGCGTCGATCAGAACGCAACTTGAGGTCGCACTCGACTTCCCCGACGGCCAGGACTGGCCGACGACGGCGCGTGACGTGCACGCGGACGTCCTGCGGCTCGCCCGGCTGGCGGAAGACCTGCTGCTGCTCGCGCGCCTCGACGAGCAGGCGGGGCTGGCCAGCGGAGACACGGCCAGGCGCGGACAGCCGGTTGACCTGGCGCAGCTGGCCCGTTCCGTCGTCTCCCGCTATGCGGACGCGCGCGTCCGCGTGACAGTCGAGGCACCGCCAGCGGACGGGGTGACGGCCGGGGCGGAGACGGTGTTGGTGACCGGGGACCCCGAGCGCCTTGACCGGCTGCTGGTCAACCTGGTGGACAACGCGGTCAGGTACGCCGGGTCCGCGGTGACCGTTTCGGTCAGCCGCGACGGCGGCCTGGACAGCGGGTGGGCCGAGCTTGCGGTCGCCGACGACGGGCCTGGCATACCTGAAGCCGGCCGGGAACGGGCCTTCGACCGGTTCGCCCGGCTCGATGACGCACGCAGCCGGGACGGCGACGAGGCGGGCGGCGCGGGGCTCGGGCTGGCCATCGTCCGTGCCACGGCCCAGGCTTACGGCGGCACCGCGCGGCTGACAGACAGCGGGCCTGGCCTGCGCGCGGTCGTCCGCCTGCCCGCCGGGGATATATCGTGCTTACAGGAATCGAACCTGGGAGCCGCATGCAGGACCGCAGGCGCGGCACCGTCGCTGACCTGCGTCGCGAGAACCGGTCTGCCATCTTGTGGTCGCTGTACCTGAGCCAGCCGCGCAGCAGGCACGAGCTGGCGGCGGCGACCGGCCTCAGCGCCGCCTCGGTGACGAACGTCATCCGCGAACTGATCGACGAGGGCATCGTCATCGAAACCGGGCTGGCGGGATCAGACGGCGGGCGGCCGCGAACGATGCTCGGCATGAACCCCGGGTACGGCTACGTCATCGGCGTGGACATCGGCGAGACGCGCACCCGCGTAGAGCTGTTCGACCTCACCATGACCGGGCGCGCCCGGGCGGAGTACCCGCTGGAGGCGGCCGCCGAGCACGACGTGGACGTGGTTGTCGGGCAGATCGCAGCCGGGCTGGCCGCGGTGATCGACGAAAGCGGCGTGCCGGCGGACGCGATCCTCGGCGTCGGGATCGGCGTACCGGGGATCATCGAGCGCGGCTCGGAGGTACTCGTCCACGGTCAGACCTACGGCTGGGACGCCGTGCCACTCGAACGGCTGGTACGTGCGCGCACCAGCCTGCCGCTGCGCTTCGAGAACGGTGCGAAGACGATGGGTCAGGCCGAGCTGTGGTTCGGTACCGGGCGCGGGGCGCGGAACGCGGTCGTGGTGCTCATCGGCTCAGGCGTGGGCGCGTCGCTGATCGCGGGCGGCGCCACGTACCAGGGCGCCACGTCGAGCGGGGCCGAGTTCGGGCACGTGCCGGTCGTCGTGGACGGCAGGAAGTGCCGCTGCGGGTCAGCGGGCTGCCTTGAGGCCTACGCCGGCGCCGCGTCAATCCTCGAACGGTACGGCCAGCCGATGGCGGCCAACGACCAGGAGGACGCGCTGGCCGCGCTGATCGCCGCCGCGCGGACGTCGCCGCTGGCGGCCGCGCTCCTCGCGGAGACCGCACGGTACCTCGGGGCCGGCATCGGCACCTTGATCAACCTGTTCAACCCGGAGCGGGTGATACTCGGCGGCTGGGCCGGCCTGCTGCTCGGCTCACGGCTGCTGCCAGACATCCGCGAGTCAGCCAGGCAGCACTCGCTGCGTCACCTGTTCGCCGCCACCTCGGTCGAACTCGGCCAGCTCGGTCCCGGCGCGGTGGCGCTCGGCGCGGCCACCCTCCCGATGGAGGCCTTCCTCAACGATCCCGTCTCGCACGGTCTGCCGAGGCTGGCCGCCGGGCCGTCAGAATCTTGTTCGCTATGATGCGGCCGGGCGAGGAAAGGCCAGGCGATGAACGAGACGAGCCGGCCGCGGCCGGCGGATGCCCCAGCGGTGGATAACGAAGCCGCGGAGCGCAGGGCTGCGGCGGACGTGGCCGCGGAAGACGGCGGCGCGGCGGGCCGGGACGCGCGCATCCGGGCGGCGGCCGCCCGGGCAGGCCGGGTTATCTGGCAGAACAAGGTGATCTCCGGTGTCAGCGCGGCTTTCGTGGTGGCGATCATCGTGGTCAGCATCGTCACCACCGGGTCGTCCGCGCAGCCGAGTCACCCGGCGGCGCCCGGGTTCACGCTGCCCGCGCTCGGGCACTCCGGCCAGCAGGTCTCCCTCAGCCAGTACCAGGGCAAACCGGTCGTCATCAACTTCTGGGCCTCCTGGTGCACGCCCTGCCAGCAGGAGACACCGCTGCTTGCCAGCTGGTACAAGCAGCAGGACGGGCATGTCGCGCTGCTCGGCCTTGACGAGAACGACACCACGGCCGCCGCGCTCGAATTCGCCACGGCCAAGGGGGTTACCTACCCCGTCGGATTCGACCCGAATACGACCGTGGCGCTTGACTACAACGCGGACGACCTGCCGCAGACGTTCTTCCTCAACGCACAGCACCAAATCGTGGATCATGTGCTCGGCGCGGTCACTAAAGCGGAGCTGGCCAAGGGCCTCAGTTTGATGAAGTCGGCCTCGTAACCGGACCGTCCGCTGCCCGCCCTGTCTTGAGACCGGTGAATACTACCTGGTCACTGCAGGTATGACCGGATCGTCGGGCGGGGAAAAACCGTGAGGTGACGCCGAATCGCCGCAAGCCGCGCAGCCGGATGCTCATCCCGCTGCTGGTGGCCGCGCTCGGCATCGCCCTCGGCATCGGCGGTATCGCGCTGCTGCGCCCGCTAAACCAGGCGTCACCGCCGCGGCTGGCGGCGACCGCCACCGCCGGCGATCCCCGGGCATCCGCGGCGTTGTCGCAGACGGCCATCCGCGCCCGGATCGAGCCGAGCATCGTCGATGTCACCGCCGCGCTGACCTACGACGACGAGACCGCGTCAGGCACGGGTTTCGTGGTCGACTCCGCCAGCCAGTTCATCCTGACCAACAACCACGTGCTCCGGGACGCGACGTCGGTCACCGTTACCGTCCCCGCCACCGGCCAGACCTATCCGGCCCGCATCGTGGGGGTCGACGTATCCGCTGACATCGCTGTCCTGCAGATCGCCCCCGCCTCGCCGCTGCCCGGCGCGCCCCTCGGCGACTCGAGCACGGTCAGCGTGGGCATGCCGGTCATCTCCTTCGGCAACCAGGCGGGGGCGGGCGGCGCACCCGCGGTCTCGACGGGCGTGATCAGCGGGACCAACCGGACCATCCAGGCCAACGACGGCGCCTCCGGATTCACCGAGACGCTGCACGGCATGCTCGCGACGACGGCCAGAATCGAACCCGGCGACTCGGGCGGCCCGCTGGCCGGCCCCGCCGGCACGGTCATCGGCGTTGACACCGCCGCGGGCACCGGCAGCACCGCCACCGGCTACGCCATCCCCATCAGCACCGCGCTCGCGGCCGAACGGCAGATCGCCGCCGGGCGCCAGGGCGAGGGCATCACGCTGGGCGCCGAAGGCTTTCTCGGCGTCATCACCAGCGCGAGCGCGGCGCGCTCGCCCCGCGCGCAGCAGCACGGCGGCACGGTGACGGCGGCGGTGGTCACCGCGGGCGCGCTCGTCGATATGCCAGCCCCCGCCGGAGCGGCCGCCAAGAGCACCGAGGCGGCGGTCACCCCACGCTCTGTCACCGCGGCCTGCGCGGCCAGCCCCGACGTGTCCAAGGCGCCCGCCATGGCCGCCCACGCGGCGGCCGGGGCGCTGGTGTACGGCGTCCTGTGCGGCACGGGGGCCGCGGCCGCCGGGATCTCCGCGGGCGACGTCATCACCGTCGCGGACGGACGGCACATCGTCTCACCCCGCGCGCTGACCGCCCTGCTGCGCACGTGCCGGCCGGGAACCGTGATCTCCGTCACCTGGATCAGCACGACAGGAGCATCGCGGACAGCGCCGATCCGGCTCACCCAGGCCCCTGCCGTATGACCGCGGAGGCGCACCGGACGCCGTGCGAGCCGGCAATCCTTAGGGCGCTTTCAGCTTCTTTTCAGGTTCAAGACGCTTACTAGAGGTGATGGAGTCCGCGCACCGCCGTCGCCCGGCTGGCAGTTACCTCGGAGGCGGCTCCGCACCCAGGAGCGCGTCCGGTGGCACGGCAGGCCACCCGGCGTGACGAACCGTACGCTGTTCTTGTGAAGGCGAGATAGATGCACGACGACGACAGTGGTAGCGCTCAGCAGGACGGCTGGCAGCCACCGGAGTACGTGAGCCCCTGGATTTCCGCGTCAGGCCAGGATGACCAGGACAGTGCGTCCCGCAGCAGTGCTTCAGGTGCCGGGGCCCCGGAAGGCGGGGCCGCCGGGCACGGGGCTCCCCCGGCCGGGCAGCCGGGAGGCGGGACAGGCGGTCCCGGCCAGGCCGGCGACGGCGACACGCTCTCCTTCGGCCAGGGCCAGGCCTACTCCCAGGGCGGTTACCCGCCGCCCGGGTACCAGTCGCCCGGCTACGGGCAGCCGGCCTACGGCCAGCAGCCCGGTTACGGGCAGCCCGGTTACCAGCAGCCTGGCTACGGCCAGCCTGGTTACGGTCAGCAGAGCTTCGGGCAGCAGCCGCCGCCCGGTTACGGCGATCCCTGGAGCGGTTACGGCGCGCCGCCGCCGCCTCCGCCGAGGTCCGGTTTCGGACGGGTCATGGCCTACCTGGCGGTGGCCGTGCTGGCCGGCGCCGCGGGCGCTGGCGCCGCGGTGGCACTGAACAACTCGAGCCCCGCCCCGTCCGCGAGCGCCCCGTCGAGCGGCAGCGGGTCAACTGACCCCTTCGGCGGCAGCGGCGGCAGCGGCGACAGCAACGGCAACGGCAACGCGTTCCCGCTTCCGACCGGCAGCGCAGGCACCGGCGACGGCGGGTCCAACGCGGGCAGCGGCACCGGCGGTACCAGTGCGGGGACCGGGACGCTCAACGCCACCGCGCTCGCGACCAAGGTTGACCCCGGCATCGTCGACATCGACTCGGACCTGGGGTACAGCGAAGCCACCGCTGAGGGCACCGGCATGGTGATCTCCTCAACGGGCCTGGTGCTGACCAACAATCACGTCATCGACGAGTCCACCGCCGTCTCCGCGACGCTGGTGACGTCGGGCAAGAAGTACACCGCGAAGGTCATCGGCTACGACGCCACCGACGACGTGGCGCTGCTGCAGCTGGTCGGCGCCTCGGGGCTGAAGACGATACCGCTGTCGGACTCGAGCAAGGCGAAGGTCGGCGAGGCGGTGCTCGGGCTCGGCAACGCCGGCGGCCGCGGCGGCCTCCCGTCAACCGCGCAGGGCACCATCCAGGCGCTCAACCAGTCCATCGAGGCCAGTGACAGCGGCGCGGGCACGACCGAGAAGCTGCACGGCATGATCGAGACGAACGCGCCCATCGAAGAGGGCGACTCGGGCGGCCCGCTCGTCAACGGCAGCGGCGAGGTCGTCGGCATGGACACCGCGGCGAACTCGGCCGCTGACGGCGCCAACTCCGCCGCCACTACCGGCTTCGCCATCCCGATCAACACCGCGATGTCGATCGCCGCCAACATCAAGGCGGGCAAGTCGTCCTCGACCGTGCACATCGGGCTGGCCGGCTTCATGGGCGTCAACGTCGCCGACGCGTCGACCCCGAGCGACTGCCAGTCGGGCGGCGACGGGTTCGGCGGGTTCAGCGGCGGGTTCAGCTCCCCGGTCAGCTCCGGCGCGCTGATCTGCCAGGTCTACCCGGGGGCGCCCGCGGCCAAGGCGGGCCTGGCCGACGGCGACGTGATCACCTCGCTGAACGGCCAGACGGTCGGCACGGCGGACGCGCTGACCAACCTGATGGCCAGCGCCTCGCCGGACAGCAAGCTGCCGATCACCTACGTCGACCAGTACGGCACCAAGCACAACACCACGGTGACCCTCACCGAGTGGGCCAAGTAAGGCCAGCTCAGACCGCTTCGAAGGGCCGGGTGCGCTAGCTCGCACCCGGCCCTTCGCGCTGTCTTCCGAGCTACTGCCCGCTAACTGCGGCCGCTGAGCCGGCCCGTCCGCTACGCGCTCAGCCAGTTCCGCAGCGCCTGCTCGGCGGCGACGATGGGCGCGGCCTCGACGTACTCGCCCGGAGTGTGCGCGATCTCCGAGATACCCGGTCCGTAGTTGACGGCCGGGATGCCGAGCTCGGCGAACCTGGCCACGTCGGTCCAGCCGAGCTTCGCCCGCGGGGTGCCGCCCACCGCCGCCGCGAACTCGGCCGCCGGACCCGCCGTCAGCCCGGGACGCGCCCCGGGGGCCGAGTCGAGGATCTCCACCGTCCAGGCCGCGAACAGCTCGCGGATATAGGCCTTGGCCTGGTCCTCGCTGCGGTCGGGTGCGAACCGGTAGTTCACCGTGACGACGCACTCGTCGGGCACGACGTTGCCGGCGACGCCCCCTGAGATCGCGACGGCGTTGAGCCCCTCGTGGTACTCGAGCCCGTCCACCAGCGGCTTGCGCGGTTCATAAGTGCGTAGCAGGTCCAGGACCGGCGCCGCCTGGTGGATCGCGTTCTTTCCCATCCACGAACGGGCCGTGTGCGCCCGCGCGCCCTTGACCGTGACCGCCGCGCGCAGCGTGCCCTGGCAGCCGCCCTCAACCACGCCGCCGCTCGGCTCGAGCAGGATGGCGAAGTCGCCCGCCAGCAGCCCGGGCTCGGCCCGGGACAGCAGGTACAGGCCGTTGCGCTCGGCCGCGACCTCCTCGCACTCGTAGAACACGAAGGTCAGGTCGCGGTTGGGCTCGGGCAGGGTCGCCGCCAGGCGCAGCTGTACCGCCACCCCGGCTTTCATGTCGGAGGTGCCGACCCCTGTCAGCCGCTTCCGTTCCGTATCCCATTGAGACGGGAAGTTGTCCGCGTGCGGCACCGTGTCGAGATGACCGGCCAGCACCACCCGCTCGCGCGCCGCGTGTCCCGTGCCGGCACCGGGCACCGTCGCGGGCTCCCCGGTCCGCGCGACGAGGGTATGGCCGCGGCGGGTCACCGTCAGGTGCGGCAGGCGGAGGAGGGCCCGCTCGACGGCGTCCGCCAGCGGCCCTTCCTCCCCGCTGACCGAGGCGATGTCAACGAGGGCGGCGGTCAGCTCCGGGCCTGCTGCCCGCAGGTCAAGGTCGTGGTCCACGCCGACCAACCTACCGGGGCCCGCCGCGCGGCTAGCCCTGGTCCTGGCTGCCTGCCGCCTGCTGCCTGGTCATCACCTTCGCCGCGCTGCGCAGCGACGAGACGATCACGCCGACCGACGGCCGCACCACCGACGCCGTGCGGGCGACCGCGAAAACGTCGCGGGCCAGGTCGAGGCCAGCCGGGAGTTCTCTGACCACCACCCGCCGTTCGTACGCGCCGACCGCGAGCCTGGGCATGATGGCGATGCCCAGGCCGCGTGCCACCAGGTTGGCGACGGTGCCGAGGCCCTCGAACTCGGACGGCACGGGCGGTGTCAGCCCGACGGCGGCCAGCAGCCGGTCGGCCGCCTCCCGTGACGGCTCGCCCGCGGGGGCGGCGAGCCAGGACTCGTTGCGCAGCGCGCGCAGGTCGACCGGGCGCTCCGGGTCCGCGGCCGGGTGGTCGCGGGCCACCACCAGGATCAGCGGGTCCCTGACCAGGTGGTAGTAGCTCAGCACGCCCTGCCCGCCTTCCGACGACGCTTCCAGGTCGGCCGACATGCGGCCTGTCCAGTCGTCGACGATCGCCACCTCGACCTCGCCCGACCTGACCAGCTGGAGGCCTTCGGCCGGGTCCGCTTCCCGCAGCAGCAGGCTGAGATGCTGGTGCTGCCGCAGCGAGCGGGCGAGCGCCGGGGCGAACGCCACCGCGGCGGACGGGAACGCGGTGACGACGACCCGTCCGCTCGGCTGGGAGGCATGGGCCGACAAGTCCGCCTCCGCCGCCTCGACCATGGCCAGGATCCGCTCCGCGTGGCCCGCCAGCCGCTTGCCCGCGTCGGTGAGACCGGCGCTGCGGGCCGTACGGTCGAGTAGCGGGGTGCCCGCTTCCTTTTCCAGCACGGCGAGCTGCTGCGAGACCGCGCTCGGGGTGTAGCCGAGGGCCTCGGCGGTCCGCGCGATCGAGCCCCGGGCCGCGAATTCATGCAGCATGCGGAGCCTGCGGATATCAAGCATTACAAAATCTTATCCTGCCCGCGTCGTGTTCAGCGCTTGCACTAACGCTCGGGCCGACGGGGCCAACGAACCGGGTCAGCTTGCCGCCGCGTAGGCACAAATCGGGCCGCACCGTCGGCAGACCCAGCGCCTCCGGCACGGCAGCGCTGGTGGTGCCGCGGAAACCGCGGCACCGGCTGTCGGCCGAAGGTCTCACTCAGGCCTGCTCGCGGTCCCACGGGCACCGGGCTCAGCTGGCGATGTCATTCGCCACCAAGCCGCGATTGCCGGCGTCCCGGCGCGGGAGCTACTCCCCTTCGGGCACCCGTAGTAGCGAAAACCGCGGGCGGCCGGCCACCACCCTGGCCAGCCGCCCGCGGTTACCGTTCAGGGCGGACCCCCATCCTCCCTGAGGCGCGCCCGGGGAAAGGCGATTAGACCGGGCGCGCTATGGATGTCCTCCGCAGGACATGATCTCCGCGGCAAAACCTAGCCGACAGTAGCGGGGCAGATTCCCTCCGGCGGGGGAATTATTGGCCTTATCCAGAAAAACGGACGCTACCGAGATAGTCCATGCTCTTGATGGTGATCTCCCGGTAGCGCGTGCTGACCGCACCATGCTTGCGGAAGTCTTTCAGCACCCGCTCTGCCGTGGACACCGCGACCCCGGCAAGCTCACCGAGATCGCCCTGCGTGAGCGGAATCCTGATCAGGCCGTCGAGCCCCGGCTCCGCGTGCATCTCCCCCAGCTCGTAGAGCACCTGGGCGAGCCGCTCCCTGGCGTCCCTGACTCGCTCCGCCGCGCACCGCTCGGTGGCCGCCCGCATCTTGGCCAGCACGTACCTGGTGACCGTGCGCTGCACCTCCGGTGACCCGTTGACCGCCGACATGAAGGCCGCGCCGCCGATCCGCAGCGCCGTCACCGGACCCGCCGCGCGCGCCGTGGCCGTCCGCGGCCCCTCGTCGAGCAGCGCAAACTCGCCCATGAGGTCGCCTCGCGAGCGGATCACGAGCGTGGTCTCCGCGCCGCTCTCGGCCGCGACCGTGACCTTGACCAGACCGCTGGTCAGCACGTAGACGAAATCACCGACGTCACCCTGGACGAGCAGGATCTGGTCGTCGTCGAACCGGACAGGCACGCCGGCCGCCAGCATCGCCGCGCGCTCGGGCTCCGGGAGGCGGCCGATGAAGCTGCGCCGGGGCCAGTCGCGGCTAGCCGTGGTCACGGCCGGCCTTTTTGCCTGCCCGCGCGAAGCGAGCACGGCGGTCGGAGAAAGCAGTGATGACACACAATCTATTTTGCCAGATCTCGTGGCCTGATATGGGATCTCGCCCACACGGTCTATGGAAATGGCTATTACGCTATCCCATGGGAGCGTGGAAAAATGCAAGACGCGAGGGCTGGAGACGCTGAGACGGCCGAGCCCGGCGACCGGCGTGCCATAGGCCCGGAGCCGGGCGCGCGGTATTCAGGCCGCGCCCTTCGAATGGGTTTCGTCCTGGATGTCGCCGGATACGGGACCCGCAGCGTGCCCGAGCGGGACGAGGTGCAGCAACGGCTGCGGCAGCTGGTGGTGGCGGCACTCGCGGCCTGCGGGCTGGCCCTGGACGCGTGGGGGGTCGACCACCAGTGGAGCGGTGACGGCATCAACGCGATCCTGCCCGCCAGCATCGATCCCACCGTGGTGCTCACCATGCTCATCAGGTCGCTGGCGGCCGGCCTTGACGCGGACAACGCACACCGCGACGACCGTATCCGGCTGCGGATGGCGATCGGGGTGGGCCTGATCGAGCGCAGCGTGGCCGGATTCGGCGGCCCGGTCATCGTGGAGATCAACCGGCTGGTCGACAGCGCGCCGCTGCGCGCCGCGCTGAACGCCGAGCCAGGCGCCGACCTCGCCGTCGCCGTATCGGACCAGGCGCACGCCCTGGTCATCCAGCCGGGATACCCGGGGATCCCCCGCGGCCAGTTCACCCGGGTGAGCGTCGCGGAGAAGGAGTTCTCCGGGCACGCCTGGCTCTGGGTATCGAGCAGGCAGTGGAGCGAGCCCGCTTACCTCCCGCCCGGCGCGGCCGATCCCAGGGACATCGGCGGGTACCGCGTCGCGGCGCGGCTCGGCGCCGGGCCGGCCGGCCCGGTGTACCTCGCCAGCGGCAGCGAACCAGGCTGGATCGCGGTCAAGGTGTTCGACAAACGGCTGACCGCCGACCCCGACGTGCTGCGCCGCCTGTCTGACGGCGCCCTCGCGGCCAGCGTCGTGCGCGGCCCGCACCTCGCCCCCGTCACCGACTTCGAGACCGGCGGTCAGGGCCAGCCCTGGGTGGCCAGCAGCCTGGTGCAAGGGCCCTCGCTCGACGCGGTCGTCACCGAGACGGGACCGCTGCCCGGCGCCGCGGGCTGGATCGCCCTGGGAGCGGCGCGCGCGCTGGCGGCACTGCACAAGGCCGGGCTCGCCCATCACGCCGTGTCGGCGCATAACCTGCTGCTCGCCGCGCCAGGCCCGGTGCTCACCGACTTCGGCGTCAACCGGTCGGCGCTCGTCTCCGGCCCTGGCACCGCGGCTGGCGACGTGCTCATGCTCGGCGCCGTCACATTCCTCGCCGCGACGGGCAGCTTTCCGTGGGGCGCGGCCGCGCCCGGGCCGCCAGGCGCCGTGCTCGGCGACGCCGAGCTGGCCGGCTGCCCGCCCTGGCTCGTGCCGGTCGTGCTCGCCTGCCTGGCCTCCCACCCGGCCGCCCGCCCGGCCGCGGCGGAGGTGCTCAGCCTGGTCGCCGGCGAGATCGGCGAGCAGCCGCGCTCCTGGCTGCCGGGCCCCGTCGCGGACCGCGTCGCCGAGTACCAGGCGCTGCCGGCCTCACGCGGACGCTTCCGCTGGCCGCGCCGTGACTTACCGGCGCGCCGCCCTCCGCTGGGCGGCCGTTAGCCGGCGCCGGCCGCGGCCCCGCCGTTTCGGTGGGCCTGGTCGGTAGGCTTGACCCATGCTTAGCGTGGAGCTGACCGACTCCCTTTTCCCCGCCGACCTGCCGTCCCCTTCGCACTGGGAGTCACGGTACCCGGCGCGTTCGCTGCCCGCGGGGGCCGAGGTGACCAGGTTCGCGCCCTCGCCAACCGGCTGGCTGCATATCGGCGGGATCTTCACCGCGAGCGTCAACGTCGACATCGCCGGGCACAGCGGCGGCTGCTACCTGCTGCGGGTCGAGGACACCGACCAGGCCAGGTTCTCCGAAGGCGCGCTGGCGCAGTTCGAGGCCGGCTTCGACTACTTCGGCATCGCGGCCGACGAGTCGGACGCGGCCGGCGGCGAGTACGGACCTTACACGCAGTCGGCGCGGGCGGCGGTCTACCAGACGTACGTGCGCGAGCTCATCCGGCAGGGCAGGGCCTACCCGTGCTTCGAGACCCCCGAGCAGGGCCAGGAGCGCACGGCCAGGCAGAAGACGGTGGGCGCGCTGCCCGGCTACTACGGCGAGTGGGCGACCTGGCGCGACGCGCCAGAAGACCAGGTGCGGGCCCGGCTTGACGCGGGCGACCCCTATGTCGTGCGGTTCCGCTCCCCCGGCATCGGCGGCCAGCGAGTCAGCTTCACCGACGTGATCCGCGGCGCCATCAGCTCCGACGACAACCGCAACGACGTGGTAATACTCAAGCGCAGTGACACCGATCCGCGGCTGCCGACGTACCACTTCGCCCACGCCGTCGACGACCACCTCATGGGGGTCACGCTGGTGATCCGCGGCGAGGAGTGGATCTCCTCCGTCCCGCTGCACCACCAGCTGTTCGACGCGCTCGGCTTCCCCCGCATCCCCTACGCGCACGTCGCGCCGCTGATGAAGCAGGACGGCGGCAGCCGGCGCAAGCTGTCCAAGCGGCGCGACCCTGAGGCCAGCGTCGGCTACTACATCGAGCAGGGCTTCCCCGCCGAGGCGGTGCTTTACTACCTGCGCGGGCTGGCCAACGGGCGGCTGGCCGAGCTCCCGCTGCCGCAGGCGCTGGCCGAGCCGCTGCGGGTGACGGAGTTCGGCGTCGCCGGGCCGCTGCTCGACATGCCCAAGCTGGATGACGTCAGCGCTGACTACGTGGCCTCCCTGCCCGGAGCGCAGATCATCGACCGGGTGCTGCCGTGGGCGCTCGAGTACGACAAGGACCTCGCGTCAGTGGTCGCCGCCGAGCGCGACCTGGCCGTGCGGGCGCTCGCCATCGAGCGGGAAGACACCCCCAACCCGCGCAAGGACCTGCGTAAGTGGGCGGACTTCCGCGGCGTCTACGGGTACTTCTTCGCCCCGGTCTTCGAGCTCGTGACCGACCCGGCCGACCCGCGGTTCGGCGGCCTCGACCCCGACCTGGTCCGGGCGCTGGCAGCCGGTTTCGCGGCCGGGTACGTCGAGCCGGGCCCCGACGTTACCTGGTTCGAGCAGATCAGGTCGCTGGCCGACTCGCTCGGCTTCGCACTGCGGCAGAAGGACTTCAAGAAGAACCCGGAGGCCTACCCGGGGTCGATCGCCGACGCCGCCGCTGTCATCCGGGTGCTGCTCACCGGGTCACGGCAGTCGCCCGACCTGGCCCAGGTGGCCGGCGTGCTCGGCCGGGCCGAGGTACTGCGCCGGGTCTCGGCCCTGGGCTGAGCCGCGGCTCAGCCCAGCGGCCTGGTTACATCTGGGCCGGCTCCGCGACCCGGGCGTCAGCGGCCGGCCAGGCCGCCAGGTAGTCGTCCACCGGATCGGCCTTCAGCGGCGCGCCCCGGTTCAGCCTGGCCGCCGCCAGCGTCGCCAGGTCGATCAGCCGCTGGGCGCTGCGGGCGCTGGTGAACCTGCCCGCGTAGTCAGCGGCGACCGCGCTGCGCTCGGCCCGGCACGCCAGGGTGTCGTCGATCCTGGCTAGCCACTCGGCGGGCGCCGTGTCCGGTGCGACCAGGAACCGGAAGTCGGGCGTGGCCTCGGGCACGCCGCCGATGGCGGAGGCGAGGACCGGGACACCGACCGCCTCGTACTCAAGGGCGGCCACGCAGAATGTCTCGATGAAGCCGGGGACGATCCGCGTCGGGAAGACGCCGGCCGCGGAGGCCGCGCGCAGGCACTGGGCATCGTGTGAGCTGATGTTCCGCAGCACGGTCATGTTCGGCACTGTCCGCGCCTGCTCGACTAGCTGGTCGCCCAGGCTGCCGGTTCCGGCGATGACGAACTCGAACTCCGGCCTGGCCGCCGCGGCCAGTCCGGCCACCGCCATCAGCGTGTCGAGGCCCTTTTCCTCTTCGAGGCGGCCGAGGGTGGAGATCAGCACCGAGTCCTGGCGCAGCCCGGACCGGTGCCGGAACTCCGCCAGCGCGTCAGGGGACAGCTGCGCGAACGCGGCCGGCGGCAGGCCCGGGTAACGCAGCACGACCGACTCCGCGATCGTGTCGGCCAGCCGCGCCCCGCCGATCTCCTCGGCCCCGGCCAGGAAACGGCGCGCCGTGTAGTGCGAGACGGTGCACAGCACGTCGCCCCGCATCACGTCGCCGAACAGCGGCCCCGCCGATCCGTCGGTGAGATGCTCGCATACCGATTCGAGTACGTCGCTGCCCTCAATGCTGTGGATGACGACCGGCCGCCGGCCGAGCAGGGCGAGTGCGTCGGCGACCCGGTTGGCGATCGCCGCGTGCGGGTCGATGTAATAGGTGTTTACAACGTCGATGTCGTTTTCAAGTGTGACCCGGTAAAGCTCGGCCGCGACCGCGCGCAGCAGGTGGCCGTCGGGCACCCGGCGATTCCCGCGGACCTCTTTAACATGATGGACACGGACTCCCGCGCCCGCGTCGTCCTGCGGGTCCATGGATTCCCCGCAGTATGTTACCTGGTGCTGCTCGGCCTCGGTGAGCACGGCAAGCGCCGTATTGTTCCAGAGCGCCTGCTTTGCATGGCCCGACCGGTAGGGCGGGTACTTGCTGAGCGTGACGAATCGGAGCTGATTATTCATGGACGACATCCGGGTGCTAAGTAATGGCCTGGAATAGCTCGCCCCCGAGAGCGAGAGCCCCCATCATGGGGCACGCGCGAGGCGACTGTCAATAAGCAGGAAAGACAGCCGGACGACGGGCCGGGCGGGGCGCGGAACCGGGCGAAAACGGTCCAAATTTATACAGTCAGCGGGCCGCCGTACGCAGCATCTTCGCCGTCACCTTCACCAACTGTTTACCTGCCGTGCTAAAGGCGGGGAAAAAGCTCCGCCCCGGCCGTTGGCCGGGGCGGAACGCAGTGCTCGAATTACCGGTAGTAAGCGCCGTGGACTGAGTACTTCAGGTCACGCCGCCGACTTGGCCGGGCCGGTCCACTTCTGGTTCGCTTTTCCGGTGCATGTGGCCCCGGTCAGCTGGGTGAAGTTGACCGCCTTGGCCGCGGTCAGGCACTGCCCCGACGAGGAGTTGACGATCTCGTTGAAATTGCCGCCGGTCCCCTTGACGTTCCACACCTGAGCGGCATTGGTCGCGCTGCACTTCTGCAGGCTGACCTTGGCCCCCTGCTGGGTGATGCAGTCGCCGTTGCGCACCAGCCGGCCGGTGCTCGCCTGCGTCCAGGACTGAGCCAGGTCACTGTTGCACTGGTACACCTGGGCGATCGCGGCGGCGTTGCCGTTGCCGGCGTCGTCGGCGCAGATGTCCGCGTCCAGTCCGCCACTGGTCTTGGCGGCCCCCGTCCAGATCGCGCCGGGCACCGCGGTGTTCGCGGTCAGGGTCGCACTCACCGACAGGGCGAGCAGGTCCGTCAGGTCAGTGCCGGTAAGCCCGGCGAGTGGGGTGGAGCCAAGCCCAAGCAGTCCGAGCGCCGGGCTCAGTGGCGACAGGAGCGTCGACGGCAGTCCGCTGATCAGGGCGGCGTCCACTGGGCTCAGGTTGACCGGCGACTGGACGGTGAAGCCCTGAACCTGGCACGAGTTCGGCACAGGCGAGCCGACCGCCGCCTGCAGGCCGATCGTCTCCGTGGCGCCGTCCGTCAGCCCCGAGTACGACTCGGCCTTCGTCACCGTCTGGCCGTTCACCGTGCAGGCCAGAGTGAACGAGACGTTCTCGGTCAGGGTGGTCAGCTGATCCACCAGGGTGTTCACGTCAGACAGGCCGAGGCCGCTGAGCGCGCTGGTGAGCGTAGTGGCCAGGCTGCCGGCGAGCCCCGGTGCGCTGGTGGTGAGCGTGAACGAGGTCGGGTTGATGACCGTGGTGGCACCCTCCGTGCAGGACGACAGCACGCCGGCCTCAAGCACCACGGCGGAGGCCGAGCAGCTCACCGCGACCTGGCTGGTGGCCGCGTTGGCCACTCCTCCGCCGGCCGCCATCGCCCCGAATACCGCAAGTCCGGCTGCCGCCGTAGCGACCGCCATCTTTCTGAAATAACGCATGGAGTTCCCCCTTCTGTTCCCCTGCCATGCGAGGGTGAATGCGCAGTCAGCGTAAGCGATAGGGAATTACCCGCGCACATGTTTAAGCGTAATTAAAGGCCTAGCATATGCGTGAATTATCACCGGCTCGCGGGAAAATTGCCGTTTTGGACGGCAGCGGCGCGAAGGGGAATTCGGGGAATCTGCTGGCCGGAGTCAGGACTTGACCGACAGCGCACCGCTGGCCTCGGTCGGTACACGACTGCCCGCTTTCGCGCCGGCGACGGCCGCGCGCCTGTCTACTTGAATACTCAGCACGGCCTTAAATCAAACATGGCCGCCCGCAGCGAAATTAATGGCAGCTCAGGCGAACAGCGGTAAATGGGAATAAATGGCGAACGCCGGAGGTTCCACACCCCGGCGGGAACCGCTCCCGCAGGCGGCGGCGCAAACAGCCGCCAGGACAGGGCACCATAGATAACGCCATGACGATGACGCTCACCGAACTCCTCCCCGCGCTCTCGGGCGGCCGGCCGGACGACCCGCCGGACCCCGACGCGATCTTCAGCGCGTTCGCTGACTGGGCGAAGGACCGCGGCCTCAGCCTCTACCCGCACCAGGAAGAGGCGCTTATCGAGGTTGTGACGGGGTCGAACGTGATCCTGTCCACCCCCACCGGCTCGGGCAAGTCCCTGGTCGCGACCGGTGCGCACTTCACCGCCCTGGCCAACGGCCAGCGCAGCTACTACACGGCACCCATCAAGGCCCTGGTGAGCGAGAAATTCTTCGCCCTCTGCGACGTCTTCGGCGCGGCCAACGTCGGGATGATGACCGGCGACGCGTCCGTGAACGCCAAGGCTCCGATCATCTGCTGCACGGCCGAGATCCTGGCCGCGATCGCGCTGCGCGACGGCGCCGACGCCGACGTCGGCCAGGTCATCATGGACGAGTTCCACTACTACGCCGACCCCGACCGAGGCTGGGCCTGGCAGGTGCCGCTCATCGAGCTGCCCAAGGCGCAGTTCGTCCTCATGTCCGCCACCCTCGGCGACGTGGCCCGGTTCCAGGAGGACCTCACCAGGCGGACCGGATGGCCGACGGCCGTCGTCAAGAACACGGAGCGCCCGGTACCGCTGGTCTTCTCGTTCAGCATCGAGCCGCTGCACGAGAAGCTGAACGAGCTGCTCACCACCGACCAGGCCCCGATTTACGTCGTGCACTTCACCCAGGCGGCCGCGCTCGAGCAGGCGCAGGCGCTCATGTCCACCAACATGGCCACCCGGGCCGAGAAGGACAAGATCGCCGAGATGATCGGCGACTTCCGCTTCTCCTCCGGGTTCGGCAAGACGCTGTCGCGTCTGGTCAGGCACGGCGTCGGCGTCCACCACGCCGGCATGCTGCCTAAGTACCGGCGGCTCGTCGAGACCCTGGCACAGGCCGGCCTGCTCAAGGTGATCTGCGGCACCGACACGCTCGGCGTCGGCATCAACGTGCCGATCCGCACCGTGGTCTTCACCGCCCTGTCCAAGTACGACGGGAAGAAGACCCGGCTGCTGCAGGTCCGCGAGTTCCACCAGATCGCCGGGCGGGCCGGTCGAGCCGGATTCGACACTGCGGGCCGCGTCGTCGTCCAGGCACCCGAGCACGTCATCGAGAACGAGAAGTCCTTCGCCAAAGCCCTGGCCAAGGCCGGTGACGCGGCCGTAGCGCGCCGCCGGGTGGTCAAGAAGAAGCCGCCAGAGGGGATGGTCTCCTGGGGCCAGCCCACCTTCGACCGCCTCGTCAGCTCCGAGCCCGAGCCGCTGACCTCCAGCTTCACCGTCACCCACGCGATGGTGCTCAACGTCATCGACCGGCCGGGCAACGCCTTCCAGGCGTTCAAGCACCTGCTGCGCGACAACCACGAGGACCGGGCGAAGCAGCGCAAGCACATCCACCACGCCATCGAGATCTACCGCGCGCTGCGGGCCGGCGGCGTCGTCGAGCGGCTCGACGAGCCGGACGAGCAGGGCCGCTATGTCCGGCTCACCGTCGACCTGCAGTACGACTTCGCGCTGAACCAGCCGCTGTCCCCGTTCGCGCTCGCCGCGATCGACCTGCTCGACGCCGACAGCGACAGCTACGCCCTCGACGTGCTCTCAGTCATCGAGTCCACCCTCGACAACCCCAGGCAGATCCTGTCGGCCCAGCAGTTCAGGGCCCGCGGCGAGGCCGTCGCCGCGATGAAGGCCGAGGGTATCGAGTACGAGGCCCGGATCGAGCTGCTCGACAACGTCACCTGGCCCAAGCCGCTCGAGGACGTCCTCGAGGCCGGCTACGAGATCTACCGCCAGGGTCACCCCTGGGTCGGCGACTACGAGGTCTCCCCCAAGGCAGTCGTCCGCGACCTGTTCGAGCGGGCGATGACGTTCGGCGAGTACGTCCAGTTCTACAGCCTGTCCCGGTCCGAGGGGATCGTGCTCCGCTACCTGGCCGATGCCTACAAGGCGCTGCGCCAGACCGTACCCGACGAGGCCAAGACCGAAGAGCTGACCGACCTGATCGAGTGGCTCGGCGAGCTGATCCGCCAGGTCGACTCCTCGCTGGTCGACGAGTGGGAAAAGCTCACCCACCCGGACCCGGAGAGCGGCGAAAGCGCGCCCAGGGCAGCGCCGAAGACACTCACCAGCAACACCAGGGCCTTCCGGGTGCTGGTGCGCAACGCCCTGTTCCGGCGGGTCACCCTGGCCGCCCTCGGCAAGTACGACGAGCTCGGCGAGCTGGACGCGGCCGACGGCTGGAACGCCGCCGCCTGGGAAGACGCCATCGAGCCGTACTTCGAGGTGCACGACGACCTGGGGACAGGACCCGACGCGCGCGGTCCGGCGATGCTGCTCATCGACGAGGGCAAGACCAGCTGGACCGTCCGGCAGATCTTCGACGACCCGGCCGGCGACCACGACTGGGGCATCTCGGCCACCGTCGACCTCGCCGCCTCCGACGAAGAGGGCGCCGCGGTCATCCACGTCACCGACGTCGGCCAGCTTTAAGAAAAGAAACCCCGAGTCATCCCGAACGGGGGCGTGGCTTCGCGTTCCAGCCCCGCCGTCTCGCCGGTCCCGGCGTTTCGCCGGCCGTCGGCGAGCCAACGGCCGGGATCCCGCTGCCGTTGAGCAGCCGGGCGGTACGGGCGCGGGCAGGTGGGTCTCGTCAGCCCCGGGGTCTCGTCAGCCGCCGGTGAGCCGACCGGCCGTGATCCTGCTGCCGCGCAGAAGCCGAGCGGGACGCACGCGGGGTGGTGGATGACGCCAACCGTCGCGCCCCCCGCGAAACCGTTTCCGTGCGGGCGGCGGCGGGAGGTAGCGTTGCCAACTCGTGGAGACTAATCCGGCCCTGGTCGCGCGGCTGCGCGCCGCCGGGTGCGTGTGGGCCGAGGACGAGGCGGAGCTGCTCACGGCCGCGGCGGCCTCCCCCGCCGAGCTTGACGCGATGGCGGCCAGGCGAGTCGCCGGGGAGCCGCTTGAGCAGGTGGTCGGCTGGGCGGAGTTCCACGGCCTGCGGGTCTTCGTGGATCCGGGGGTGTTCGTGCCGCGCCGTCGCAGCGAGTACCTCGTCGACGTCGCGCTGCGGCTGATCGCGGAGCGGACCGCTCAGGACCAGCGAGTAGCGGGACCGCCGGCCGCGGGCCAGCCAGTGGCAGGACCGCCGGTGATCGTAGACCTGTGCTGCGGCACCGGCGCGCTCGGGCTCGCGGTCGCCGCGGCAACAGGCGCCGCGAACGCGGGCCCCGTTCCGCCGGCTAGCGGCCAAGCACCAGCCGACGGCCCAGCACCGACCAGCAGCGCACCGCCAGTCCGGCTGTACGCGGCCGACCTCGACCCGGCCGCCGTCGCCTGCGCGCGGCGGAACGTCGAGCCCGCGGGCGGGCAGGTCTACGCGGGCGACTTGTTCGCCGCGCTGCCTGGCGCCCTGCGCGGCCAGATCGACGTGCTGATCTGCAACGCGCCCTACGTGCCGACGTCGGACCTGGTGTTCATGCCCGCCGAGGCGCGCGAGCACGAGGCCCCGATGGCGCTCGACGGCGGTGACGACGGGCTGGCCGTGCTGCGCCGGGCCGCTGCTGGCGCCAGCAACTGGCTGGCGCCGGGCGGGGTGCTGCTGGTGGAGACCAGTGAGCGCCAGGCGCTGTCGATGGCAGCCGCGATGTCGGCTGCCGGGCTTACCCCCGCGGTCCACGAAGACGACGAATCAGACGCCACCGTCGTCACAGGCATGAGGTAGCGCGGATGGCGTACCCGGCCGGGAACGTGATCGCGGATAGTTTTGTACACGGGGATGTAGAAAACTATCCACGATCTTGCCGGGCGGCGGAGCAGGCCTGCCGGCGAGGCCGCGCGGGCAAGATCGTGGACATTCGGGCACACCCGGGTGTGCCCGAATGTCCACCGTGACGTCGCCGCGGCGATGATGGTGCATCGCTGGAAGGTACGGAGAGCTCCCAGCGATCCACCATCCTGTGGACGGGGCGGGAGATAGGTTGCTGGCATGACGGTTAAGGTCAGCGTGGCCCAGCGGCGGGCCCGGCTGGTGGAGCGGCACCGGCTGGCGGTGCCCGTGCCCACGGTCACCGAGGCCGTCGAGGCGCTGGTGGCGCTGCACGCGACTGACCCGGTGACGGTCTACCTGTCGGCCTGGGCGCGCAGCCGGTGTACGGCCGAGCAAGTCGATGGCGCCGTTTACGCCGACCGGACGCTGGTCCGGATGCTGGGCATGCGGCGGACGGTGTTCGTGATTCCCGCTGAGCTGGCCGGCCTGATCCAGGCGGCGTGCACCGACGACGTCGCCGCCCGGCTACGCAGGCAGCTGGAGAAAGACCTGGCCAAGGGCGGGGTCGGGGACGGCGACGCCGGCGGCTGGCTGCGGGCGGTCGAGGCCGGGGTGCTGCGGGCGCTGGCGGCTAGGGGCGGCGGCGCGGCGGGGGCGAAACTGGCCGAGGACGAGCCGCTGCTGCGAACGCAGCTCGTCTACGCGGCGGACAAGTCGTACGGCGGGGCCGCCAACATCACGTCACGCGTGCTGGTGCTCATGGCGGCCGAGGGACGCATGGTTCGCGGGCACCGTCGCGGCGGCTGGTCATCAGGGCAGTTCGAGTGGTTTCTGCCCGAGGTGTGGCTGGGCCGGGCCGACGGGGCAGCGGACGGCGCCGGCCTGCTCGGCGCAGGACTCAGCGCAGGGCTCGGCGCAAGACTCGGCTCGGGGCTCGACCCGGGCGCGGCGCGGGCGGAGCTGGCCCGGCGGTGGCTGCGCGTGTTCGGGCCCGCGCCCGTCGCTGACCTGCAGTGGTGGGCGGGCTGGACCGGGGCGCAGACCAAAGCGGCGCTGGCGGCGCTGCCGGTGACCGAGGCCGACCTCGACGGGCAGGCTGGCGTCGTGCTGGCGGACGATCTTGAGTTCCCGGCCGAGGCCCCGCCCGCGGCGGCGCTGCTGCCCGCGCTCGACCCGACGCCGATGGGCTGGCAGTCCCGAGCGTGGTACCTCGGCCCGCACGCGGAGCCGCTGTTCGACCGGACCGGCAACATCGGGCCCACCGTGTGGTGGGCCGGCCGTGTCGTCGGCGGCTGGGCTCAGCGTCCGTCCGGTGAGGTCGTGGTCCGGCTGCTCGAGGACATCGGGGCCGACGGGTCGGCCGCCGTCGCCGCCCAGGCGCAGGACCTGGAGGCGTGGCTGGGCACCGCCCGGGTCACGCCCCGCTTCCGCACTCCGCTGGAACGCGAACTGACGGCATGAACCGTCGCCTGGCGGCTACCGCGGAAACCTTTGGTGCTGGGATACATACGAATTTCCGATAAGAAAAAATGTTCCACGATAACGCGCTCCGGAGGCCGTAGCTGGGTGATGAGAGCGGCGGCCGGGACGGGACGTAACCAGGGACGAAGCGGTAGGCCGGGCGGCGGCGCCCCGGCACCCAACGGTGACGCGGGGCGAAGCGGCAGCGGGGTTAGCGGGGCGGCGCACCGGGACCAAACGTAACTCGGGGCGAAGCGGCAGCGGGGTTAGCGGAGCTGCCAGGCGGGGCCGGACGGGGTGTCGGTCACCTGGACGCCGAGCGCGTCGAGTTCGGCGCGGATCTCGTCGGCGCGGGCCCAGTTCTTCGCCGCCCGGGCCTCGGTGCGCTCGGCGACAAGCCGCTCGATGTCCGCCTTCTGCTCCTGGGTGAGGTCGGCGGCAGGCCGGCGCTGGTCCACCTCGGCGGGGGTGAGCTCGCCGAGCCTGAGACCGAGCACGGCGTCGGCGGCGGCCACGACGACGCGGAGGCCGTCGGCGGTGATCTCCTGGTCGCGCAGCGCCTCCTGCAGGGCGGCCAGCACCCGGGGGGTCGACAGGTCATTAGAGATGGCCGCGTCGATCGCCTCGACGTAGGCCAGCGCCGCCTTGTCGGTGTCCTCGGCGCCGGCCCGGGCCGCCTCGTAGGTCTCCGCCACGGGCAGCGGGTGCAGCGGGGCGATGCGGGAGACCAGGCGCCGCAGGGTCGCCTGGGCGGCGTCGACGCCGGTCATGGTGAAGTCGAGCTGGCTGCGGTAGTGACCGCCGAGCAGGAACAGCCGGTAGGCCATCGGGTGATAGCCCGCTTCGACGAGATCGGCTAGCCGTGGCACCGGGCCGGACGACTTGGCGATCTTGGCGTTGTCGATCAGCAGGAACTCGTTGTGCAGCCAGTAGCGGACCCAGGGCCGGTCCTCGTTCAGGTACGCCTCGGACTGCGCGATCTCGTTGACGTGGTGCAGCTCGCGGTGGTCGATGCCACCGGTGTGAATGTCGAAGTGATCGCCGAGCAGCGCGATGGACATCACCGAGCATTCCAGGTGCCAGCCGGGCGCACCCCAGCCCCACGGCGAATCCCAGCGCATGACGCGCCGGACGCCGGGCTCCTCGGCCCGCCAGAGCGCGAAGTCGCTGTCGTGCCTGCGGCCCTCGATGTGCTCGACCCGTCCCGTCTCCCGCTGGCCGGCCAGGTGCAGCAGCCCCAGGGTCCCGTAGCCGGGTGACTTGGACGTGTCGAAGTACAGACCCGACGGCAGCTGGTACGTGTAGCCGAGTTCCTCGAGCCGGGCCGCGAACGCGACCATCTGCTCGACGTACTCGCTGGCCCGCGGGTACACGTCGGCGGGCAGCACGTTGAGCGCGGCCAGGTCGTCGAAGAACGCGCGGGCGTAGAACTCGGCGATCTCGTCGACCGAGCGGCGCTCCCTGGCCGCGGCGACCTCGAGCTTGTCCTCGCCGGCGTCGGAGTCGGCGACCGCGTGGCCCACGTCGGTGATGTTGGTGACGTGCCGGACCGCGATGCCCTTCCAGCGCAGGGCGCGCCGCAGCGTGTCGGCGAACGCCCAGGCCCGCATGTTGCCCAGGTGCGCGAACGAGTAGACCGTCGGTCCGCAGCTGTACAGGCCAACGACATCGGCGGACGGCGTGAAGTCCTCGGTCAGCCGTCCGAGCGAGTTGTAGAGCCTCAGCTGTTGTCCAGTCACCCAAGCCATGATAGAGGCCGGCGCGGGGCGGCCGGAGAACCGTTATTCGTAAAGCGCCTCGATCTCCTTGGCGTAGCGGTCGACGATCACTGCCCGGCGGCGCTTGAGCGACGGGGTGAGCTCGCCTGACTGCGCCGTCCACTCGGCCGGCAGCAGCGTGAACCGGCGGACCTGCTCGGGCCGGGCCAGGTGGGAGTTGGCCGTGGCGACCCCCTGCTCGACCTCGGCCCGCACCTCGGGGTGCGCGGCGAGATCGGCCAGCGACTCGAAGGGGACGTCACGCGCCCGCGCCCAGGCGGGCGCCGTCTCCGGGTCGAGCACCAGCAGCGCGGTCACGTAGTTGCGCCGGTCGCCGATCGCGCACGCCTGACCGATGAGCGGGTGCCGCTGCAGCTCGTACTCCACCAGGGCGGGCGAGATGTTCTTGCCGCCCGAAGTGATGATCAGCTCCTTCTTCCTGTCGACGATCTTCAGGAAGCCGTCGGCGTCGAGCTCGCCGATGTCGCCGGTGTGCATCCAGCCGTCGGCGTCGACCGTCGCCATGGTCAGCTCCGGGTCCTTGTAGTAGCCGCCCATCACCAGCGGGCCCCGGACAAGCACCTCCTGGTCGTCGGCGATCCGTACCTCCATGCCCGGGAACGCCCGGCCGACGGCGCCGGAGCGGGCGTCGCCCGGCGCGGCCAGCGTGGCCGCGTTGGACAGCTCGCTCATGCCCCACCCCTCGGTCAGCGGCACGCCGAGGGCACGGAAGAACGCGACGATCTCCGGGTCGATCGGCGCCGCGCCGCTGGTCGCCAAGCGGGTCCTGTCCAGGCCGATCTTGATCCGCACGGCCGCCTTCACTCCGTCCGGCAGCGCGGCGACGGCCGGGGGCGCGACGTCGGGCAGCGCGCCGCGCAGCGCGGCGTGCAGCTTCTCCCAAACCCGGGGGATGCCGATGAGCGCGGTCGGGTGGACCTGCGCGGCGATCTCGAACAGCCGCAGCGAATCCGGGCAGTAGGCCAGCTCCACCGGGTGTCCCATCGGCGCCCAGTGGTCGACCATCCGCCCGGTGATGTGCGCCATCGGGAGGTAGGAGACGAGGGCACCCACGCCGTCGTCGCCCACCTGGTCATCGAGCGGTATCACCCGCTGGGTGGCCTGCTGCGCGTAGCGGATATTGCGGTGGGTGATCATGACGCCCTTGGGGCGGCCGGTGGTGCCCGAGGTGTAGATCAGCGTGGCCAGGCTGTCCGGCGTCACCTGGCGCCAGCCGCGCTCGAACGCGCCGGGGTCGCGCTCCGCCGCGGCGCGGCCCAGGTCAAGCAGCGGCTGCCAGCCAATCGCCTGGGCTCCGGCCGGCACGGACTGCTCGCCGTCTGGCGCATCGCCGTGCAGGGGCGTCCCGTCCGGGGCCGTCCTGGCCGCGCCGTCGTCCCCGCCCAGCACGATGACGGCCCGCAGCTGCGGCAGCCCGGCCTGGACCGATTCGAGCACGGGCAGGAATTCGCGCTCGATGAGCACGACCGTCGCCTCGCAGTGGCCGATGAGGTCGGCGGCCTGCTCAGGGGAAACGGTGGGATAAATGAAGACAGGCACGCCGCGCGCGTGCATGATCGCGTAGTCGGCGATCGTCGCCTCTGAGCGGTTACGCGACCAGACCGCCGCGAACTCACCCGGCCGCAGGCCGGCCTCGGCCAGGCCGAGGGCCGCGTCCCTGACCCGCTCGCGGACCTGCCGGTAGGTCAGGTACTGCCACTCGCCGTCGGCCAGCCACCGGTGCGCTATGACATCGGGTGACTGCTCAGCCGTCTCGGCGTACTCAGTCAGCAGGGTTGAGCCCGCGATCTCGTTCTCGATCGACGATCGCGCGGCGGCCACGTCCTCGGGGGCACCGTTGCTTGAGGTCATGGCGATCATTCTGGACTGCCCGCCAGCCGATGACCAGGTTGCGCAGCCGCCTGATTCCCGATTGACCGCGCCGTCGAATCTTCGTGTGCCTGTCATCCGGCAGGGGTCGCGCCCCCGGGCGAAAAGTGCCATTATTCCGCTACGGGTCGGTTACGGAGAGGTTGCTCCGATGTTGGAACGCGCGGAAAAGCGGGGTATCCAGCGGCGTGGTCTAGCGCCAGGACCAGGAGAACGGCCGCGGCCCGACCTTGATCCCGGTACGGACCTGATCCCCGCCATCGAGCACATCGTGGTGCTGATGATGGAGAACCATTCCTACGACAACTACCTCGGCATGCTCAGCGGACGGGGCGACGGGCTGCCCGGGGCCGCCACCGGGACGCCGACGCCAGTGAACACGCTGCCGAACGGACAGCAGGTGCACTCCTGGCACCTGCCGGACACCACGCAAGTCGGCGGCGATCCCACCCAGACCTGGAACGCGAGCCACATCTCCTACGACGACGGGAGCTGCGGCGGCTTCGCGACCTCGGTATGGCAGACAGTGCCGGGCAGCGGCCCGGCCGTCCCGATGGGCTACTGGACCGGGGCTGACCTGCCGTTCTACTACGGACTCGCCGAGCATTTCCCGGTCGCCGACCGCTGGTTCTGCTCCTGCCTGGGGCCGACGTTCCCGAACCGGCGGTTCCTCATCAGCGGCACCGCCCACGGGCTGATCGACGACCTGCCCTGGGACCTGGTCGACTACCCGGAAGCGGGGACGATCTTCGACGCGCTGTCCGCGAACGACATCTCCTGGGTCAACTACCACAACGTGCACCCGGCCCTCACCGTGCTCAAGCGACTGCTCGGCGCGACCGGGCTGATCGCGCTGCGGCGGCTGGCTTCGCTCGGCCGCTGGGTGCCCGGGGTGGCGAACGCGGTCCGCGGCAACAAGTCCTACACCGCCGACCTGTACCCGCTGGGGTTCGCGGGCGCCGTCCGGCACCTGCGGAACACCCAGCAGTTCTTCGACGACGCCCGCGACGGCAAGCTGCCTGCCGTGTCGGTCGTCGATCCCGACTTCGGCGACTACTCGGAGGAGAACCCGCAGGACATCGCCAAGGGCGAGGCGTTCTCCGCCGCCGTCGTCAACGCGGTCATGCACGGTCCCGGGTGGGAGTCGACCCTGCTGCTGTGGATCTACGACGAGCACGGCGGCTACTACGACCACGTGGCACCCCCGGCCGTCGTCGCTCCCGACGACGTGCCCGCGCGCAACTGGCAGTTGTCAGTGCCGTGGGTACGCGCCCTGCTGGGGGCACTCGCGCCGAAACTGCTGGCCCAGCTGGAGAACGCGAACGCCGGGCCCGCCACCTACGACCGCCTGGGATTCCGGGTTCCGGCGGTGATCGTCTCCCCCTACGCACGGCCTGATTTCGTGCTGCACGACCAGCTCGACCACACCTCGGTGCTCAAGCTGATCGAGCAGAAGTGGAACCTGCCGCCGCTGACCCGGCGGGACGCCGACGCGGTGTCGCCGCTCGGCGCGCTGAACCTGGACGCCCCGCCCGCCTTCCGCGTGCCGCCAGACCTGCCGGCGCCGAAGGACGGGCCGTTCCAGCCCTCGGTCAGCCGCCTAGCAAGAATTCTGCGCAGCGTTCGGCGATCATGATCGCCGGGGCGTTGGTATTGCCTGAGGTGACCGACGGCATGACCGAGGCGTCGGCCACCCGGAGCCCGTCGATGCCGTAGACCCGCAGGTCGGCCGGGCTGAGCACGGCCTGATTGTCGATCCCCATCTTGCAGGTGCCGACCTGGTGGTGATAGGTGATCAGGTTCCGCATCCCGTACTCGATCAGCTCCTCGTCGGTGCGCACGTCCGGGCCCGGGGCGATCTCGCGGGCGCGGAACTCGCTCAGCGCCCTAGCCTGGCCGACCTCGCGGGAAAGTTTCAGGCTGGCCAGCAGGGCGTGCACGTCCGCCTTCTCCTCCAGGTAATGCGGGTCGATGACCGGGTGCTCGGCCGGGTCAGCCGAGCGGAGCCAGAGCCGGCCGCGGCTCAGCGGCCGGATGATGCCCGCCACGATCGCGTAACCGTCGCCGTAGGCGAGCTGCGGGTACCCCTCCACGGGCATCGGGAAGTGCGACATGAGCGGCTGCAGGTCAGGGGCGGTCAGGCCAGGGTCGCTCTTGGCGAAGAAGTGCGCCTCGAGGTTGTTGGCCTTGCCTTCGGGGATCTTCCGCGCGGACTCGTAGAGCAGCGTGGCCAGCGCGTGGTCGTGCAGGTTGGCGCCGACGCCCGGCAGGTCCGCGCGCACGTCGAGGCCGAGCGACCGCAGGTCGTCGGCCGGGCCGATACCGGAAAGGAGCAGCAGCTGCGGCGTGCCGACGGCGCCGCCGCACACGATCACGTCACCGGAGCAGCGCAGCTCAGTCGTGGTCCACTCGGGCAAGACCGGGTGCGGGAGGCTGTCAGCCGGGTCCGTTCGATGAGCGTAGACGAGGCCAGGGCGGGACAGGCACACGCCGGCCGCACGACCCGCACCGTCGAAAACCAGGTTTTTGACCTGGGCACTGGTGATGACGGTGAGCAGCGGGCTATCGACCACCGGCTCGATGAACGCCGTCCAGGTCGACATACGGCGGCCGTCCCTGACGGTCATGTGGGTCAGGCCGACGCCGAGGATGTCGTCCGCGTTCGGGTCGTCGTTACGCGGCACGCCGGTCTCCGCGGCCGCCTCGATCATCGCCGTCGTCGCCGGGTTGGGTTCCTTGATCCTGGTGACCGGGAGCGGGCCGCCGGCGCCGTGGTACTGGCCAGCCCCGTCCTCGTGGTCCTCGGACTTCTTGAAGTACGGCAGCACGTCCGCGTACGACCAGCCGGGCGCGCCGTTGTAAGCCCAGGCGTCGAAATCGGACTTCGCGCCCCTGACGTAGATCATCCCGTTCAGCGCGCTCGACCCGCCGAGCACCTTGCCGCGCGGCCAGAACAGCGAGGTCTTGAGCGAATGCCGCTGCGGCTCCGTGGTGTAGGCCCAGTCCTCGGGCGAGTTCCACAGTTCCCAGGAGCGGTTCGGCTGGTGGATGGCCGGGTTGTAGTCGGGTCCTCCCGCCTCAATGAGCGCGACCCGGCGGCCGGCGTCCACCAGGCGGCGGGCGATCACGCAGCCGGCCGAGCCGGCCCCCACGAGGATGTGGTCGAACTCGTACGTGCCGCTGCCGGCTGCCATGCCGCCTCCCAGGTGAATGCAGGCCAGGCTCGCGCCGGGCGCTAGGCCGTACTCCTGGTCACATCATGCGGAATTCGCGGCCGATGTCATTGAGGCACCGGCACAGACCTGCGGCCCGGACATTGTGTCCGGGCCGCGGGCCGTGCCTGCTGTTTCTCGTAAGGCGGTCGCGGTAAGGGCCGTGCCGTCGGTGAGGCTGGCCAGCGGCGGCCGCTCGACCAGCTCGTTCAGGTGCTCGTCGAGGCGCAGCCCGTCCTCGGTCGCGACGGCGTGCAGGTAGGTGTCCTGCTGGTGCACCTCCCAGAGGTTCGACATGCTCTCGTCGAGGTCCCCGTTGACCCGCTGCCCGAGTCCTTCGCGCGCCGCCACCGTGCGCAGCACGACGGACGACATCCGGCTCAGGTTCGCGAGCGACTGGTGCCTGTTCTGCCTGGTGCCGAGGTCGACCTGGGCCATGCCGTTGAGGCCGACCTGCTCGAACACGTCGATCAGCATGCCGATCTCCACGCCGTAGCCGGTGAAGAACGGTACCCGGGCGAGCACCTCGCGGCGGGCCGCGAACTCGCCCGCGAGCGGCTGCACGAAGCCCGCGAGCTCGGGGTAGAAGAGGTTGATGAGCGGCTTGGACATCAGTTCGGTGACCCGGCCGCCGCCGTCGAGGATCTTCTCCTCGCCCTGCTTGAACGGCCGCCTGAAAGCCGCCTTGACGAACTGCAGCCGCGGATCGGCGAGCAGCGGCCCGAGCGTTCCGTAGACGAAGTGCTCCTCGAAGTCGTCGGTGTCCGCGTCGGCGAACATCACGATGTCTCCGCGGGCCACCGACAGGGCGCGCCACATCGCGTCACCCTTGCCCTGATTGGGGCCGTAGCCCCGCATCAGCTCGTTCTCCGAGTAGACCTCGGCGCCGTGAGCACGGGCGACGTCAGCCGTGCCGTCGGGTGAGTCCGCGTCGACCACGATGACCTGGTCAGGAAGTCCCGTCCTGGCCCGGAGTTCTTCGACGACGGAGAGGATCGTACCGATTGTGCCTGCGACGTTGCGGGCCGGGAAGATCAGGGTCGTAGAGGGTCGTTTTGCCCCGTCACTGCTCGAACGCGCGAGGTCTGCGAAGTCCCCGTGGCGGTACGAGCGCTGCTCAAACCATTCCCAGACTGTCATGCTCATATAACGACATCCTGCTCCGTTTAGTTGCCCGTCGGCCTAGGTTGCCTTGACTGGAAACGCCCTCCTTCCGCGTTATGTGCTACCCACGGGAGAGGGGAGTATGCGACAAGTCACCATGAGCGACTGTCTATATCGGGATATACCCGACATGCGCACCAGGAGTTGACGGGCTGATGATCTAACAGCAGTCAACAAATCACCGCCTCCGTGATCGGCGCCCAGTGCGGGCGGGCCACCGCAGCAGTCCGCCGCGGCGGGCCGCCAGCGCACGGCGGCGGCATCGCACCCAGGTGAGACGACTGGTAGACAAAGGTGACGCCGGTGCGGCAGGTTGTCTATAGGCACATACATTCGGATCAATGGGTTTTACTGACGATTTACATAACGGGCGGGATTTAAAGTGGCCGAAATAAAGCGCTACACGGCTGACTTCGGCGGAGTGCAGACCCCTGTGATAGACATCACCGGCGACACCCCCGGTCCGCTACTAAGCGTTATCGCCGGCGTGCACGGCTGCGAGTACGCCTCCATGGCCGGACTGCGCCGCTGGGTCAGCGGGCTGGCCGGCCGGCCGGTCCGCGGCACGATCAGGGCGGTGCCGGTGGTGAACCTGCCCGCCTTCTGGGCGCGCAGTGCGTTCGTCGTGCCTGAAGACGGCAAGAACCTGAACCGCTGCTTTCCCGGCTCGCCGACCGGGACCCTGGCCGAGCGAATCGCGGACGCGGTGTTCAGCCAGGTCATCAGCGGGAGCGATGCCGTCGTCGACATGCACGCGGGCGACCTGACCGAGGCGCTCGAGCCGTTCGCGCTGTACGACGTCGGTCCTGCCGAGGCCGAGGCGCGGGAGCTGGCCGCCGCCTACGGCCTCGGGTACGTGCTCCGCCAGGCGCCAGGCCCCGCGTTCACCGTCACCGGATCCACCAGTGCCGCCGCCGCCGCGGCGGGGATTCCCGCGATCATCGCCGAGGCGGGCGGCTGCGGCCTCGTTACCGAGCACGCCGTGGAAGCGCACGTCCGCGGGCTCGACGGGGTGCTCCGCTACCTGGAGATGGCGGCCGGGCCGCCGGCAGGGCCCGCGCCGGCTCTCCTTGGCGGCTGGGTCTGGCCGCGCGCCGCGTCGGCCGGCTGGTGGGCGCCTGCCGTGGGGCCGGGTGCGGCCGTCACGGCCGGCCAGGTGCTCGGCACGGTCAGCACGCTCGACGGCGGGACCGTCACGGAAACCGTGACCGCGCCTGCCGACGGCGTGGTCCTGTTCCTGACCAGCTCGCCCGCGGTCGCCGCGGACGGCCTGCTGCTCGGGCTGGCTACCCGCTAACCGGCCTGATCAGGCCACGGGCGGCGTCCCGTCGCCTGCCTGATCGGCCTCTCGCACCTCGCGGGCCCGCTCAACGGACGCGAGGGCGGCCACCTGCACCCTGGAGTTGTAGCCGAGCTTGCCCAGGATGTGCTCCAGGTGCGCGTCGACCGTCCGCTTGGACACGACCAGGCGGGCGGCGATGTCCTTGTTGGTCAGGCCGGCCGCGACCAGGGCGGCGACCTCGCGCTCGCGCGTGGTCAGCAGGTCCCAGCGGTTGCGGTCGGCGGCGCCAGGCAGATCACTCCCTGCCCCTTGACCGTCACCGGGCCGCGGCCCGGGAACCCCGCTGACCGGCCGGACGGCCGTCGACGGGCCGCCGGGTGTCACCGGGCCGCCGGCAGTCACCGGGCCGCCGGCCAGTGCCGGGAGAACCCCGCCCGGCGCCAGCGCATCCTCGGCGGTCAGCTGTCCAGCCTCGGGTGCCCGGTCAGCCGGGTAGCCGCGCACCGCTTCGCCGCGAACGGGGTAGGCGGCGCCCGGGCACGCGTACGCGACCGCGACCGCCGTCGTCAGGGCCGCACCGGCGGCATGCCCGGCCGCGTACTCCGCCTCGCCCAGGATTTCCCTGGCCTGGCGCTCGGCGAAGTCACGCTCCGCGTCGAGCACGAGCAGGCCGAACCGCGGCGCCCGCAGCCGCTCCTGATAGGCGAGCCGCTGCCAGATCCCGTCCGCCGCTCCCTGCAGCCGGGCGGCCCGCTCGCCGTCACCGTGCCCGGCCGCGAGCCAGCCGAGGGCCTCGAGATGCTGTGCGACCGCGAGCTCGCCGCCGAACGGCGCCAGCAGCGCAAGCCCGGTCCGCAGGCTCGCGTCGGCGGCCGCGCTGTCGCCGGCGCACCAGTGGGCCACTCCCCTGACCCAGTACAGCCAGCCGGCCAGCCAGCGCTCACCCGCGGGAAGGCCGGCTGCCAGTTCCTCGCAGCGCGCGACGCAGACGGCGAACTCACCGTGCCTGAGCGCCGCCAACGCGCCGCCGAGTTCCGCCAGCAGGGCCGCGAGCTGGCTGGCAGGGCTGGTCAGGGGCGCGGCTCCGTGGCCCTCCGGGGCCGGCACCTGGGCGAGCCGGGGGCGCAGCGCCGCCGCCCCGGCCGCGTCGCCCTGCGCGGCGAGCAGCGCCGCCGACAGCAGCCAGGCCGGCCGTACGTCCTCGCCGTGCGGCTCGCCGGCCCCGGGCCACTCCGCATCAAGCGCGCGGTCGAGCAGCACGGCGGCGTCAGCCAGCCGGCCGCCGCACACGAGCCCCGGCCAGCACCCGGCGGCCAGGTCAACCGCGGCCGCGTGGTCGGCCGCGGCCAGCGAGCGGTCGAACGCCAGCCGCAGGTTCGCCTCGTCCCTGGCGATCGCCGCGACCAGGGCGGTCTGCCGCGGGCCGACGAAGGAGGCGGCGAACCTCCTGGCCATACCCAGGTAGTGGCGGCGGTGCCGGTCCGCGTCGGCCGCCGCGTCGGCCGCGTGGGCGGCTCCGTACTCCCTGACGACGGCAAGCAGCCGGTAGCGGGCCGTGCTGCCGGTATCCGCCTCGCGCAGCACCACCGACCTGTCCACCAGGCCGACGAGCGTGCCGACGACCCCGGTGGCCGGACTGTCTTCTTCCGGCAGCAGGCTCTCGGTGCCGGGGGCCGCGGACCCGCAAACGGCTTCGGCGGCCGCCAGGTCGAAGCCGCCGGCGAAGACCGACAGGCGGGTCCACAATTCCCGCTCCGCGGGTGAGCAGAGCCGGTAGCTCCGGCCGATCGACGCCTCGACTGACTGCTGGCGGTCGCCCGCGGCCGCCCGCCTGCCGCTGGCGAGCAGCCGCAGCTGGCCGGGCAGGCGCGCCAGCAGCTCGTCGAGTCCGACGGCCCGCAGCCGGAGCGCGGCCAGCTCGATCGCGAGCGGCAGGCCGTCAAGGAGGCGGCACAGCCGCACCAGCGTGGGCAGCATGTCGGCGGTGACCTCGAACCCGGGAGACGCCGCCGCGGCCCGGTCCGCGAACAACGCCACGGCGTCACCGCCGTCGCCGGTGACGGGCAGCGGCCCGATCCCGAAGACCACCTCACCGGGCAGGTCAAGTGCCTGGCGGCTGGTCACGAGGAGGACCGGGCCCGCCCCGGCGCGCAGGATCGCGTCCGCGAGCGCGGCGCAGGCGTCGGCCACCTGCTCCGCGGTGTCCAGGATCAGCAGCAGCCGCCTGCCGCGGAGCTGTCTGGCCAGCCAGCCGGCCTCCCGCGGCTCCGCCCGGCGTCCGCTGCCCGCCAGCCCGAGCGCGGACACCGTCGCCCGGACCAGGCCCGCCGCGTCCCAGGCGGCGGACAGGTCCGCGATGAACACACCGTCAGGGAACACCGGGGCGAGCTCGCGCGCCACCTTGACCGCGAGCCGCGTCTTGCCGACACCGCCAGGACCGGTGAGCGTGACCAGCCTGGAGCGGGCCAGCGCGTCCTTGACGGCGGCAGCCTCATCTGACCGCCCGAAGAACCTGGAGGCCTCCGCGGGCAGTCTTCCCCCCTGAGTTATCAAGATTGCTCGACCTTCCCCCGGATCCAGACATTAATGCCTACCTGGGGTCATGTCCGAGCGTTGCGTGACGCCGGCGTGGCGTAACCAATGGCGGGTCCTGATGGGTGCCGGCACGGTCCCGATGGAATACCGGAGGCGGTCTCCTGTTGTCACCCAGTGCGGCCCGCTGCTGGCCGCGCCCACCCTGTTCGTCACCCAACCGGGAGCTACCTCTTCTGGCTATGTTCTTCGCGCCATTCCACCGCATCACGTCCGCCCGTCCCGCATTCTCCAACATCGCCAGACTGACCGCGACCGCGACGTTCGCCTATCTGATAGCGCTGCTCATTCCCGCAGGAACCACCCGGCCCGTCCTCGCGCCGCTCACCGCGCTGCTCGTGCTGCAGGCCAGCCTGTACCAGACCATCCGCAGCGGCATCCGCAAGGTGGCGAGCGTCGCCGTCGGCGTCCTGGTCGCGGTCGGCGTGGCCGAGTTCATCGGTTTCTCCTGGTGGCAGCTCGCGTTCGTGATCGGCGCCGCCCTGACGATCGGCCGCTTGCTGCGGCTCGGTGACGACCTGCTCGAAGTCCCGATCAGCGCGATGCTCATCTTCTCCTCAGCGGGCCCGCACTCGGCCGCCAGCGGCCGGGTCGTGGACACGCTCGTCGGCACCGCCGCCGGGCTGGCCGGCGGTCTGATCTTCGGTGCGCCACGGGTCGAGCCGGCCCGCGCGGCGGTCGGCACGCTGGCCGGCCGCCTCGCCGACCTGCTCGGCAAGATGGCGGGCGACCTGCGCGCGGCGGACGGCTGCGCCGGCGACAGCGCTGACGGAGGCGCGGCGCACGACGGCGCGGCGGCCGGCGCCGGTGCGGGCGCAGCGGCCGGTGACCACGCGACGGGTGACAACACCGGCGGCGCTGAGCGTCCGGCTGGCCCGGGACCCGGATGCGTCAACGAGTGGCTGATCCAGGCCCGGGCGCTGCGCGATGAGATCGAGCGGGTGGACGACACCCTCCGCCAGGCGACCGACAGCATCAAGCTCAACCCGCGCAGCCGGCTGGGCCAGGGGCTGCTGAGGATCGGCCGGCGGCAGCCCGCAACCGATGACCTGCTGGTCACCGAAGTAGCGCTGCGCGGCGGCCTTGAGACGCTCGAGCACGCGACGGTGACGGTGCGCGGCCTGGCCCGGTCCATCCTGGACAGCACGGGCATCGACAGCAACCGCTCCCCGGTCCGTGACGAGCGGACCAGGGCACGGCTTGCTGACGTGCTCGGCAAGCTCGCGGAGGCGATCCGTACCTACGGGCGGGTTGTCCAGCTGTACCCGTCGGAAAGCGATCTGCTCAAGTCAGAGCTGGCCGGCCAGCTGGCCGCCGCCCACCGCGTACAGGACGAGCTGGCCGCGGTACTCGAACCGCGCGTTCCCGAGCAGGGCGGCAGCAGCGAGTGGCCGCTGCGGGGCGAGATCCTGACCCATGTGGACCGGCTGCGCACCGGGCTGCGGCCTGACTCGGTGCCGCACCCCGCCCCGCCCCGGCCGCTGCCCAGGCCACGCTCGCGGTACGGCAGGCGCCTGCCTGCCCAGCGCGACGGCCACCGCGACGGATCGCGCCGCGAAGGAGCACGCCGCGAAGGAGCACGCCGCGAAGGAGCCCGGCCCGACGGGGGCCGCCGCGGCCGCGCGAAGCGTGACGAGCCGCACTGGGTCAGCCGGCCATTCGCCGCTAAGCGGCCTTAGCCAGCCGTCCGCCGGCAAGCGGCCTTAGCCAGCCGTTCGCCGGCAAGCGCCTTAGCCGGTCGTTCGCCGGCAAGCGGCCTTAGCCAGCCGCCTTGGCCAGCTTGGTCCGCTCCCCTGACGCGTCGCTGATCTCCGACCACAGCGCCCGGTAGGCCTTGGCCGCCGAGCTGCTCGGGGCGAAGACGGTGACCGGGGCGCGCTCGACCGACATCGTCTCGATGACGGACAGGGCGGGGATGGCAGTGGCGGCCACCTCGCCCCGTTCCGCGGAGAGTTTCTCGATGATCTCCCTGTGCAGCTTCTTCCGCCGGTCGACCATCGAGAAGAAGGCCAGGATCTCCGGCCGCCGGCCGTTGAACTCGTCGATGAAACCGGACAGCTGGTCCAGGGTGCGCACCGACAGCGTCGTCGGTATGAGCGGGACCACGATGACGTCAGCCGCGTGCAGCACGTTTTCCGAGACCAGCGAGACCGATGGCGGGCAGTCGAGGAAGACCGTGTCGTACTCGCGGCTCAGCGGCGCCAGCAGCCGGGCGAGCTTGCGCGCGGGCTTGCCACCGGGCGTGCTGGCCGGCTTGCCGTCCCCGGCGTCGAGCAGCAGGTCCATGTTCCGGTAGGTGAAGTCCGCCGGGATGAGGTCGAGATTGTCGAAATCTGTTCCCTTGATGGCGTCGTCCAGCGGCCGCTTGCCGCTGATGATGGCCCGGCCGCCCCCCTTGACGCGCGGCTTGACCCGGAACATGAAGCTCGCCGCGCCCTGCGGGTCCAGGTCCCACAGCACGGTGCGGAGCCCGCTTTCGGCCGCCAGGTAGGCCAGGTTGACGGCCGTAGTCGTCTTGCCGACGCCGCCTTTGATGTTATAAGTCGCGTATATCCGCATTAGCGCGGTACCTCCCCCGAAGCAGCGCGGACATCCGCCGCTGCCCTTCCATGCCGGCGAACGCGGCGAAGCGGCGCTCGAAGTCGGCCCTGGCCACCCGCTGCCGCGCGGCCAGTCCGGCCGTGATCTCACCCATCGCGAGCAGCGTAACCGCCGGCGCCTCACCCGCCGCGAGCATGGCCGCGGCGAGCGCCCTGATCTCCGCGATCTGGATTTCCGTGTCCTGGAACTCCCCGAGGCAGTCCTGCAGCCGCTTGAGGTCCCCTACCACCTTCACGGATGCCGCCTGATCGTGCAACGGGGCGAAGAACTCAAGTGCGTAGCGCAGCTCCTTGCAGCGCTTGCGCAGGTCGTGCAGGGACTCGGCCGGCGAGTCGGCGGTAATCGCCGCGCCCCGCCGCGCGACCTTGGCGAAGGTCACCCGGGTTCGCTCCGCCGCGAGGATGCCGGCGGTCCCTCCTGCCGCTTTGCCCAGTTGTCCAGAACGACGGCTGCTTCCCCTGGCCGACCCGCCGCTTCCCTCCTGCACGGTGGTCAGCCTGGCGCGCCATTCGCTGGTCAGCGTCTTGAAACGGTCGGAGCGCAGGCCACGGCCCAGTGCACGGAACTCCCGGCGCCGCCGCTGCTCCAGGTAGCCGCGGAACGGCTCGAGGTCGTCAGGCTTCGCCGCCGAGAGGCCGCGTGCCGTCTCCTCGAAGTCCAGCAGGTGCACGTCCAGGTCCCTGGTCGGCGTGGTGAGGTCGCCGACCCACTTGAACTCGGCGGCGAAGAACGCCACCTCCTGCCGGGAAAGCCCGGTCAGGGAGTCGCCGAACAGCTTCAGCGCGCTCCTCGTCCGCCGCACGCTGACCCGCAGGTCATGCAGGAACTCGGTGTCGATATCGGCCAGGACGCCGGCCACGTTCGCGTCCACGGTCTCCAGCAGCCGCAGCAAGATGGCGGCCGCCGCCCCGGCGGCCGCCATGCCGGCCGTGATGACCGCGTCGACCTTGTTGGAATAGTCGCCAGGCCGGCGACCGAGCGCGCGCAGCGCCTCGGCGAACAGCGGCTCAGTCGTGGTGCTGACACTGGGTACGGCGGCGATGACGCCGGCCGCGCGGCGGGCCTGAGCCTGGTAACCGCGCACCTCGGCGATCGCCAGCCGCGGCGCGAGCGGCGCCTGCTGGTGCGCGCTGACTAGCCGCGGTCGGCTGACCAGCAGCCTGGCGACGGTCTTGCGGTCACCGTTAAGCAGCCGGTACACCGTGGTCGCGGTGCTGGCGGCCGCGACCGGCACGAGGGCGCGCGGCGCGATGAGGCCGCCGATGCGGGCGCTGACGGCGCCGCCTGCCAGGTCCGCGAGAAGGTGCGGGCGACCCGCCTGCCAGCCGGTCACCGGCTGGGTGACGTCAGCGTCGACGATCTCCTTGTTGCCCGCGATCGCCAGCCGGAGCTCGCTGCCGCCGCGCCCGGGGGCGTACTCCAGCGCGAGCCCCGCCTTGTACAGGCGCCAGTCAAAGGTGTCGAACCACGACGTCCGCCGGTCGCCCGCGGCCGCGTCACCGCGTTCCGCGGCCACTTCGAACTCCGCGCCAAGTGCATCGAGCACCGCGGCGACGGTATCGTCCCATGCCTGCGCATCCGTGCCGTCGGCAGTGAAGCCAGCCGGTCCAGGGGTCATCGCGCAACTCCTCCTCCAGCGACGTTCACTCCGCCCACGATTTAAGCATAAATTCATGACAAATGGGTAATTGTGTTCACTTGCCGTTTACCTGTTGTTAACCTTAGCGGGTAGGTCAGCTAGGTTTATCTGAGTAAACCTTGGTCACGAGTTTGCCGGAAGTGGCCATTGGTAGCTAGTGACCGCGCGGATTTCGGCCGGCCGTGGCATTCCGGTCTGAGTGCCCGGGCGTGTTGCGGCCGTGGCGCCGGCCGCGGACGCGGCGGTGACTGCCTCCCGCGGCGCGATCCCGCCCGCCAGTGCCACCGCGAGCGCTCCCACGAACGTGTCGCCGGCGCCGACCGTGTCGACCGCGCGGACCGGGAAACCCGGCACCGTCGCGCCGGATTCACCGTCATGGTGGGCGGCGCCGGCCGCGCCCGCGGTGACCACCGCGTTCCTGGCACCGGCGGCTACCAGGTCGGCGGCCGCCGACGCGGCCGCCGCCAGCCCGCTGACCGGCCGCCCGAGCACGGCCGCGGCCTCTGACTCGTTGACCACCAGCCAGTCAGGCCCGGCCGCGACCAGGCTGGCTGCCTCCGGCGGCGCGGGCGCGAGGTTGAGCACGGTCAGCGTCCGCGCGTTCACGTCCGCCCCTTGGGCCGCCGCCAGCGCCGCGCGGATGGCCGGCACAGGGATCTCCGCGCTGATGACGAGCACGGCGGCCGGTGTCGCCGCGGCTGGGCCGCCTGGGGCCGGGCGCGCCGACGCTGATCCTGCCGGAGCGAAGGCCCCGGGGAGCGAGGTCGTCGCGCCTACCGCGGCCGCTACGTCGGCCGTGCCGACCTCACGATTCGCACCGGGCGCGACCGTGATGATGTTCTCCCCCGCCTGGTCGACTGTGATCATGGCGATCCCGGTCGGCGCGCCGGCCACCGTCCGGACCGTGCCGTCGTCGATTCCCTCGGCGGTTAGCGCCGCCCGCAGCGTCCGGCCGAAGTCGTCGTCGCCGACGCAGCCCACCATCCGGACCGCCAGCCCGGCCCCGCTTCCGAGCCGGGCCGCGGCGACCGCCTGATTGGCCCCCTTACCGCCCGGGGCGAACTCGGCGCCGCCGCCGAGGACGGTCGCCCCGGGGCCGGGCAGCTCGGGCACCGTCACCGAAATATCCATGTTGAGGCTGCCAAGGACGGTCAGCCGGCCACGAAGCTCCACCACGGCACCGTACTGCACGGCCGCGTGCCTGGACCGCCGCCGCAGAAAGGGTCGGCGGAGAAGAAGCCGGGGCGCAGCAGAAACCGGGGTGCAGCAGAAACACGGGGTGGAGCAGAAAACGGGGCGCCGGAGTGGAAGGGCGGCGCAGAGCGGAAATGGCGGTGTGGCGGGGAAGCGAGCGGTCCGGCGGGAAAGGAGCGGTCCGGAAAGGAACCGGCTAACGGCCGCCGCCTGCGTTGAGCCGATTCGCCGTTCCGTCCGTGATTCCTAATAGAAACGCTATGTGATTAGTTGATCACCCTGCGAATGGACGTCGAGGAGTCGGCATGCGGAATACGGAAGAACTCGGCCGCATCAGGTACGCCTTCGGCCCGGAACCGTCGCAAGCCGCGCCGCAGCAGGACACCGAACGGTTCAGATATGCCCCGCCCCAGGAGCACATCGGGCCGCGCGAGTACCTCAGGCCGAATGATCGCACCGCGCCGCCCGAGAACACCGGACAGCACGAGTACCCCGGACAGCACGAGTACCCCGGACCGGGCGGGTACGCCGGACCGGGCGGGTACGCCGGACCGGGCGGGTACGCCAGTCCGGGCGGGTACGCCAGTCCGGGCGGGTACGCCAGTCCGGGCGGGTACGCCAGTCCGGATGAGTGCGCCAATCAGGGCGGGTACGCCAGTCCGTACGAGTACGCAGGCTGGAACGGGGAGGCCCTCGCCTGGCCGGCGGGGCCGCGCGGCAGTAGCCGCCGCAACGACGCGTGGGTTCTCGTCTGCGGCGGTATCGCCGCCGCGGCTGCTTTCGCCGCGGCCTTCCTCGCCTCAGGCGGCGCGGCCGGCCAGACCGCGCCAGCGGGCGCCACCGTGCCCGCCGTGATCAGCCAGGCCTGCCCCTCCCCCGTCTCCACCACTCCATGAGGCGCATTCGGCCGGGCGGGGAGTCATGCGCTAGGCGGGCGCACTCTAAGGGAATGCCGTTACGTTAGTGGCGGCTGATGGCTCTCGGCTGGCGGCAACCGCCCGCACAATCGGCGTAATCACGGGCAAGGACCAAGATGATGGTAACTTTTCGCGCCCTGGTACAAGTGAATTTCCGATTAGACAAAAGTTTCCATAACAATGTCCCAAGCAGTAACATCGTTCGCTTGCGCAGCTCCGGTGCTATGCGGCTCCGGTGCTGGGCGGGTCCGGTGCTATGCGGCTCCGGTCCTACGCGGCTCCGACATTAATCCGCCGGGCCGCGCCCCGAGCCGCACATGGCCGACGCTCGAAACCGCGCCTCGAGCGGCGGTCTCGGCGCCGCGCCTGGGGTGCCGCGGAACGCGGCCGGGTGAATAGTGACCGCGTTCTGGGTAGTGGTAAGAGGGAAAGCAGGCCGGGCGCAGACGACTTTCCCGCTGGCGTGACAGCGATGTCCCCAATCGACCCCCCACCGAACGGTCTCGATTGGACGTCGGCGGTAACACGATATATCTTGTTTACAGGAGGCAATCATGAACGAGATCGAGCGCCGGCTGCGTGAATTCGCCAGCCGGCTGTCTGCGTGGTTCAGTTCAAACTCAAAGACCGCCAGGCAGCGGGGCGCCGACGGCGTCCAGCAGGCGGCGGCCCGGGCCAAGGACTTCCGCGAGAGCGAGCGCGGCCAGCGCGCCGCCAGCAAGATCAGTGACCTGCGGACGAGCGAGACGGCCAAGAAGGCCGAGGCCGCGCTTAACGACCTGCGCGCGAGCGAGACGGCCAAGAAGGCGGAGAGCGCCCTGGCTGACCTGCGCCAGCGCGAGCCCGTCAAGAAGGCCGAAGAGAGCGCCCGCAAGGTAGTGAACGACCTGTTCAGCGGCACCGGCGGCAAGGCCGGCGGCGACCGCTAGCGCTCCCCCGCCCGGGTTGACCCGCAGACGTGGTCAACCCGGGCTGGCCAGGGCCCGCTAACGCGAGGCCTGCCTGTTCCGATACCCGGCGCGCGAGCGCGTCGGGGTCGGCGGCGGGCAGGCCCCTGGCAGCGAACCAGTTCGCGACGTTCCTGGCGTCCCTGGTGAGGTAGTCACGTCCGGCCGGGTGCGCGATAACGTCGACCACCTGCGGCAGGTCGATGATGACGAGCCTGCCGCGGTGCACCAGCAGGTTGTACGGTGACAGGTCACCGTGCGCGAGACCGTGCCTGGCGAGCGTGTCCAGTGCGGCGGTGAACTGATCCCACAGGCTGGCGAGCAGCCGTTCGTCCGGACGGGTCTCCGCGAGCCGCGGCGCGCCGGTGCCGTCCTCGTCGCCGATGAACTCGAGGAGGACCTCGGTGCCGGTGACCTGGACCGGGTACGGAACCGGAACCCGGGCGGCATGCAGCCGGCCCAGCGCGGTGAACTCGGCGGCGGCCCACTGGCCGGCGATCATCTCCCGGCCGAACGCGCTCCGGTTAGCCGTCGCCCGGTTCACCCGCGACTCCCGGACCCGGCGGCCTTCCAGGTAGCCGGCGTCACGGTGGAACAGCCGGTGCTCCGCGTCGCGGTACCGCTTGGCGGCGAGCAGGCAGGACCGCTCGGTCCCGGGCACGTGACGGCGGATCAGGTAGACGTCGGCTTCCTTACCGGTCTTGAGCATGCCGAGCTCGGTGTCGACCGCGGCCAGCTCGGTGACGAGCCACCGCGGGTGCGGCCGCGGTCCGCGCTCCGTCGGGGTGGACTGGTCCCAGGTCGACCAGCGGTCGCCCTCAGGCAGGCCGTCGGTCGCGTCGTGAGCGTCTTCCGCTACGAGCCGGGGCCGGTGGCGGTCGCGCTTGGCGTAGACCTGCTCGTTGTCGTAGAACTTGCCGCGCTTCTTACCGCGGCGGGTGACTCCGAAGTCGTCGGAGTCCGCGCTGTCGCGCATGGGTGGTGCTCCTCAGGCAGTGTGTGGTCAGGGCAGGGCTAAGAAAGCCCGCAACGGGCGCTGGCATCACAGACGCCTCCCTTCCACGGCCGGCCCTCGGAGCCGGCACCGAACCTGATGTGACCGCACTATGCCATCGGGCGGCGGTCACGGGCAACCGAATAACGGGCCGCTCGCCGGTCACGCTGACGCGGTGACCTGCTCGACGGTCGCGAGCGGTACTGTGACCACCCCGCTTTCGGCCGGCGCGTGCTCCCCGCCGAGGGCAGCGCCGCCGGGGACTGCCCGCAGGGGCGTGCTGGCCTGGTACTGGTCGGGTGTCAGCCCGTTCAGGTTCCAGCAGACGTACGGGGTGAACACCACGTCCGTGCCGACAATCGGTGCGAGTTGCAGCGTCGGGCCGACCGGGTAACGCGACGCGGACTTCGGCCAGACGACGGCGAACAGCTTGCCCCCTGGTGCCAGCAACGCGCTATTCACCGTGTTAGGGGTTATGCCGGGGCCGGGTCCTGAGATCCACGCAGTCGAGCCGGGCACGACCGCCGGGCCTCGCAGCGTCTGCACCGACTGGAGCGTCATCGCGTAGAACCCGAGCGTGCCGGCGTTCGCCACGTTCCCGGTCGCCGACTGGCCCGTCAGTCTGCCAGTGGCGACGATCACCGACGCCCCGCCCTTGAGCGACGCTCCCAGCTGCGACTTCAGCGGCGCATCGGTGCAGTTCGAGGCCGAGCCCGCCCCGGCGGCCGGGTTGCCGGCCGCCGGGGCGGCGGAGTCAGCGGACCTGGAAGGTGACGCCGCGGGCGCCCCTTCCCTCGCCCCGTGCGGCACCGCGACGGCGACGACGACGGCCGCGATGACGACGGCCGCGGCACCGCCCGTTGCCGCTACTGCCCGCTGACGTTTGCGCACGACCGTCTCCCTCCGGGAATGCGCTGGTCCGGCCACTGGCGATGATGCCCTGTGCGGACGCCGCTCAGCCGGTGACGGGCGGGAAGAAAGCGACGCGGGTGAGGAAGTCCTTCAGCAGGACGGCTGACCGCTGGCGGCACCGCTGGCGGCCGGGTGACGATCTCTGCCGTCATGGTGACCCTGGCTGCCGGTGACCTTGATGCCGCCCGCGCCGCGCCATTGAATTCGATCACCACAGTGAGTCCCTGACTTCCAGCGGACCTTGCGAAAGGCGAGACAGTGACCGAATTCATGGATGTGGCCGGCGGCCGGATCGCGTACGACGTGACCGGGGACGGGCCGCTCGTTCTGCTGTCGCACGGCATGGGCGACCAGCGTCAGGCGTTCAGGCACCTGGCGCCGCGGCTGGCGGCCGCGGGCTACCGGGTGGTCAGCGCGGACATGCGGGGCCACGGCGAGTCGAGCATGGACTGGGAGTCCGTCACCGGCAAGGCCGCCATCAGCCGTACCGATGTCGCGGGCGACCTCATCGAGGTGATTAAGCACTTCGGCGGCCCGGCCGTGATCGTCGGGCACTCGCTCTCGGGGGGAGCGGCGACGATCGCCGCCGCCACCGCTCCTGACGCGGTCGCGGGCATCGTCGAGATCGACCCGTTCACCAGGGTCCAGAAGCTCGATGCGGGCGCCTTGCTGACGACGCGCCGCTACCGGCACGGCATGGTGCGCCTGGGAGCGACGATTATGTTCCGGAGCCTCTGGTGGTGGTTCCGCTACCTCGACGCCGCCTATCCAAGCAAGCCCGACGACTACGCCGAGTACATGGCGGCACTGGCGGCCAGGCTGCGCGAGCCAGGGCGGATGGCGGAGTTCATGAAGACCAGCCGCAGCACGCCCGCCGACGCGCAGGCCCAGCTGCCCAACGTCAGCTGCCCGGCCCTGGTGATCATGGGCGCGCTTGAGCCGGACTTCGCCGATCCGGCGGCCGAAGGCGCGGCCGTCGTCGCCGCGATGCCGCCCGGCGTCGGCCAGTCGGTGACGGTCGCGGGCGCGGGCCACTACCCGCACGCGGAAAAGCCGGACGCCACGGCCGAGCTCATTCTCCGCTTCCTGGCCGCCCGGGTGCGGGAGAGCAGCACGGGAGCGGCCGCCGGGTGAGCGGACGGGATTCCCTCGCCCGGATAACGGCTGGTAGCCGGCCGCGAGGTCGACGATGATGGGCAGGTGTCCGTTCGCACCGTCGTCCTGATCGTCTACGACGATTTCCAGCTGCTCGACCTGGCCGGGCCGCTCGACGTGCTCGCCGCCGCCAACCGCGCGGCCGGCACCCCCGCGTACCGCCTGATCACGGCGTCGCCTGGCGGGCGGGCGGTGGCGGTCGCGGGCGGAGCGGGCATCACCGTCGACCAGGCACTCGAGGAGGTCGCCGGGGGCACCGGCGACATCGACACGATGATGGTCATCGGCGGCGAGGGCGCCTTCTCCCCCGAGGTGTCTTCGCAGGTGGCCCGCTACCTGCCGCACCTCGCGCGACGATCGCGGCGGATCACGTCCGTGTGCGCGGGCGCGCTGATCCTGGCCGCCGCGGGGCTGCTTGACGGGTACCGCGCCACCACGCACTGGGATGCCTGCGACCAGCTGGCCAGGCGGCATCCGCGGGTCACCGTCGAACCCGACCAGATCTACGTCCACGACCGCAGCCGGTGGACCTCGGCCGGGGTCACCGCGGGCATCGACCTGGCCCTGGCCCTGGTCGAGGCCGATCTCGGCACCGAGACCGCGCAGCTGATCGCCCGGCAGCTCGTGGTCTTCGTCCGGCGTGCGGGCGGGCAGGCGCAGTACAGCGCGCAGCTGCGCAGCCAGCCCGCCCGCACGCCGTCGATCCGGGCGGTCCAGCAGTGGCTGCCCGACCACCTGGACGAGGACCTGACGATCGCCGTGCTCGCTGAGCGGGCGGGGATGAGCCAGCGCACCTTCGCCCGGTCATTCAGCGCCGAGACCGGCAGTACGCCCGCCCAGTTCATCGAGAACCTACGGGTGGAAGCGGCTCGCCGGCTGCTCGAGACGACCGACCTCACCGTCGACACCGTCGCCCGCGCGGTCGGCTACAAGCACGGCAAGACGCTGCACCGGGTCATCGCCCGGCGGCTGTCCACCACCCCTGACCGGTACCGGCAGCACTTCGCCACGACCCCCGTCGCCCGCGGCGCCGCGAAACCGCGCTAGCTGACCAACGTAAAAACCCCAGGGCGTGCCGGGGGACACGTCCTGGGGCGATCAGGGGAGCTCCCGGGGCCGCTCGCTCCCGGGGAGTTGCGAGCGGCCCCGGAAGATTCCGGGCGGGCACGGGGCAGAAAAACGCCCCGCGGTTACTTGACGGTCTGCTTGACGGTGAGCTGGCCGTTGCGCATCGTGCCGAGCCGCTGGGCGCGGCGGGCGACGGCGCTGTCGTGGGTGACCATGACCATCGTCAGGCCGTTGTCCTGCCAGAGCTTCTCGAGCAGGGCGATGATCTCGTCGCGGGTGTCCTCGTCGAGGTTGCCCGTCGGCTCGTCCGCCAGCAGCACCTTCGGCTCCTTGACCAGCGCGCGGGCAATCGCCACGCGCTGCTGCTGTCCGCCGGACAGCTCAGTCGGCAGGTGCCTGGCCCGGTCGGACAGGCCGACGGAGGCGAGGGCCTCGGCCGCCCGTGACTTCCGCAGCGCGTTGCTGACGCCGAGCGGTACCAGCGCAACCTCGACGTTCTCCTGCGCCGAGAGCGTCGGGATCAGGTTGAATGTCTGGAAGATGAACCCGATGGTGGTGGCGCGCACCGTGGTCATCGCGCCCTCGCCGAGCCGGGAGATGTCCCGGCCCTCCAGCTCGAGCGTGCCCGAGGTCGGCCGGTCGAGGCCGCCGAGCAGCTGCAGCAGGGTCGACTTGCCGTGGCCGGTCGGGCCCTGAATGGACAGCCACTCGCCGTCGGCGATCTCCAGGTTGACGCCGCGCAGCGCGTGCACGACGCCGCGGCCCTTGGGATAGTCCTTGACGATGTTCGTGAGCTTGTACATGTGCTGTTCTCTCTTTCCCGGCCCGCTCAGGCGACCTTGGACAGTGCCGCGGCCGGGCGCAGCCGCGCCGCCCGCCAGCCGCCGAACCCGCCGGCGATCAGCCCGCCGAGGACGGCGAGGGCCACCGCGACGGCGATCGCGGTGATCGTGACCGGTGCGGACAGGTGCACCGCGACCGTGGAGGCGGTGTGCGCCGCGTTGGCGAAGCCGCCGCGGAACGACCCGGTGCCGCCAGTGCCCCCGGTGCCCCCGGTGCCCCCCGCGCCGCCCGCGCCGCCGAAGCCGCTTGTGCCGCCGAACCGCTGGGCGCCGCCCGGGGTGGCGGTGCCGGTGGCCGAGCCGAGTGAGGCGCTGAGCGAACCGGAGAAGTGGTTGACGAGCGCGGCGCCGAGGAAACCGAGGCCCACGCCGACGACGCCGCCGACGATGCCGATGGCGATTGACTCGCCGAGCACCTGGCCGACGACACGGCGGGACTTCCAGCCGAGCGCCTTCAGCGTGCCGAACTCACGGATGCGCCGGGACACGGCCGACATCGTGAGCAGGCTGGCGAGCAGGAACGCGGCGATGAGGACGGCGATCGCCAGCCACTTGCCGAGGCTGTTGGCAAGCGAGGAGGCGCTGGCCAGGGAACCGGTGACCTCGCTGGCGAGGCTGTTCTGGTCGGTCACGGTCGAGCCGGGTACGGCCTTGCTTATCGCGCTGGCGACCGTGGTGATCTTGTCGCCGCTGGTCGCGGTGACGTAGATGCTGTTGACGTCGTTCTTCAGGTTCGCCAGGGTCTGCGCCACGCCGAGCGGGATGTAGACGTCCGACGGACTGTCGCCGGCCGGCTCGCTGACGATGCCGACGACGGTGAAGCTGGTCGCGGTCCCCTTGGAGTTGCCGACCGCGATAGTCGAGCCGACCTTGAGCTTCTCCGTCGTGGCGTAGCTCGCCTCGACCAGCGCCACGTCCTTGGTCTGGTCGGCCGCGGCGAAGGTACGGCCCGAGCTGATCGTGCCGGTGGACAGCGGGCCGAGCTCGCCGTTGGAGATGTCGACGCCGCTGACGGTGTAGCTGTTGGTGTCGAAGCTGCCGCCGAAGGTGCCGGCGCCCCCGCCGGCGCCGCCACCGCCGTAGCCGCCGCCGGTGCTGCCGCTGCTGGAACCGCCGCTGGTGTTGACGGCCGGGACCGTGCCGCTCACCGTGCGGTCGGTGAGCGTGAGCCCGCCTGCCACCGCCGCCACGTTAGTCACCTTGGACACCGTGGTCACAGCCGAGGAGCTGATCGACGAGAGCGTGGCGTCGGAAGTCAGCGTGTTGTCGTTGATCTTGGTACCGCTCTTCGGCTTGCTGGTGGAGCCAATGTTGCCGCGGAAGCTGAAGCTGCCGCCGCCAGCGCCGGCCGCGCCCGTGGTCGGCGCCTTGGTCACGGTGATGTCCGTGCCGACTCCGTAGAGCGAGTGCAAGACGGTGGCCTGGGCGTTCTTGACCCCGGTGGAAGCCGCGGTCACGGTGATCACCAGCCCGATACCGAGCGCCAGGCCGATGGCTATGAAAATCGCCTGGCGAGCGCGCCGACGCAGTTCGCGCCAGAGATACGTAAAGAACATCAGACTCCTCAGCGGACTAAGGCTGGTCCCGGCGGGTACGGGGAGCTAGTCGTAGCAGGCAACATTGGTGGCGGCGCGGTTCCGCCGCTCCTGAGGGGAGCGCATCAAACCCCGGAGCGGCGGCCGCGCCAGACCATATGTTGGCCGTGATTCCTGAAGAGTTTCTGAGCCGTACCTTCGAACGAGCCGCGACTAAGACGCGGTTCTTGAGGGCTTTACCAGTCCTTAGTGCTTTACCGCCGGACCTCGCGCGGCAGGCCGAACTGGACCGACTCGGTGGTGGTGACTCGCTCGGTGACGGTCACCGTGCCGAGCCCGGACAGTGCGTCGATGATCTCGGTGACCACGGCCGGCGGGGCGGAGGCGCCCGCGGTGAGGCCGACCACCGACACGCCAGACAGCCAGGACAGGTCGATGTCGGTCGCGCCGTCGATGAGGTGCGCGGGCGTGCCCTCGCGCACGGACCGCTCGACGAGCCTGACCGAGTTCGAGGAGTTCGTCGAACCGGCGACAAGCACCATGTCCGCCTCGGTGGCGACGGCGCGCACGGCCGCCTGCCGGTTGGTAGTCGCGTAGCAGATGTCGTCGCTGCCAGGCGCGCGCATCTGCGGGAACTTGCCGCGCAGCGCGCCCGCCACGTCGGCCGCCTCGTCGATCGCGAGGGTGGTCTGCATCAGGTAGGCGACCTTCGACCCGTCGGCGACGTCGAGTCCGGCCACGTCGGCCGCGGTCTGCACCAGGACCGTCGAGTCGGGCGCCTCGCCCAGCGTGCCTTCGACTTCCTCGTGACCCGCGTGCCCGATCAGCGCGATCGTGTACCCCTTCTCGGCGTACCGGCGCGCTTCCGCGTGCACCTTTGACACCAGCGGGCAGGTCGCGTCGATGACCGACAGGCCGCGGCCTGACGCGTCGTCGCGCACCGCCGGGGATACCCCGTGGGCGGAGAACACGACCGTCGCGCCGTCGGGCACCTCGTCGAGCTCGTCGACGAACACCGCGCCGCGCCCCTCCAGGTCGGAGACGACCCGGGTGTTGTGCACGATCTGCTTGCGCACGTAGACCGGGGCGCCGCGCAGCTCAAGGGCGCGCTCCACGATCTCGATGGCCCGCTCGACCCCGGCGCAGAACGACCGCGGCCCGGCCAGCAGCACGGTCCGCTCGCGGCAGGCGGCGGCCCACTTCTCGACGACAGGCGCGGCGTTGCGCAGCGCGCGCAGCGCCGCGATGCCCCCGCCGACCATGCCCGGCCCGAATCCGGCGTCGGACACCGCCCGGATCACCGCCACGGGGCGGTCGCCGGCGGCGTCGAGCAGCGCGGACGACTCCATGTCGGCCACCAGGAAACCGTCGGCGGCGAGCCGCTCCCGGTCCGCCGCGCGCACCAGCTTGGGCACGGTGACCAGGCGCCCGGCCCGGGCGGAAAGGCCCGCGCGGCGCAGCTCAGCCGCGAGCAGGTCGGCGCCTGGCAGCCGCAGCGTGGTCTCGCCGTCGGACACCTCGGTGGCCACGACCAGGTCACCGGGGCTGAGCTGGTCGCTCAGCCCGGCGGCAGTGCCCATCACAGCCATCGCACCGAACGGGAGCGGCTGACTCTTGCCTGCCGCCTTCCTCGCCCGGGCGGCGCCCATGCCAGCGTGCCTGACCCGGCTGCCCGGCTGGGTCAGTCCGCGGCGAACGGCATTCGCCTCAAGGCGAAGCGGCGCGAGGACGAGCAGGGCGGCACCCGGTTTTGCAGACTCAGGCACTGCCTTGCCCGCCGACGCCGCGGCGTCGGCGGTGTGGTCCGCAGTCCCGTGTGTCACGGGCTGCGGAATGGTCTCAGTCATGAGAAATACCCCTCACGTATCTGCCGAGCGCGGAGACGGGAAACGCCAGCCGGTACAGGTGGTAGTTCAGGTAGAAGTCGCCTGGGAAGCCGGTCCCGGTGAAGTAGGGCTCGTCCCAGGTGCCGTCCGCCCGCTGGGTGCCCGCCAGCCAGCGGATACCGCGCTCGACGGCTTTCCCCTCGCTCTCCCCCGCCGCGAGCAGCGCCAGCAGTGCCCACGCGGTCTGCGAGGCGGTGGAAGCGCCCTTGCCTGACCACCCCTGCGGGTCGTCGTAAGAGCGCAGGTCCTCGCCCCACCCGCCGTCGTCGTTCTGCACCGACTCCAGCCAGGCGACCGCCTTGCGAATCTGCGGCTTACCCGGCTTGACGCCGGCCGCGATCAGCGCGGGCACGACCGCCCCGGTGCCGTACAGGTAGTTCGCGCCCCAGCGGCCGAACCAGGAGCCGTCCGGCTCCTGGTTCTTGAGCAGCCAGATCACGCCGCGGCGGCAGGCGGTCTCCGCGGCCAGGCCTTCGGCCGCGAACGCCTCGACGACGTGCGCGGTGACGTCGGCGCTCGGCGGGTCGATGACGGCGCCGAAGTCGCAGAACGGGAGCTTGTTGATGAGCTCGCGGGTGTTGTCGGCGTCGAAGGCGCCCCAGCCGCCGTCCTTGCACTGCATGCCCTCGAGCCAGCGCAGGCCGCGGCGGATCGCGGCCCCGTTGTCGGCGGCCTGGTCCCCCAGGTCCACCCGGCGCAGCGCGAGGACGACCTCGCCGGTGTCGTCGGTGTCGGCGTAGTTGTCGTTGTCGAACTCGAACGCCCAGCCCGACGGGGCGGTGTGCGGGCGGCGGACCTGCCAGTCGCCCGGCTGGCGGATCTCTTCGGCCAGGATCCACCGGGCGGCATTCACCAGTGCCGGGTGGTCTGGCTCGAGGCCCGCGTCCTCAAGGGCGGTCATCGACAGCACGGTGTCCCAGACCGGGGACTGGCACGCCTCAAGACGGCGCATGCCGTTCTCGCGGATGATGTACCGCTCAAGGCCGTCAACAGCCCGGGTGATGATCGGGTTGTCGAGCCCGTAGCCCATCAGGTGCAGCGCCATGATCGAGTACACCCACGGTGGCTGGATGCCGCCCCAGCAGCCGTCGGCTTCCTGGCGGGCGATGATCCAGTCGGCGCAGCGGCGCCGTGCGGCCCGCCTGGCGCTGGCCGGGATCTTCCCCTCGACCTTGTGCAGCGTCTTGTCGAGCGTGTTGAAGGCCACCGACCAGGCGTCCTTCTGGTCGCCCTTGGGCGGCAGGCCAGGGACGACCGCGTACAGCTCCTCGATCGTGAACGGCAGCGGCTTGCTCGGCTTGAACGAGGACACCACGGCCAGCGCGACGATCGTCTGCCTGGCCCAGCAGCCCCAGTCGTAGATGTTGAGCGGGAACCAGGACGGCAGGTAGATGACCTCTGGGGGGATGACGGGCAGGTCATCCCAGTCCCAGAGCCCGGACAGCGCCAGCCACATCCTGGTGAAAACGCGGGTGGCGGTGAGGCCCCCCTGACCGCTGATCCAGCTGGCCGCGGTGCGCATGTGCGCGGCGTCGGCCGGGTCGCCCGCGAGCCGCAGCGCGACGTAGGCCTCGACCGTGGTGGACAGGTCGCCGGGACCGCCGTAGAAGTTGGCCCAGGTGCCGTCGTCGCGCTGCTGGGAGCGGATCCAGCGCGCGGTCTGCTGGAGGTCGGTGTCGGCCAGGATCCCGAGGTACTGCCTGAGCAGCACGTCCTCGGCGTCCATGGTCACGTTGGTCTCGAGCTCGCCGATCCACCAGCCGCGCGGGTCCTGCAAGCCGAGCAGGTGGTCGCGCGCGCCGGCCAGCGTGGCCGCGGCGACCGCGTCGAGGCTCTGCTCGACGGCGGGCGCCGGAATACCGGAAATGACCGACTCAACGCCGGGATCCGCCATTCCTGACGGCGCACCGAGCCGTGCGCCCTCCGCTTCCGTGCCCCGGGTCGGAGCCCGGCGGAATGCCGTGGTCACCGGCCCCTCCTCCTGGTCGCGCGCATCAGCGGGTCACCACTGCCGTGCGGTGATGAACTCGGCGATGGCGAGGAACTCAGCCCGGACGTCAGCCGGAATGCCGATGCCGTCCAGCGACGCGGCGGCGGCGGTCAGCCGGTCGTCCGCTTCCTTCTCGGCCCACGCCTTGCCGCCTGCTTCGACGATCAGGTCGGCGGCGCGGGTCAGGTCGTCCTCCGAGAGCTCGTCCTCCCGGGCGAGCAGCGCCTTCAGCTCGGCCGCCTGCCGCGTGCCGCTGGTCAGGGCGGCGACCACCGGCAGCGACTTCTTGCGCGCCCGCAGGTCGGCCATGACGGGCTTGCCGGTCACCTCGGTCGCGCCCCAGATGCCGAGCAGGTCGTCGGTGAGCTGGAACGCGAGGCCGACGTGGCCGCCGAACTCGGCCAGGCCCATGGCCAGCTCGGGCGACGCGCCCACGTGGACCGCGCCGATCGTGCAGGCGCAGGCCATCAGGGCGGCGGTCTTGTCGCCGGCCATCTCGACGCACTCGGCCAGGGTCACGTCGCCGCGCTCTTCGAACGCCAGGTCCTCGCCCTGCCCGGCGATGAGCCGCTGGACCGCGGTGGACAGGCAGCGGGCGGCCCAGGGCCCGCCAGGGGCGGTGTCCTCGAGCAGCATGTCGTTGGCCAGGGCGAGCAGGGCGTCGCCGGCCAGGATGGCCGCGCCGACGCCGAACACCGTCCAGGCGGTCGGGCGGTGCCGCCGCTCGATGTCGCCGTCCATGATGTCGTCGTGCAGCAGCGAGAAGTTGTGCACAAGCTCGACCGCGACCGCGGCGCTGACGCCGCGCTCGGGGGCCACTCCCGCGGCCCGGGCAGAGAGCAGGGCGAGCGCCGGGCGCAGCGCCTTGCCGCTGCCCGTGCGCACCGGGTTTCCCTCGGCGTCGGCGAGGCCGTAGTGGTAGGCGGCCACCCGGCGAACCCGGGGGCTCAGCCGGTTGACTGCCGCCTCCGTGGCCGGGCCGACCAGGTCACGCGCTACGGCAACGCCAGCGGGCATCACGACCGTCACGAGCGCACCTCCTTCTCATCCGCATCCGTTGTCACTTCGGCGTTAGCCACTTCAGTTTCAGCATTCACAGCAAGTTCAGGAATATGACCCTTTGTTCCCGACGCGGCGCTTGCTACTGCCGCCGCGGTCTCGTGCAGGGCGATCACCGCGTTCAGGCCGCTGCGCACCGCGCCCTCCATCGTGTCCGGCCAGCCCGTGTCCGTCCACGCGCCCGCCAGGACCAGCCCCGGCAGCCGCGTCGCGGCCCGCGGCCGCAGCCTGGCGGTGCCCGGCACCTGCCGGAAGGTCGCCCGCTTCTCCCTGGTGACGAAGAACTCGGTCACGGCGTCGGCACTGGCGGCCGGGAACAGCGCCGCCAGCGCGGGCACGAACTTCTCCCGCAGCTCGGCCACCGGCTGGTTCGCGTACTCATCGGCCGCCGACAGCGACACCGCCAGGTACTGGCCCCCGTCGCCCCGCTCGTGCATCCCGGAGATCCTGGTCCGGTCGAATACCCACTGCACCGGGGAGTCGACCGCCGCCGCGAAGGGCACGTCCATGACCTTCCGGTCGTAGATCACGTGCAGGTTCACGATCGGCGCGGCGCCGAGTCCGGCCCAGCCGTCGACCGTTTCCTCCGGCAGCGCGCCCGCCGGGATGAGCTTCGCGGCCTGCTCGTGCGGCACAGCCAGGACTACCGCGTCCACGAGAAGGTCGTCGCCGCCGTCACCGCCGGCCTCGTCAGTGTCGCCAGGCTCGGAGCGGGCCAGCCTGACGTGGAACTCGTGGTCGCCCTTGGGCTCGATGCTGGCCACCTTCGCCTGCGTGCGCACGGTCGCGCCCAGCCGGCCGAGCAGCCGGGCGGCGGCCTCGCCGTGCAGCTCTCCCAGGGACAGCGCGGGGACGCCGATGTCGGCCGCGTCCGCGTCGCCGAGCAGGCCCGTCTTCACCACCACGGCGGCCAGGGCGAGGCTGGCGTCGTCACCGGGCACGTTCAGCGAGGACACGGAGAACAGGTCCCAGAGCACGCGCCTGGTCCGCTCGTCCTGCCCGTGCGCCGCGAGCCACTCGCCCAGGCTCAGCTCGTCGGTCTTGGGGTCCTTCGGGTCCAGACGGCGAAAGGCGAGGGCGGCCAGGGAAAGCCGCATCCGTTCGGGAAAATTCAAGAAGGGGTACCCGAAGAGGGCCGGCAGCATGTGCAGCGGCGCGGGGAGGCGGCGGCGCTTCAGCACCGCCTGCTTCCCCGGGGCGACCACCGTCACGTCGAAGCGGGGCTGCAGCGGGGCGTGCACCGACATCCCCAGGCGGTCGAGCAGGCCGCGGTAGGCGGTGCAGCAGCGCAGGAACACGTGCTGGCCGGTGTCGATGACCAGGCCGTCGCGGGCGAAGGACATCGTCGCGCCGCCCAGCCGCGGCTTCGCCTCGAGCAGCGTGACCTCGTGGTTCGCCTTGGCCAGGGCCACCGCCGCGGTGATGCCTGCCAGGCCGCCGCCGATTACCACGGCCTTCACCGGCTGGCTCCCTTGCGGTACTTCCAGCGGTCGAAGCCGGCCAGGGCCTGCGCAGCGACGAGCGCCTTCTCGCTGCCGGGCAGCGACATCCGGCCCTCGAGAACGGCGTGCGGGCTGGTGGCGATGCGCTCGAGCAGACGGCGGTAGATGCCGGCCATCGCGCCCGTACAGGCCGCGCTGCGGCGGTCGATGGTGGCCAGCAGCCGCAGGCCGCTGCCGTACCACTCGCGGGCACGGTTGGCCTCGAACTCGACCAGGCTGGCGAACCTGGCCTGCATGGCGGGATCGGGGAACGGCTCAGGGGAGCCGAACGGCGCGAACTCGATGCCGAACTTGTCCAGGTCTTCCTTCGGCAGGTAAATACGGCCGTTCAGGAAGTCCTCGCGGACGTCGCGCAAGATGTTCGTGAGCTGGAGCGCGACCCCGAGGTCGTCGGCCAGCTTGTTCTGCCGCTCCGGCTGGGCCGCGCCGTAGATGCCGAGCGACAGCCGCCCGATCGAGCCCGCCACGCAGCGGCAGTACCAGAGCAGGTCGTCGAACGTCTTGTAGGTGGCCTCGTTCACGTCGGCCAGGCAGCCGTCGATCAGCTCGGTGAACGCCGCCAGCGGCACGGCGAAGCGCTGCCCGGCATCGGCGAGGGCGACCAGGACCGCGTCGGAGTCGTCGAGCACGGCGTTCGCGTCGCCGCTGACCCGGGCGACGAGGGCGTGGACCTGACCGCGGGCGGCTTCCAGCTGCGCCGTCTTCTCCTGCGCGGGGAGGTCGCCGTCGCCGATGTCGTCGATCCTCCTGGCGAAGGCGTAGACAGCGGCCAGGGCACCGCGCTTGCCCTTGGGCAGCAGCCTGATCCCGTAGGCGAAGTTCCTGGCCTGCTCCCAGGTGATCTGCTCACACTGGGCGTAAGCTTCCTCGGCGTTCACTGTCACCTCCCCTTGACGTAGCAGCTCGCCATCAGCGCGAGCGTGTCTTTTTTGCCTGGTCTCGGCGTTGCGCGCAGGACATCGTAGCGGCTGGCCTCGATCGACTTCAGCGTCGCGCGGCCGCCTGCCACGTAGCCGGCGATCGCGAGCCTGGCCATCCCGTGCAGCGTGCCGACCAGCGGTGCGCCGGCGTTGAGCAGGGCGGCCGCCCGGTCCGCCTCGAACTTCAGCAGGTCCTTGACCTGCTGGCTGGCCGCCGGCCTGGCGAGGTCGGCCTCGGTGACGCCGTGCGCCTCCATGTCCTGCCGCGGCAGGTAGACCCGGCCGTTGGCGAGGTCCTCGGCGACGTCCTGGCTGTGCTCGATGATCTGCAGCGCGGTGCAGATGCTATCGGAGGCGGCGATGCGCTCCGGCGTGGCCGCGCGCATGATGTAGAGCACCACCTGACCGACCGGGTTGGCTGACAGCCGGCAGTAATCCACCAGGTCCGCCTGCGTCTCGTACCTGGTGACGAGCTGGTCCTGGCGGTTGGCCTCGATGAGGTCGTACAGCGGCTGACTCGGGATCGAGCAGTCGCGGACGGTGGTCTTGAGCGCGGCGACGACCGCGAGCCCGGGCTCGGCGGCGCCGTCGGCGTAAATCCGCGCGACGTCCTGCCGCAGGTCCTCGAGCAGCTTCAGCCGGGTCGCGGTGACGGTCGCGTCGTCGGTGTCCGGAGGCAGTCCTGGCAGCGGCTCGTCGCCGATGTCGTCGACCAGCCGGGCGAAGCCGTACAGGGCAGTCAAGTGTGCCCGCCAGCGCCTCGGCAGCACGCGCAGGGCGACGGGGAAGTTCTCGGCCGAGGCCTTGGCCGCGACGGCAAGCGAGACCTGCGCCGCGATCGACGGCGCTGCCCCGTTGTCTTCGTCCAAGCCGCTACTCCCCGCACGGCCGACCCCTGTGCCTGTCACCTGTCTATTTGTGCACAGCTCAGAAATAAATGCAAACAATGACACACGCGTCACCTGACACGCCTGTCGGAGAAGTATGACGAGCCTGTCAGGGAAACAGTTGCGACCGGATGACCCGACGTGCATTGCCGGGGTATTTAGTTTGCAACATCGAATGCCGATATGCTAGTGCTATACCTAAAAGGGCGAGGAGAACGGCATTGAACTGCGGAAACGCCGAAACTCAGCGGGTGTCCGCCTAGGCCGCCGAGCCGCCCGGCAAGCGTCGGCCGACCAATCGTTACCCACTTGGCACCATGTTCATGCTGACCGGGCGCGCGTCGGGTAATCCCAGATATGACACATTGCGGAAACAATTTGACGCGGTGTGCCGCGGCGATCGCTCGCCGTGCAAGTGCGGGCCGCCGCGCTGGTGAGAAACCGCACTCGCGCTTACGAGCGCCAGATGAGCACCAGCGCGCAGTCGTCACCGCTGGCGACCGTGCGCTGCATCGTGGTGACGAGCTCACCCGCGCCGGCCCGGAAGCCCGCCACGACCAGCCGCTCGGCCTCGCCGAGGAGCCGCTCGATGCCCTCGTCGATGTCCCGTCCCGGCGCCTCGACCATGCCGTCGGTGTAGAGCATGATCGCGTCGCCGCGGCGGAGCACGCCCTCGTCGGGCACGTCGGGGACGGCTCCGAGGTCGGGGACGACGCCGAGCACGATGCCGCGGGCGGCGGAAAGCCGCCACTTGCCGGTGCCCGCGTCGAACCGCGCGGCGGGCGGGTGGCCCGCTGAGTACAGGGTGTACTCACCCGAGGCGAGGTCGATCGACAGGTGGACGGCGGTCACGAAGCCCTCGTCGGTGGACCCGCGGCGCAGGTAGGCGTTGGCGGCGGGCAGGAACTGCTCGCGCGGAACCGAGCCGAGCACACCGCCGAAGGCGCCGGACAGCAGCAGCGCCCTGGTCGCGGCGTCCATGCCCTTCCCCGACACGTCGACCAGGGCGACCTCCAGGGACTTGCCGTCGCTGTAGGAGACTACGAAGTCGCCGCCGAAGGAGGAGCCGCCCGCCGGGCGCAGCACCGAGGTGGAGTGCCAGCCGTCGCCGACCTCGGGCAGCGTCCCCTGGGCGCGGATGCGGTCGCGCAGCTCGATCATCATCCGGTCGGCGCGCATTCCCCTGGTGCCGAGCTTGCCCCTGGTGTTGGACAGCACGTCGGCGAAGTAGGCGGTGGCCGCGATCGTCACCACGATCCCCGGTCCCGCCTTGTCCAGCACGATGTCGTAGACGAGGCCCGCCGCCGCGATCGCGATCAGGATGCGCAACGCCCGCGGCCACAGCAGCAGGCCGCCGAGCAGGATCGGCATGATCATCACGCCCGGTGACACCAGCCAGGCGGACACGTGCGCGGCGACGACCGCGACCGCGACCGTGATCACCGCGAGCACGCCCGCCACCCGGCGGTTCCTGGTCAGCAGCTGCTGCCTGGTCTGTTCGGAGAACCGCCGCCCGGCACGCCGCACAGCGCGCACCGCCGGGAGACCTGCCGAGACTTTCATGACACGGGCAGATTATCCGCAGTTTGGGTCAGTCGCACGCGGTCCACGCTCCATCTTCCCCGCTGTCGAAATTCATTAGCATCCTGCGGGCCGGGCGGGATATGACTCCATCATGGCAGAGGACTACCCGATCCGTCTCATCGGCGCCGACGAGTTCGACATGTTCAGGCGCGTGCACGGGCACGCGTTCAACGGCGGGGCGCCGTCCGCGGCCCGGCTCGCGCGCTCGCTCCGCATGTTCGAGCCCGAGCGGTCGCTGGCCGCCTTCGATGACTCGCTGCCGGCCGGCGAGTCGCTGGTCGGCACGGCGGGGGCCTACACCTTCGCGATGGCGGTGCCGGGCGCCGTGCTCCCGGTGGCCGGCGTCACCGCCGTCTCCGTGCTGCCGTCACACCGGCGGCGCGGCGTGCTCCGGTCACTGATGCGGCGCCAGGTCACCGACCTGGCCGCCCGCGGCGGTGAGGCGGTCGCGGTGCTGTGGGCCTCGGAGACACCGATCTACGGCCGCTACGGCTACGGGCGGGCGACGACCAACGCGTACTTCCGGTTCGAGCGCGGCGACGGCGCGCTCGCCGCGACCGCCGCCGTCGACCCCGCCCTGCGGCTCCGGCTGGCCGAGCCGCACGCGGTGGCCGGCGAGCTGGCGAAGGTCTACGACAGCGTGCTGCCCGCCCAGCCCGGCTTCTTCGCCCGGTCCGCCGACTGGTGGGAGCGGCTGCTGTCCGATGAGCCCGAGAGCCGCGGCGGCTTCGGCCCGCTGCGCTGCCTGCTGGCCGAGGACGCGGCCGGCGTGCGCGGGTACGCGCTCTACGCGGCCCGCGAGCGCTGGGACGAGCCCGCCAACCTGCCCGACAGCCTGATCGTGGTCCGCGAGGTCCTCGGCGCCGATCCGGCCGCCGGGGCCGCGCTCTGGCACAACCTGCTCACCAGGGACCTGGTGAGCACCGTGACGGCCGAGCTCCGCAGCGCCGAGGACCCGCTGATCTACCAGCTCTTCGACCAGCGCCGGGCCCGGGTCCAGGTCTGCGACGGGATCTGGGCGCGGATCATCGACCTGCCGGCCGCGCTGACCGGGCGCGCCTACTCCGGTCCGGTCGACGTGGTGCTCCAGGTCACCGACGAGCTGCTGCCGGGGAACGCCGGCCGGTGGCGGCTGCGGGCGGCGGCCGACGGACTGCGCGCGGAAGCGGCCTGCCGGCGCACTGACGAGCCCGCCGACCTCGCGCTTGACGTGCGCGAGCTCGGCGCGGCCTACCTCGGCGGCACGAGGCTCGGCACGCTGGCCGCGGCCGGCCTGGTCACCGAGCTGCGGCCCGGCGCGGTCCGTCGCCTGTCAAGCGCCATGTCCTGGGACCCGGCCCCCTGGTGCCCGCAGATCTTCTGACGGCACAATCAGTACATGCCGGTCACCAAGATCACGCTGTCTACCGCGATGCGGGCCAGGGACGTGTCACGGCCACGGGACGACCAGCTCGCCGAGGCGGCCGAGCGCGAGGAGGCAGCCGGGCGGCGCCCGGCGGAACCGGGGCCGTCCCCGTCCGTCCGCGCGCCAGCCGAGCCCGCACCG
>DASYAD010000400.1:0-3214 GCA_036501515.1 Trebonia sp. | reverse complement strand
ACCCGGGCCGGCACCCAGGGCCGGCCGTCACACGGCCTGGCGATCGACCCCGACGGGCCGGTGGCCCTCGCGGCCCAGCTGCATCCGGACGGCTTCGCGGTCGCCCTGGTCGGGCTCGGCGGCCGGATCGTGGCCGAGACCAGCCGTCAGGTCCCCGCCCCCGGCGATCCCGCGCGCGCCCTGGCGCCGCTCGCCGCGGCCGGCGCCGGGCTGCTGGCGCAATCAGGCCGGGCCTGCGTCGGCGCGGCGCTCGCGATGCCGAGCGCGGTCTCAGAGCCGGAAGGCGCCGCGGTCAGCCCGCTCTACCTCGGCTGGCCGACCGGCGCCAAGGTCAGGGACGTGTTCTGCGGGCTGCTGGCCGACCAGCTGGCCGAGCATGGCATCGGCGGCGGCGTGGGCACGGCCGGCGCCATGACCTGCGTCGCGGTCAACGACGTCAACGCGGTCGCGCTGGCGGAACACCGGCACGGCGCGGGCCGCGGCGCCGGGTACCTGCTGGTCGTCGCGGCTGAGCACCGCGGCGTCGGCGGCGCGCTCGTGCTGCGCGGCGCGCTTTACACGGGAAGCGGCGGCCTGTCGATGGAGGCCGGGCACGTCAGCGTCGACCCGAACGGCCGCCCGTGCCCGTGCGGCAACCGGGGCTGCCTCAACGTGGAAACCGACGCCGAGCGCTTCATGGCGGCGGCGGGCCTCGTCCCCGCTCAGGACACCGCGGTGCTCGACCAGGCCATCGCCGCGCTCAGCGCCGGGTACGCGACCGACTCGCGGGTGCGGGCGGCCGTCAGCACCCTTGTCCAGCACCTCGGGCTCGGCCTGGCTGGCCTCATCAACGTGGTGAACCCGGACCGGGTGCTGCTCGGCGGCCTGCACAAGCACCTGCTGCTCGCCGCCCCCGACGAGCTCCGCGAGGCCGTCGCGCTGCGCAGCCCGTGGGGCCGTGGCGCGGGAGTCCCGATCCACCCCTGCGCGCTCGACCACGGCGGCCTGATCGGCGCCGCCGAGCTCGCCTGGCAGCCGGTCCTCGACGACCCGTCGCTCGTCGCCCGGCTCGCTCAGGGACCGCCGAGCAAGCTGTAAGGCAGATAGCTGTCCTGGCCGGTCTTCAGGAACACCACGGTGGGACACGCGGCGGGCTGGCCTGCCATCGAGACCGCGAGCAACTGCTGCCGCGGCCCGAGCGGGGGATAGCCGCCGGCGACCCGCAGCGACAGCGTGCTGCCAGCCTTCGCCTGCCACAAGGTCTCCGCGGAAGCGGGCCCCCGGTCGTTCTCGTAGTCGCGGCCGCACCAGTGCACTCGGGAACCGGCTGCCTGGCCAGGCCAGATGTGGTAGGTGCCGCGGTACCAGATGGTCACCAGGACGGCGGCCAGGAGCAAGACCGCCAGCGCGGCGGCCGCTCTGCGCGCCACGATCTCAGCAGCCGTGCCGGCTGGCCAGGCTCTGCGCCGTGGCCGCGAGCGCCTGGGCCTCGGTGATGATCGTCTTACCCTGTCCCTGCGCGGCGGCAATGGAGTTCCAGGCGCTCGCCAGCGCCGTGTTGCCCGTGGCGATGGCCGAGGCGGGATTCACCGTGGCCGCTGCGTGCAGGCTCTGCAGGCTGCTCAGATCGGAATTCACGTTGGATACCGCGGTCTGGACGCTCTGGATGCCCCCGACCTGGAGGTTTTCCACGTCGCCCGTGAGAGTGTTGAGATCGCCGCCGACCGTGGCGGAATCCTGGCCCACGGTCGTCGCGTCCCCGGCGGCTGCCGGGCACGAGTCGTGCTGCTCGCGGGCGTAATCCGCCTGCTCCTGCGCGTAGTCGCTCTTCATCTGGTTCACCGCGCCGGTCAGGCTCTTGCTGCTGGTGAGCGCCGAGTTGACGCGCTGCAGGGTGGTGAGGTCCGTCTCGAGCGCCTGCTGGGCGCTGGTGACCTGCTGCGCCTGGCCGGCCGAGGCGGCCACGGTCGCCTGCTGCTGCAGCAGCGCCTGCTGATGGGCCGCCACGAAGCGGGCGAGCGGGCCCGCCTGCGTGTTCGCGTTCCACCCGGCTGTCTCGAAGCCGTTGCAGGTGGCATGGCCGACGGAGGCGCCGGACTCGTCCATGACGACTGCCTCGTAGCTCCCGCCGGCGCTCATCAGGTCGCACTGCTCGGTGAGATTGCCCATGGACCCCGCGTTGGGCGTGCTGGCCCAGACCATGCCGCCGCCGGTCAGGTTGGTGATCAGCGTGTCGCACTCAGACGTGCGGCCCGGGGTGACGATGACCTCGGCGTCGTAATGCTGCGCGTAGACAGTGCACGTGTTCAGGCTGGCCGGGACGCTGCTGCTGCTTGTCCCGCTGCCGCTGCCGCCCGTGGAGACGAAGGGGACGTGGCAGCCGGCGAGCAACGCCGCGACGGCGGCAGCGGCGATCGCCCATCGCAGCGCGGGAAGTCTGCCCATGTTCGCCCCCTTGAGTCACTCCTTTGTACCTGACGCGGTGGCGGCGGATCGGGTTGTCACGCCGGCTGGGCTTAGGGTTGGCGCGTGGGCATCGAGATCGTCTTCGAGACGCACTCCACGACCGAGGACAACGAGGCGGGCCGGGCGACCGGGTGGCTGCCGGGACGCCTTTCCGGGCCGGGCAGGGCGCAGGCGCGCGAGCTCGGGCGGCGGCGGGCCCAGGACGGTATCGCGACGGTGTTCTGCTCCGACCTGCGGCGCGCCGTGCAGACGGCGGAGCTCGCCTTCGACGGGTCAGGCGTCCCCGTGCTGCACGACTGGCGGCTGCGCGAATGCGACTACGGCGAACTGAACGGGATGCCCGCCGCGGAGATGCACGCCGGGCGGCGCGATCACCTGGACGTGCCGTACCCGGGCGGGGAGAGCTGGCGGCAGGCCGTCGCGCGCGGCGAGCGGTTCCTCGCCGACCTGCCGTCGCGCTGGGCGGGACGGCGGGTCGTGGTCATCGGGCACGTCGCGACCCGCTGGGCGCTGGATCACGCCCTGCGCGGCGTCCCGGTCGAGGACCTGATGGCGGAGGACTTCGGCTGGCGCCCCGGATGGTCCTACGTGCTTGACACCTAGCTACACGAGGCATAGATTTCCTTGGTATGAACAGGGAACGGCTGAAGGGGCACCTGGACCTGCTGCTGCTGTCCGTGCTCGCGGCGGGGCCTGCCCACGGGTACGCGATCATCACGGCGCTGCGCGCGCGGAGCGAGGGCATGTTCGACCTGCCGGAGGGGACCGT
>DASYAD010000399.1:0-1867 GCA_036501515.1 Trebonia sp. | reverse complement strand
TACAACGAGAAGGACGTGCGGACCGGGCGGAAGTTCGCCGTCAAGCTGTGGAACGTCGGCAGGTTCCTGTCCCTCAACCTAGAGCCGGCCGGGCAGCCGGCCGGCCCCCAAATCCCGGTGGCCGACCGCGACATCGTCGATCGCTGGCTGCTGGCCCACCTCGCGGAGACTGTCCACTTGTCGACGGGCTTCTTCGAGGAACACGATTACATGCAGGCGTACGCCACCGCGTCGCGGATGTTCTGGTCGGTGTTCTGCGACCGGTACCTGGAGATGGTAAAAGACCGGCTAACCAGCGACGAACAGGACGCGCGGAGCGCGCGGCAGACGCTGCGCGAGTCGTTCCGCGTGCTGCTCGGGCTGTTCGCCCCGTTCGCCCCGTTCGTCACCGAGCACATGTACCAGCGGTTCTACGCGTCACTCGAGGGAACCCCCTCGCTGCACCTGACGAGCTGGCCGGCCGCCGGTCCCGCCTGGCGCGCCGACCCGGCGGCCCGCGCGGCGGTCGACCAGCTAACGGTCATCCTCGATGCGGTCCGCGCGCAGCGCAGCGGGCTGCGGCTTGGCAACTCGGCGCGGCTGGCGTCGCTCACGGTGCAGGCACACACGGCGGCGGCCGCCGCGCTGCTCGATGAGATCGCCGAGCCGCTCCGGCTGGCCGCCCGCGCGGACGCCTTGCTGCGCGCCGACGCCTGGCACCCGAGCGGAGTAGACGGCGTCACCGTCGCCATTGCCGTCTGACACCGCTGCCGTCTGACACCGCTGCCGTCTGACGCGCTGCCGTCTGAACGCGAGCTCACCCCAGGTGGGTGAGGCGCGGCCGCGCCGCTGCCTGAAGCATTGGTGTCATTCCAAAGGAGGGACGCCATGACGAATAAGCGGGTCACCGCGAACGGGTTCCGGCCGGACGCCACCGGGTTCCAGGTGCCCTCAAAGCACCTGATCATCGGCGGGACGCTGTTCGGCGTCGGCTGTGCCATCTGCATGGCCGGCATCGCCGTCAGCGGCACCGGGCTGCTGGCGGCGGTCCAGCGGTGGGTAGCCGATCTCGAACGGCCCCCGTCCGAGATCGCGAAGGGCACCTGGGCGCAGGCCAGGGCGGCGTATGCCGCCGGCTCCCGCGCCTGGCAGGACGAGAACACGACTCAGCCCGCCAACGCGGAGAGCTAGCCCGTCCGGTATCGGACGGATTATCGTGTACGTGCCAGCACGGGCCACTTTTTGGGCGGCCCGGGAAGGGGCGCGCATGGCGGAAGGGTCCAGCGGCGGCCGGATCCCGTTCTGGTGGTCCGTCGCGGTCGTCGTCATCTTGCTCGCCCTCGTCCCAGAGCGTGCGGCCGCCCTAGCCCGGCAGGCGGATGACTGACATGCGCTCCGGTCCCGGCCCAGACCTGCAGCCGCCGCCCGAGGTCGCCGTTCCCGGTGCTCAGCGCAGTCTCGTGCGCGACTGGCGTTCGGTCCTGCTGGCTCCGGTCGGCGACGGCCGGCGCCGCCGCCGCGGGACCGACGGGATGCGCCTGGCCGCGGCCGTCCTGGCGCTGGTGTGCTGCCTGCTGATCATCCACTACGACTCCCGGATCGACCGGGCCATCGTCGCCGTGATCCATCCGCCGCCGTGGAGCATTACCTGGCTGGTGACGGTGGTATACCAGGCGGGTTCGTTCGGCGTCGTGATCGTGCTCGTGGGGCTCGCCCTGCTGGCCCGCCGGTGGGAGATCGCGCGCGACATCGGGCTGAGCGCGGTCGGGGCGGCGGCGGTCACCGGCCTGCTGATCCTGTGGCTCGGCAGTCACGGCGGACGGCCCGGCGGGGTGGTGATCGGCGACTACGACCTCAGTTTCCCGGTCCTGCGGATCGCGTTGTTCGC
>DASYAD010000398.1:0-34413 GCA_036501515.1 Trebonia sp. | reverse complement strand
TGTCGGCCGCCTCGCCGTCGGTGTCGCCGAGCACGAACGTGGCCGCGGGCAGGATCAGCAGCTCGCCCCTGGCCCGGCCGAACTTGGCCAGCCGGCCCTTGACGTCGGCGTAGAAGGCCTGGCCGCCGTCGAGGTCGGAGTGCCGGGAGAAGATCGCGTCGGCCGACGCGGCGGCGAAGTCACGGCCCTCCTCTGAGTCGCCGGCCTGGAAGATCACCGGGCGGCCCTGGGGCGAGCGCGGCACGTTGAACTGCCCGGCGATGTCGAAGAACTTGTCATGGTGCTCAAACGCACCCGGCGTAGCGGTGCTGAGAAATACGCCGCTCGCCTTGTCAGCGACGAGCTCGTCGCCGTGCCAGGAGTCCCACAGCTCGGTCGCGGTCTCAAGGAACGTTCTCGCCCGGTCGTAACGGTCGCCCTGGTCCAGGTAGCCGCCGCGGCGGAAGTTCTCGCCGGTGAAGGCGTCCCAGCTGGTCACCACGTTCCAGGCGGCCCGCCCGCCGGACAGGTGGTCGAGCGACGCGAACTGGCGGGCGACCTCGTACGGCTCGTTGAACGTCGAGTTGATCGTCCCGGTCAGGCCCAGGTGCTCGGTGACCGCGGCCAGCGCCGCCAGGATCGTGAACGTGTCCGGGCGCCCGACCACGTCCAGGTCGTAAATCTGCCCGTTCTGCTCGCGCAGCCGCAGCCCCTCGGCCAGGAACAGGAAGTCGAACTTGCCCCGCTCCGCCGACTGGGCGAAACGCTGGAACGAGTCGAACTCGATGTGGCTGCCCGAGGCCGGGTCGCTCCACACGGTCGTGTTGTTCACCCCGGGAAAGTGCGCGGCCAGGTGAACCTGCTTGGTCATGGGGGATCCTCTCAGGCCGGGACGGGGCGGTAGCGGTTCGCCGGGCGCGGCAGTCCGAGCAGCCCGCGCAGGGTGGCGGGCCAGCCGCCGTCAGGGTAGGCGGTGCGGAACGCGCCGCGCCGCTGCAGCTCGGGCACCAGGGCGCCGGCGATCCGGGCGAGGTCGTCTGGCAGCACGGCCGGCCGCAGCCGGAACCCGGTCAGCCCGGCCGCCTGCCAGTCCAGCAGCAGGTCGGCCAGCCCGGCCGCGGTGCCGGCGAAGACGCGGGCGTCGCTGACGTACGGGCCTCCGGCCCGCTCGTCGAGCCGGTCAAGGCGAGCCTGCGCGGCGGCGGCGCTCTCATCGAGTACCACCACCAGCTCGCCGAACAGGTGCGGCACGTCCCGGCCGGCCTCCGCCTGCAGCCCCCGGATCTCGTCCACGATCTCCGCCGCATGCGAGGAGTCCCGCGGAGTGACGAAGCCGATGTCCGCCGACCGCGCGATCAGCCGGTACGGAACGGACGCGTGGCCAAGCGCGGCCACCGCCGGCTGTCCCTGCGGCGGCCGGGGCGTGATGGAGGGGCCCTTGACCGCGAACCAGCGGCCGTCGAAGTCGATGTAGTGCAGCTTGTCCCGGTCGATGAACCGCCCGGTCGCCACGTCGCGGATCTCCGCGTCGTCCTCCCAGCTGTCCCAGAGCCGGCGCACCACCTCGACGTAGTCGGCGATCTCGTCGAAACGCTCGGCCGTCTGCCGCCGCACGGCCGGATCGCCGAGCTGGTCGCGGTGGATCTCAGGGATGTCACGCCGCCCGAAGTGAGCGGCGGTGCCGGCCCGCGCGCCGGCCTGCACCCGGACGCCGGCCCGGCCCCGGCTCACGTAGTCGAGCGTCGCGATCGCCTTGGACAGGTGGAACGGCTCGGTATGGGTGGTCACCGCCGTCGGTACGAAGCCGATGTGACGGGTCGCGGGCGCGGCCCGGGCCGCGATCAGCACCGCGTCAAGGCGGCCGCGGACCCGGTCGGTGCGGTCGTCGCGCCGGAAATGACTGTCCGACTGCAAGTCGAGGCTGTCCTCGATCGTGACGAAGTCGAGCAGGCCGGCTTCGGCCTGGCGGGCCAGGTCGACCCAGTAGCCGGCGGTGAGCAGGCGGGCGGGCTCGGCGTCCGGCTCGCGCCAGGCGGCCGGGTGCCAGCCAGCGCCGTCAAGCGCGACGGCCAGGTGCAGCGGATCCGTAGAGGAGGGCACTGTGAACTCCGTTTCCAGCACTGCCGGCGGCTTCCTACTACGGTAAATACCAACAGGTGTACTAGGAAATTCCCGGCGCAGCCAGAAGTTCGCGCGGCGGCCGGCATGCCGCCGTTCTACGACGAGTGGCTCGCCCGGCCGTAGGGCACGGCGGGCGCGGACGGGGTCAGCCGCCCCCGTTCTGGATGATGAATGGCGGTTAGCTTGTCCGGCACTGTCCCTACGGAACCAGGATCAGCTTGCCGGTGGTGCGGCGGCCGGCCAGGTCCTCGTGGGCGCGGGCGGCGTCCTCGAGCGGGTACTCGGCGCCGATGCGGACGCTGAGCTCGCCCTTGCCCATCCAGGCGAAGACGTCGCTGGCCCGCCACAGCAGTTCCGCGCGGTCGGCGACGTAGTTGGCCAGGGTCGGCCTGGTCAGGTAGAGGGAGCCGCCGCTGTTCAGCCGCTGCGGGTCGACTGGGGGCACCTGCCCGCTTGAGCCGCCGAACAGCACCATCATGCCGCGCGGTCGCAGCACCGACAGGCTCGCGTCGAAGGTGTCCTTGCCGACGCCGTCGAAGACGACGTCGGCGCCCCGTCCGTCGGTCACGTTCCGCACGACCACCGGGAATTCGTCGTAGCTGGTCACGTGGTCGGCGCCTGCCTGCTCGGCCAGTGACGCCTTGGCGCCGGACGACGTGGTCGCGATGACGGTGCCGCCGAGGTCCTTGATCATCTGGGTGAGCAGCAGTCCGACGCCGCCGGCGGCCGCGTGCACCACCGTGACGGCGCCCTCGCTGACGGGGAACGTGCTGCGGCACAGGTAGTGCGCCGTGAGCCCCTGCAGCATGACCGCGCCGGCCGCCTTCAGGTCGATGCCGGCGGGCACCGGGACCAGCCTGGCCGCGTCCGCCGCGATCAGCTCGGCGTAGCTGCCCGGGCAGTCGTTCCACGCCACGTGCTGGCCGGCCGCCAGCTCGGTGACGCCCGCGCCGACCGCGGTGACCGTGCCCGCGCCCTCGTGACCGGGGACACACGGGAGGTGCTGCTTGTACACACCGGAGCGGCGGTAGATGTCGATGAAGTTGACGCCGGCCGCTGCGACCCGGATGAGGACCTGCCCGGGGCCGGGGACCGGGTCGGGCTGCTCCCGCGCGGCCATGACCTCAGGCCCGCCCAGCTCGTTCACGACGACTGCCCGCATCACACCACGCCCCTTACCGCCCGGCGGCGCTCGCGCGTGCCGCTCAAGGATTACCTATCACGGGCGCGGTCGCCGATGCCGAACAGGGCGGCCGCGTTGCCGCTCAGGATCGCGGTGAGGTCGGCGGCGGGCAGCCCCGCGGCGGCGGCGCGCTCGACCGGGTCGGTGACGCCCATGTCGAACGGGTAGTCGGTGCCGATGACCACCTTGTCCGAGCCGACCACCTCGACCAGGTGACGCAGCGCCTGCGGGGTGTAGACCAGCGCGTCGTACCAGAGACGGCGCAGGTAGCTGCTCGGCGGGGCCGCGCAGCCGCGCGCGTCTCCCCGCTGCGCCCAGGCGTGGTCGGAGCGGCCGATGTAGGTGGGCAGGAAGCCGCCGCCGTGCGCGGCCAGCAGCTTCAGGCCCGGGTGGCGGTCGAGGGCGCCGCCGAAGATCAGGTGCGACAGCGCCAGGGCGGTCTCGGCCGGCTGGCCGAAGGTGTTGCCGAGGAAGCTGGCGCCCAGACGGCTGCCCAGGCTGCAGCCCCAGGGGTGCACGAAGACGACGGCGCCGAGGCTGGCCGCCGCCTCCCACACCGGGTCGAGCGACGGGTCGGCCAGCTCGCGGCCGTCGACATTGGTGGACACGCTGATCCCGGTGAGGCCGAGCCCCGTCACCGCGCGGTCGAGTTCGCGCACCGCCAGGCCGGGGTGCTGCAGCGGCAGCGTGCCGAGCCCGTACAGGCGGCCCGCACCGGCCGCGCAGTGCGCGGCGACCGCCTCGTTGGTCACCGCGGTGAGCCGGGCGGCCAGCGCGGGGCCGGCCCAGTAGCGGTGCATCGGCATCGGGCCCACCACCTGGAGGTCCACGCCGATGGCGTCGAGGTCGGCCAGGCGGCGCTCGACGGAGGTGAGCTGCGGCCAGACGCGGCCGATCTGGGCCCGGTTGGCGGCGATGCTCCGCGCGCTGAACGAGGCGCGTTCCGCCGCGGCGTCGGCCGCCTCACCTGGCTGGCCCTCGGCCAGCGCCGCCGCTTCCGGCACCAGCAGGTGCCCGTGGGTGTCGATGACGGGCCGGGCTGACCGGGCCGCTGACGGTGACGGTGACGTGCGCGAGGTCATGGGTCAGGCCTCCGCGGCGGCCAGGAAGCCGAGGACCGAGCTCATCGTCCGGGCGACGTCCGCCTCGGTGTGCGGTTCGAGCCCCGTCTCCCAGCGCACCAGCTGCATGGAGCTGTGCACCACCAGTTCCACCCGGGGCAGGCGGCGGGCCATGAACGCGGGCAGCGCCCGCTCGACCGGCAGCTCGCCGGTGACGAGCTCGGCCAGCACCACCGCGTCCTCGGCGCACATCGCCGCGCCCTGGGCGATCAGCGGCGGGCAGGCGTGCGCGGCGTCGCCGATCACGATCGCGCGCCCCCGGTACCAGGGGTCACCGACCAGCAGCCATTCGATCCTGGTGTGCGAGACGTTGGAGTCCGCGGCGATCGTCGCCCGGATCTTGCCCCAGGTGCCGCCGTACCCGTCGGACCGCTCGTACATCAGCCGCCAGGCGGGCCCGGCGCCGAAGTCCGCCTGCGTGCCGTCGACGTCGAGCACGTAGGCGTAGCACTGCCCCGCCGAGATCGGGCTGTAGCCGGCCTTGTAGCGCGGGCCGTTGTAGTACACCTCGGCGCAGTCCATCTCCGCCGGCCGGCCCGCGACCACCCGCCAGATCGACATGCCCGTCGGCTGCGGCACGGCGGCGATGCCGAGCAGCCCGCGGACCGTCGACCTGATCCCGTCGGCGCCGGCCACCAGGTCGTACGTGCCGGTGCTGCCGTCGGTGAACTCCACGTAGGCCCGGCGGGCGTCCTGGGCGACCGCCCGCGGGCTCAGCCCGAGCCTGACCCTGACCCCGGCCGCGTAGACCCGCTCGCACAGCACCTCCTGCAGGTCGGACCGCAGCGCGCCCATCGTCGCGGGCAGCTCCCGGCCGCCGGTGCGCGGTGTCGGCACCTCGGCGATCAGCGTCCCGTCGGCCTGCCGCATCCGCAGCTGGTCGAACGGCACCCCGCGGTCGAGCACCGCGTCGAGCGCGCCGACCTTGGCCAGCGCGGCGAGCAGGTTGCCCTGCACGGTGATCCCGTGGCCGACGCCGTGCCAGCGCGGGCTGATCTCCGCCAGCTCGACGCTGACCCCGCGCCTGGCCAGCGCGAGGGCAAGGATGCTGCCGGTGATACCGCCCCCGACAACCAGAGCCGACGACACGCTCACGGTGCGGCCCTCCCTTTCCTGTTCATCGGGCCGGCGTTCACCTGGTGGCCGTGGCGTTCAGCGCGGACTCGCCCGCGCAGTCGTAGCCGGCGAACAGCCGGCCGGGGTCGCGGTCCGCGCGGAGCTGCCGGAAGCGCCGCCAGGCGGCGTCGCTCATGAACCGGGCCGGCCGGACGGTGAGGTCGGCGTCGCCCAGGTAGCAGCCGGCCGAGAACGGCTCGAGGCGGCCCATGGTGGCGTCGAGCCAGCTCCGGCAGACCGCGTCCTGCTCGGGCCGCTCGCTGACCAGGTAGCTGGCGAAGTAGAGGTCGCCCTGCACGGAAAGCGCCGTCCCAGGCCCGCCGTCCGCACCGGCCGGGCGGGCGGGCAGGTGGGCGAGGTCGAACCAGAGCGAGAACGACCTGGCCGTCGGCAGTCCGGTGAACGCCGGGGTCAGCGCGGGGATCAGCGCGTCGGCGGTCCCGGTCAGGTAGGCATTGTCGACCGTGTACCGGTGGCCTTCCGGGTTGGCGCGGATCTGCTCGGCCCGCAGCGCGGCGATCGTGACCGGCTGGGCGACTTTGCTGACCAGGGCCTTGCCCGCCACCGGGCAGCGGCCGAGCGCGGCCAGTGACGCGGGGCCGCCGTCGAAGCTCACCCCGTCGACCACCAGCACCGGCCCCTGGTGGTCGATTTCCGGTGGCAGCGGCGGGGTGATGCCGACCGCCACCAGCTCGACCGACGGCGGCACGTCGTGGCGGGCGGCGTGCAGCCAGCCGAGCACGTCGCCTGCCGCCGCGGCCGGGTACACGTAGGTGGTCTGGGTCAGCTCGCGGTAGCGCGGTCTGGTCCGCAGCCGGAACGCCGTGACCACGCCGAAGAAGCCGGGCCCGGCCCCGCGGGCGGCCCACAGCAGGTCGGCGTCGCGCTCTTCGTCGCACCAGCGCACGTCGCCGTCGGCGGTCACCACCTGGACCGCCTCGACCGAGTCGGCCGCCCAGCCCCAGCCCCGGCAGTTCCAGCCCATCCCCCCCTGCAGCAGGAAGCCGCCGAGCCCGACCGTCGGGCAGTGCCCGCCGGCGAAGAACCGGCCGCGGGCGGCCAGGAACGGGTCGAGGTCGAGACCGCCGCGCACCGCCGGGCCCGCGGTGACGATCCCGGTCGCGTCGTCGTAGCTCAGCCCGGTGAACGCGGCCAGGTCGATGAGCAGCGTGTCGTCGCGCAGCGACCAGGCCGCCCAGCTGTGCCCGCCCGCCCTGACGGCCACCCGCAGGCCCTCGGCCCTGGCCAGCCGCACCCCGGCCGCCACGTCGGCGGTGTCGGCGGCGAGCAGCACGGCGGCGGGCGTCCGCTCCGGCCGCCGCTGGTTGAAGATCCGGCTGACCGCGGCGCCGGCGAAGTCCCGGTCGCCCGCGCGGATGAGCCTCCCGGTGAAACGGTGCGTCATGACGCCTGCCTCATGACGCCCGCGCCACCAGCTCGATGAGGTTGCCGTCCAGGTCGGTCACGTAGGCCATCCGCATGCCGTCCTCTGGCGCCGGGCGCGGATCCCACACCGCGGCGGCGCCGTGCGCGAGCAGCCGCGCGTAGGCCGCCTCCAGGTCCTCGACCCGGAAGCAGACATGGTTGAAGCCGTGCACGGCGTTGGCCGACGGCGGGTCGGCTTTCGCGACCCCGGGCCGCGCGCCGGCCATCTCGAGCAGTTCGACGCCAGCCTCGCCGTCGCCCAGGGCGAAGGCCCCGCGCAGCCCGGCCTGCGGCACCTCGAACCGGTGACCGGGGTGCAGTCCGAGCGCCGCGCAGTACCAGGTCAGCGCGCGGTCAAGGTCGGGGACGCTGAGCCCGGCGTGATGCAGTCTCATCGATGCGGTGTCCTCGTCAGTCAGTCAGTCAGCCGGCGCGGTGCGTCCCGTTCCGGACAGGTGCGGCGTGTCGTGGGTCGAAATGCGGGGATGGTCCGAACGGGGGCTGGTTACACGCGGTCGCGCAGCCTTCTCTCCCGCCCGTAGAGGGCGACGGTGGCCAGGATCAGCCCGCCGAACACGACCTGCGCGGCGGCCGCGTTGACGTTCAGCACCGAGATCACGAAGTTCAGCGCGGTGACGATCAGCGCCCCGAGGCAGGTCCGCAGGTAGTCGCCGCGGCCGCCCATCATCGTGCCGCCGACGATCACCGCCGCCAGCCCGGGGAACAGGTAGTTGCCGCCGATGTTGGTGTCGCCGCCGGTGCTGAAACCGGCGAGCAGGACCCCGGCCAGGCCGGCCAGCACCGCGCTGGCCGCGTACACGCCGGTCCACACCCGCCTGGTGTTGATCCCGGCCAGTTCGGCGGCGCGCGGGCCGGCGCCGGTCAGGTAGAGCCGCCTGCCCAGCGGGGTCGCGGCCAGGATCACGGTGACCACCGCCGCGAGCACGATCCAGGCGGTGACGATCGGCGGCACCGGCAGGCCGAAGGACCTGGACGACTGCGCGGTGAAGGACTGCAGCCAGCCCGGGCCCGCGCCGTTGACCAGCGTGGAGTCGGTGCCAAGCAACGCGCCGACGACCACCGAGCTCATCCCGAGGGTGACGACCAGGGGCTCTAGCCCGAACCGGTGGCACAGCCAGCCCGACGTTCCTCCGCCCGCCAGGCAGACGGCGAGCACGATCAGCGCGCTGACCCCGAAGTTCCAGTGCTCGAGCCCGGTCAGGTGCGTGATGATGAGGTTGCCAGCGACGATGTAGGCCGCGATCGAGAAGTCGAGGCCGCCGACCAGGATCGCGAGCGTCTGCCCGGCCGCGGCGATGCCGAGGAACGACGCCTGCAGCAGGATCGGCGCCCACAGGTCGCCCCAGGTGTAGTCCCCGTCCCTGGCGCCGACGTAGAGCACCAGGGCGGCCAGCACCAGCACCTGCAGCACCGGGTACCGGCGCTGGATCCCCGCGGCCCGGCGGCCAGGGGATAGTCCGCCGCCTTGCCCGGTGACCGGCGCAGGCGGTGACGACGGTGCCGGCGCGAGACTGGTCATCGGCCGGCCTCCTTTCCCGTGGGGCCGGCGTCGCCGGGACGGCCGGCCTGGCCGATGATCGCGGCGCTGGTTGCGGCGCTGGTTGCGCTAGCGCGCTTGTTGCTGTTATCTCGTCGGCGGGTGCGGGCGCGGGTGACGCTCAGCGCGGCGAACACGACGGCGGCGATGAGGGTCGCGCCGTACACGGCCTGCGACCAGAACGCGGACAGGCCGACCGCGCCGAGCAGGTTCTCGATGAGGAAGATGACGGCCGCGCCGAGCAGCGCGCCCAGCAGGCTGCCGCGCCCGCCGGTCATCGAGTTGCCGCCGAGGGCGACAGCCGCCAGGGCGAGCAGGATGAACGGGGTGACGAAGCCGGTGTCGGCTTCCGCCTGGTGCAGCTGGGCGACGATCGCGACCCCGGCCAGACCCGCGATGGCGCCGCCGATCGCGTAGGCGAGCGTGCGGACGGCGGCGACGTTCACCCCCGCGGTGTACGCGGTGGTCTCGCTGCCGCCGACGGCCAGCAGCGTCGCGGTGAACGGCGTGCGGCTCAGGGCCCACCAGGCCAGCAGCGGCACCGCGATGAGGATCAGGCCGCCCGGCACCCCGCCCCAGGTGGAACCGAGCGCGGTGAGCCACCCCGTCGTGCCGGAGACCGGGGACGGCGCGTAGCCGAGGGCGAAGCCGGACAAGATGAAGTTCATGCACAGCGTGGCGACCACCGCCTGGTACCGCCCGTAGTTCACCAGCACGCCGTTGACCAGGCCGATCAGCGCGCCGCAAAGCAGCGCGACCGGGATGACGACGAAACCGCTGGTGATCCCGTGACCGAGCAGCGCAACCTCGATGAGCACCGACGCCAGGGTGAACAGCGGCGCCACCGAGATGTCGATGCCGCCGCCGAGGATCGCCGGCGCCGACGCCATCGCCAGCAGCGCCGGGGTGGCGAGCTCGGCGAAGATGACCGGCCAGGCCGGCCAGGACAGCAGCGAGTGCTGCGCGATGCAGTTCGCGATGAGCAGCGCCACCGCGAGCACGGCGGTCAGTTCCCAGGCCCGGTCGCGCCGCGCGGCCAGGGCGGCCGAGAAGCGGGTCGCCGGGCCGCGGTGCGGCGGCTCCGGCCTGACCGGACGGGCGGTCGCCGCCGGCTCAACCGCCGGGCCGGATTCCGCGGTCCCGGTTCCGGCGGCCCCGGTTCCAGCGGTCTGGGAGCCGGCGGTCCCTGCCCCGGCGGCCTCGGTTCCGGCCGCCTCGGCGGACGGCCCGAAGAACGCGCGGACGATCGCGGCCCGGCTGAGGGCGGCACGGCCCAGCTCGGCGGCCGGGCGGCCGTCGCGGAAGACCAGCACCCGGTCCATCAGCTCCAGGTGCTCGTCCACCTCAGTGGAAAGCATCACGATCGCGAGCCCCGACGCGGCCAGCTCGCGCAGCAGGAGGTAGATGTCGCGCTTGGCGCCGATGTCGACGCCCCTGGTGGGGTCGTTGAGCAGCAGGATCCGCGGGTCGCTGGCCAGCGCGCGGGCGATCACGACCTTCTGCTGGTTCCCGCCGGACAAGGTGGTGACGGCGTCGCTGTCCCGGCCGAGCCTGATGCCGAGCCGACGCACGTAGCCGGCGAACCGGGCGGACGCGGCGCGCGGTGAGATCAGCCCGGCGCGGGTGTCCGCTTCCAGCGTCGCGGCGGTGAAGTTCTCCCTGATCGACAGCGGCGGGAAGACCGACTCCGCGCTGCGGTCGCGCGCCACGTACCCCGTCCGCGCCGCGGCGCCCGGCTGGCCGCCGGCGAACCGCAGGGCCTTCAGGTACTCGTCCTGCCCCTGGCCCTCGAGGCCGGCCAGGCCGACGATCTCTCCGGCCCGCAGGGTGAGCCCCGGCGCCGTCAGCACGACGGGCCCGGCGGACGCGGCACCCGCCGCGGGAGCCGCCCGCGACGCCTGCGCCGCCGACGGTACCGCGTCCAGGTCCGCCGCCGAGTCCGCCCTGGCCTCGTCCTGGACCAGGTGCTCGCCGCCGGTCATCAGCTCGACCAGCCGGCTGAGTGACGCCTCGTCGCGGTCAAGCGTGGCGACGGACTCGCCCGAGCGGAGCACGGTGATCCGCCCGGCGATCTCCGTCACCTCGTCCATCCGGTGCGAGATGAACAGCACCGCCGCGCCGGACTCGGTCAGCCGGCGGACCACGGCGAACAGCCGGTCCCTGGTCGCCACGTCAAGGGCCGACGTGGCCTCGTCGAGTACCAGCACCCGCGGTGACCGCAGCAGGGCCCGGCCGATGGCGACGGCCTGCCGCTCGTGCAGCGACAGCGAGCCCGCGGTAGCGGCGAGAAGTCCGTCGGGACAGGCGCCGAGCAGGTCGGTCAGCACCGCCCTGGCCCGGGCGCGCCGCTCGCCGGCCGGCGCTGACCCGCGCCGTCGCAGGATCCCGTCCGCGCCGAGCCAGAGGTTGTCGAGCACCGGCTGGCCAGGCACGCACTGCACTTCCTGGAAGACCGTGCCGACTCCGGCCGCCATCGCCGCCCGCGGGCCGCGGGCGCGCAGCGGCGACTGCCCGATGAGTACCTGCCCGGCGTCCGGCCGGTGCACCCCGGACAGGATCTTGACCAGGGTGGACTTGCCCGAGCCGTTCTCCCCCATCAGCGCGTGCACCTCACCCGCGCGCAGTTCGAGCGAACAGCCGCGCAGCGCCGTGGTGGGACCGAACGCCTTGGAGATCCCCGCCACCCGCAGCAGGGTGGCGGGCGGCGCCGTCGTGGCGGTACTCATCGTGGCAGGCGTCATCATGGCGGTCCCGGCGTCAGCCGACCAGCGCGGACAGCTCGGACGCCGGCAGCACGTTGAGGCTCGTCGGGCCGCCCGCGTTACCGGTGGAGGAGGTGGTCATGCTGGACGTGTACCACTCGGCCACGTTGGCGTCCGTCACCAGCGGGGTGTTCAGCACCACGGCCGAGACCTTCACTCCCTTGCCGGCGAACAGGGCCTGCACGACCGCGAGGGTGGCCGACGCGATCTGCGGCGGCGTCGCGGTGATGCCCGTGCCCTTGTAGCCCGGCTTGTTCTGGTACCAGTACGCCAGCTGCCCGTCTTCCATGGAGTCGTTGGCGATTTCCGGCACGGACTTGCCCGCGGCCTGGAAGCCCTCCATCACCCCGGTCGCGCCTGAGCCCGAGGTGATCGCCGCCGCGATCTTCTGCGGGTGGGTCTCCAGGTAGGTTTGCACGCCGCTCTTGGCGGTGGAGTCGGCGAACTGGGTGTAGATCGTGTCGTCGGTGCTGATACCCGGGCACTGCGCGAAGACGGCGTGGACCCCCGCGTAGGCGGAGGTGTCGATAGCCACCCCGGAGATGCCGTGCACGTCGAGGACCTTGCCTGAGCCGCCGATGTCGGTCGCGACCTGGGCCGCCATCTGCGCGCCCTGCAGCCAGTCGTTGGCGCCGACGGAGATCGTGTCGGCCGAGCCGACCGAGTTGAGCACGGAGATCGACGGGATGCCGGCCGCCGCGGCGCTGGCGACCGCGGTGGTGAACGCCGTGGAGGACAGCGGCTCGTAGACGATCGCGGCGACCTTCTTCGCCACCATCTGGTTGAAGTCGGCCACCTGGTCGGTCACCTCGTCGGAGGAGGTCACCTCGTCCACGGTGTAGCCGGCGGACTTGAGCATGCCCGCGAGGATCTGCTCAAGCGCCAGCTGGTAGCCGTTGTTCGTCGTCGACAGCAGGAACCCGATCGTCTTGTTAGACGCCGACTTCGGCTTCCAGCTGGCGAACGCGCTCTTGTACACCGGCACCGGGTACCCGTTGTACAGGGCGCGGATGCTGGCGGGAAGGGCGGCGAGCACGCCGTCCGGATCGGACGGAAGCGCGGTGGGAATCGTCCCGCACTTACCCGCGGCGGCGGCCGTCGCGGTGGCGGTAGCGGACGATCCGGTCCCGCTGCCCGCGCTTGCGGCACCCGCCGGGCTGGCCGTGCTCGTAGAGCTGGCCGAGCCCGGCGAGCAGGCCGCGAGGCCGAGGCCCGCGACAAGGGCAAGGGCGGCGATGCCGCCCTGCTGCACAGCTCTCATCGATGTCTCCTTCGACGTGTTGCCGGATGAGGGAACGGTGGTCATGGGGGTGAAACCGGATGCGGCCGAACGGGGGCGTGTTTTTCGTGGTCGGTCCGCTATCCGTCCGTCCGGGGCAGGCACGGGGGCGTCCTGCCCCGGACGGGGATGACCGGCGGGGCGAGGGGCCAGCCGCGCCGGTCGGGGAGGAAGTTCCGCAACGGGCGGTGCCGGGTTCACACCGGCGGCGCCGTGTAGAGCCCGGGATCGGGATCGTTGAATGATTCCTTAGCGACCAGCTCGTTCATCGGGTTGGCGGTGCCCCACTGGTCCTGCACCTCGTCGTCGTGCATGTCGTAGATATGCGGGTGCCAGGCGTCCTCGTCGAGCTCCGCCAGCTCAGTGGTGTACTCAACGGTGTTGCTGCCCGGGTCGAGGAAGTAGGCGAACGTGTTGGCGCCGGCCAGGTGGCGGCCGGGCCCCCACACCATGCGGGCGCCCGAGCGCAGCACCCGGCCCGTCCCCCGCATGAACTCGTCGATGCCGCGCAGCTCGAACGAGACGTGGTGCAGCGAGACGTGCGGACCGCGGGCGAACGCCACCGAGTGGTGCCGCCGGTTACAGCGCATGAAGTGCATCACCGTGCCCATGTCGTCGCCGGCCAGCGTGTCGGACAGGCGGAAGCCGAGCGTGTCCGCGTACCACCGGGCGGTCCTGTCCGGGTCGGTGCCGTTGAGCACCACGTGTGACAGCCGCACGGGAATCGACTCGCGTTCCTCGATCTTGCGGTGGCTCCTCGGCGCCACGTCGCTCGACACCTCGATGGTTCGTCCGTCGAGGTCGAAGAAGCGCAGGCCGTAGCCGCCGCCCTCAGTCGGCAGCTCGGCCGGCGCGCCGGCCAGGGCGACGTTCCGCGCGATCAGCCGTTCGGCCAGCGTGTCCACGTCGGCCCGGCTGGCCGCGCCGAAGGCGACTAGGTCGAGGCGCTTGCCCGGATCCCGGCGGAGGCGGATGACGTACCGCTCCGGAGAACCCTCGGCCGCCAGGAAGGCGATGCCCGTGTCGCCCGCCACCGGGGTGAGCCCCCAGGTGCCGGCGTAGAACGCGAGCTGCCGGTCGTAGTCAGGTACCGCCAGGTCGACGTGCCGCAGGTGGGTGATCAGGCTGTCAGTCATCGCTGTCCCTCGCTGGCGCTGGGCTGGCTGGCACCGTGCTTGCTGACGCAGTGGCTGCGCTGGGTGCCGAGGCCGGTGATCTCGCCTTCGATGACGTCGCCGTCGGCCAGGAAGACTCCCCAGTGGGCGCCGTTGCCCGCCGGGGAGCCGGTCAGCACCAGGTCGCCGGGGCGCAGCTCGGTGACCTCAGTGATGTAGGCGAGGATCGCGGGCAGGTCGAAGAGCATGTCGGCGGTGCTCTCGTCCTGGCGGGTGATCCCGTTGTGCCGCAGCCTGATCCGCAGGCTCGCGGGGTCGCCTACGAACCTGGCCGGCACGAGGAACGGGCCGGCCGGCAGGAAGGTGGGGGCGTTCTTAGCGGCGAACCAGTCAGACCCGATCGCCTTGAGGTCATGCCGGTAGACCAGCGACCGGGTGGTGATGTCGTTGCAGATCGTGTACCCGGCCACGCACTCCAGGGCGTTTTCCCGGCGCAGCTGCCTGGCCGGGCGGCCGATCACGGCCGCGAGCTCAAGTTCCCAGTCGTGCTTGTCACCGCGGTCCGGCAGCACGATGTCGTCATAGGGGCCGGACAGGGCCGACGGCAGGCCTGCGAAGACGTACGGCTGGCCGGCCCGCGCCCGCTCATCCATCATCGCCTGCGCCCACTGGCGCACCTCGGCTTCCGGGACGTCGGAGTTGTGGCCGGTCACCGACTCCTCGGCGCGGCGCTCGGCGAGCACGATGTCGACCACGTGCTTGCGGTAGTTCGCGCCGCACTGCAGGATCTGGCCCGGGTTCACCGGGCAGCGGACATCGAGCCCGGCCAGGGGCGTCCAGTCGCCCGTCTCGTCTGAGGCGGCCAGCTCCGCCAGCCGGGACTGGGTGTCGTCCCAGTGCCGCAGCAGGTCGCCGACGGTGCCGAAGCCGGAGATGTCGCGCACCAGGCCGTCGCGCACCAGGCCGGCGAACTCCTCGCCCCACGTCTCGCCTGGCCCGTCGCCGCGCGCGGGCGCCGGACGACGGAAGACGCCGAGGGCCCAGGTAGCCGGCGGCGCGGTGCCGGGAGCGGATGCCATGCCCAGGACACTAAAAGCGGCGGGGCAAATGGGGAAATACTTGTTCGCTATGCCAGGCATCGTCCCGCTGATACCTGGCACCGCGGCACCACGGCGCCGGCTAAGACTCGGTCACCCGGTTCCCGACAGCCACTCGGCCAGTGACTTCCCGGCCGCGAGCACGTGCTGCTCGGCGACCTCGCGGGCACGTTCGGCCTGGCCGTCGCGCAGCGCCGCCAGCAGGAGATGGTGCTCGCCTGGATCGTGCACCCGCATCACCTCGAGGAAGTTGGACGGGATCATCCTGACGGCCTGCCTGATCAGCGAGAGCAGGTGCCTGGATCCGGCCGCGGTGTTCACGACCCGGTGAAAGCGCCAGTTCAGGTCCGTCATCGCCGGCCCGGGCGGCGCCGCCGCCAGCGCGTCCGCCAGCTGGCCGAGCAGGGCGAGGTCGTCGGCCGAGATGCGGTGCGCGGCCCACTCGGCCGCCTTGCCCGACAGGGCCGCCAGGATCGCGAAGTTGTCGATCGTCGCGTCGGGCGAGACGCCGAGCACCCGGACGCCGCTGCGCGGCGCGATCTCGACCAGGTCCTCGAAGGACAGCTCGAGCAGCGCCTCGCGAACCGGGGTGCGGCTGATGCCGAACTCGGCGGAGATCTCGTCGAGGTCGAGCCGCGTGCCCGGCGGCAGCGCGCCGGTCAGGATCCGGTCCCGCAGCTCGCGCACCGCCCGCTGCCGCACGGTGCCGCCGATCGACTCGGCCAGCGTTTTCACCATGAGACCCAGCATAGCGAGTTTTTAATCTTACATCTGAAATATTAGATGTGTTATAACGGGCCGGTGGCTTCTAACAGCGGTAACCAGATGGCCCTCGTCGCGTTCATGCAAGCCGGCAGCACCTCGGTCTACGCCGGCTCGTGGCGGCATCCCGCGGCGGACATGCGGTTCCTCCAGGCCGACTACTACGCCGACCTGGGCAGGCTGCTCGAGTCGGGCTGCTTCGACTTGATGTTCTTCGACGACCGGCTCGCCATGCCCGGCGTCTACGGCGACTCGGTCGCCGAGGCCGTCAGGCACGGCGCCCGGCCGGTCAAGCTTGACCTCAGCGCGGTGCTCGGCGTGCTCGCCGGGGTAACGTCGCGGATCGGTCTCGGCGCCACCTACTCGACCACCTACTATCCGCCGTATCACGTGGCCAGGACGTTCGCGACCCTCGATCACCTGAGCAAGGGCCGGGTCGCCTGGAACGTCGTGACCTCGGTCAACAACAGCGAGGCGCAGAACTTCGGCGCTGAGCGCCACCTCGGGCCCAAGGAGCGTTACGACCGCGCCGACGACTTCATGGAGGCCGTCACCGGCCTGTGGGACAGCTGGGACGACGACGCGCTGATCCTTGACCGCGACGGCGGCGTCTTCGCCGACCCGGCCAAGGTCCACGAGCTCAACTACCGCGGCGCGTACTTCCATGTCCGCGGCCCGCTGACCGTGCCGAGGTCGCCGCAGGGCCGCCCGCTCGTGATGCAGGCGGGGTCATCCGGCCGCGGCCGGGACTTCGCCGCCCGGTGGGCCGAGCTGATCTTTACCGGCGACCCGAGCCTGGAGGTCGCACGGTCGCACTACGCCGACCAGAAGCGGCGCATCGCCGAGCTTGGCCGCGACCCCGCCTCCGTCAAGATCTGCCCGATGGCCTACATCGTGACCGGCGAGTCCGCCGCCCAGGCCGAGGAGCGCGAGCAGATGTTCCTGCACGGCCTCGTCGACCCGATGGCCTCGCTGACCCTGCTGTCTGAGCTGATGAACTACGACTTCTCCGCCCACAGCCTGGACGACGAGGTCACCGACGAGCTCGTCAACTCGACCACCGGCATCCGCGGCCTGGTGGAGAACCTCAAGACGCACATCGGGGGCCGGGTGCTGATCCGCGACCTGGCCGCCCACCGGGCGACCCTGCTGCAGGGGCCGCGCTTCGTCGGCACCCCCAAACGGGTGGCCGACCAGATGGAGGAGTGGTTCACCAGCGGCGCGTGCGACGGTTTCGTGCTGGCGGCGACGCACTTCCCCGGGGCCTTCGAAGACGTCGTGCGGATGGTCATACCGGAACTGCGGCGCCGCGGGCTGTTCCGCACCGAGTACACGGGGACCACCCTGCGGGACCACCTCGGGCTGACCCGGCCGGAGAGCTCGCTCACCCGGGCGGGCGCCGGTGCCTGAGGAAGGCGGCGCGCTCGCGGGCGTCCGGGTCGTCGACACCGCCACGCTCATCGCGGGCCCGATGGTGGGCACCTATCTCGGCGAACTCGGGGCCGACGTCATCAAGGTGGAGCAGCCGGGCGCCGGGGACCCGCTGCGCACCTGGGGCGCCGCGAAGGACGGCATCGGCCTGGTGTGGAAGAGCGTCAGCAGGAACAAGCGCTGTGTCACGCTCGACCTGCGCCAGGGCGAGGGACAGGCGGTCCTGCACGAGCTGCTCGACGGGGCGGACGTGGTCATACTCGGCAGCCGGCCGAGTGCGCTGGCGCGCTGGGGTCTTTCTCCGGCCGACGTCCTCGCCCGCCATCCCGGCCTCATCGTGCTGCACGTCTCCGGCTACGGCGCGGGCGGGCCGTTCAGCGACCGCCCCGGCTACGGGACGCTGGCCGAGGCGATGAGCGGGTTCGCCCACCTGGTGGGAGAACCGGACGGCCCGCCCTCGCTGCCGCCGTTCATGCTGGCCGACGGGGTGGCCGCGCTCACCGCGACCAACGCGGTAACCGCGGCCCTCTACCACCGCGACGTCCGCGGCGGCGGCGGGCAGGTCATCGACGTGAACCTGATCGAGCCGCTGGCACGGCTGATCGAGTCCGCGACGCTGAGCTGCGACCAGCTGGGGGTCAGCCCCCAGCGGTCAGGCAGCCGCTTCGACGCCAGCGCGCCGCGGAACTGCTACCGGACCAAGGACGGCGACTGGGTGGCGATATCGTCGGCCTCGCCGCGGATGGCGCAGCGCGTGTTCGCCGTCGTCGGCCGTCAGGACATGGCCGACGACCCCGGCTATTACAGCCCGGCCGGTCGCCTGGCCCGCGGCGACGAGATCGACCGCGCGGTGGCCGACTGGATCGCGCAGCGGTCCACCGCCGACGTCATGGAGACCTTCCAGGCCAGCGACTGTGCCATCGCCCGCGTCTACGACGCCGAGGCCCTGCTTGACGACCCGCACCTGGCCGCCAGGGGCACGTTCGCGGCGGTCGACGACCCGGACCTCGGCCCGGTGCGCGTGCAGGCGCCGGCCGCCCGGCTGTCGGGCACACCCGGGGTCACCGCCCATCTCGGCCGGGCCATCGGAGCTGACAACGACGCGGTCTACCGGGGACTGCTCGGGTTCGACGAGGCCAGGATCGCCCGGCTGCGGGCCAACGGCACCATCTGACGAGGAGAGACGAATGAACCACCCCCGACAAGAAACCCAGGCAGTCCCGGTCCCAGCCCCGGTCGCGGAGCCGGCCGCGCGGCCGCGCCGGTCGGAGCTCGCGACGCCCGCGAGCAATCTCAAGATGCTCGCCAAGGCGGCTCAGTCCGGCGCCGACCTGGTTTTCATGGACCTTGAGGACGCCTGCGCGCCCAGCGCCAAGGAGCAGGGGCGGCGGAACGTCATCACGATGCTCAACGAGACCAGCTGGGGACAGACGATCCGCGCCGTCCGGGTCAACGGGCTTGACACCGTGTGGTGCCACGACGATGTCGTCGACATCGTCACCGCCGCCGGGCACAACCTCGACATCATCATCATTCCCAAGGCCCGGCGCGGCCGGGACGTGTGGTGGTTCGACGTGCTGCTCGATCAGCTCGAGGCGAAGCTGGGCCTGCGCCGCCGCATCGGGCTCGAGGTTCTCATCGAGGAGGCCGAGGGGCTGGAGAACGCGGTCGAGATCGCGACCGCGAGCAGCCGCCTTGAAGCCGTCATCCTCGGCGCGGGCGACCTCAGCGCATCGCTGCGCGCGCGCGTCAACACCACGTTCGCCCCCGTCCTCGACTACCCGGGCGACTTCTGGCACTACGCGCGCATGCGGGTCGTCGCGGCCGCGCGCACCGCCGGGATCGCCGCGGTCGACTATCCCTTCCCCGACTACCAGGACCCCGACGCGTACGCGCGCAGCTGCGACCTGGCCGGCGTCCTCGGGTTCGACGGCAAGTGGTGTATCCACCCCAGCCAGGTACCGATCGCCAACGCCCGTTTCACCCCGACCGAGGAAGAGGTCGAATGGGCGCTGCGCGCCGGCCGCGCCTACCGGGAGGCCGAGCGGCAGGGGACAGCGGCCATCGCGGTGGACGGGATGCTGGTCGACGCCGCCCACATGCGGCACGTGAACACGATCCTCGGCCGCGCCGGCCGGCCCGTGTGAGGGGGTGACCGCGTAAGGGGAATGCCTGACGTACACACCCGCTCTATGCGCCCATTTACCGCAGGGCGGCTATTACCGGCGTCACCGTTCTTTAATCGCACCTTTTCACCGGAGACCCCGTCCAGTCTTCGCCCGTACCGGTCGCACAGGGTGACGGGAATTTTCGCCCTGGACCGGTAAATAAGCCGCATTGAGCCATGGCCGCAGGCTATCCGACTTGCATTGCTGGTGACTCAGTGTCAAAGTACGGGTAGTAGTAGGCGGCAAATTCCGCTCCCGAACTGACGAAAGTAACGATTAGTTCGGCTCTCCCTGTTGCTTTCCTGCTGTTTCCGCATGCTTTTTAGCGCAAGCATCAGAGGAGATTTACGTGGAAAATATCGCACCAGGCCGCCGCCGGCGGCGGCGCGGAGGAATAGCGGCCGGGCTGGCCGCCGCGGCAGGGCTGGCCGCGGCGGTGAGCATCGCTCCCGGCGCGTCCGCCGCCGCCTCCCCCGCGCCGTCTCATCACGCGCCGCTGCCCACCGTCGTGCTTGAACACGGCGCCTGGGCCAACGGCGCGAGCTGGGACGGCGTAGTGCAGCGGCTGCAGCGCGACGGCTACACGGTCGACGTGCCGCCGAACCCGCTGCAGGGCCTGTCCTACGACTCGGCGTACCTGGCCGACTACCTGCACACCGTCACCGGCCCGATCATCCTGGTCGGGCACTCCTACGGCGGTGCGGTCATCACCAACGCCGCGGCCGGCGACGCGCAGGTCAAGGCCCTGGTGTACGTGGACGCGTTCGCGCCCGCCCAGGGCCAGACCATCGGGCAGCTGGCCAGCGCCGTGCCCGGCTCCTGCGTGGTGGCGGCCGACCCGACCACGATCTTCAACCTCGTGCCGTACCCCGGAGCTCCGGCCGGCGCGTTCGACGCCTACGTCAAGCAGAGCCTGTTCCCGTCGTGCTTCGCCAACGGCCTGCCGGCGAGCGAGGCCAAGATGCTCGCGGCCACGCAGGAACCGCTGTCGACCATCGCGCTCAGCCAGCCGTCCGGTGTGCCCGCGTGGAAGACAATCCCGTCCTGGGCGGTGGTCGGAACAGCCGACCGCGTTATCCCGCCGGCCGAGCAGCTGGCGATGGCCAGGCAGGCAGGCGCCCGCATCACCAAGGTGAAGGCGCCGCACCTGTCGATGATCTCCGACCCGGGCGTCGTCACCCAGGTCATCCTCAAGGCCGCGCACGCCACGAGCTGACCTTCACCCGTTCGCGCGACCCCTTCCCCGGCCGCGCGGACCACTCGGCTGGCAATTCCGAACACGCTGACGGCAACCGCGCCGGCGGCCGCCTGACCCGCTGCCGCGGGGAGGGACGGCCGCCGGCGCACGTCAGGGCCAGCACGCTCGCCCGGGACTTGCCAAGCCCGGGTGCACCGAGTCGCGGACCCGGCGCCGTCCAGTGCGATGACTTTGCCGGTCCCCGCCAGTCCCATCCGTTAGACCTGGCGCGGAGGACCCTCATGAGTGACGAACAGCAGATCCGGGCACTGATCGAGGCCTGGGCGGCGGCCGCCCACGACGGCGACCTCGACGCCGTCCTGGCTGACCACGCACCCGGCATCGTGATGTTCGACGTTTCACCCCCTGACCAGGGGGTGCGGGGTATCGAGGCCTACCGCGACACCTGGCCGCCGTTTTTCGGCTGGCAGGCAAGCGGAGCTGTCTTTGAGATCGAGTCGCTTGAGGTCGCGGCTGGCCCTGACGTCGCCTTCGCCTTCGCCCTGCTGCGTTGCGGCACCCCGGCCGAGCTCGCCCGAGACCCCGCCCGGCGGCTGCGGCTCACCGTCGGCCTGCGAAAGGCCAGTGGCCGCTGGACCGTGGTTCACGAGCACCATTCTTTCCCTGACACGGCGCCCGCACCCGACGCGGCGGTGCCCGCCCCGGACACGGCGGGCTGACCAGCACGCGCACGCACGGGCTCCACGGGCTCCACGGGGTTCGCGGGACCCACGGGACAAGATGGTTCATGCGAGGAATATCACTCTAGGCGTTCTTGCTGTCACCTTGGGTAAAAGATTTTGTACGCCGTGGCCTGTCAGCCGAACCGCAGCGCCGTTGGCGGCATAGCCAGCCCGAGTCGATGTGGCTTCGGAGGCGCCATGACTCAGCTTGCGCGTCCAGACCTCGCGCGCGACCGACCGGCGGCAGCGCCCGACCCTGGGCTGGCCGCGGCCGCCGCCAGATGGCGGCTGGCCGACTGGCCGCAGCGCCTGCGGGCGGACGCTTCGCCCCCCGGGTGGGCCGTGGCCACCGCCTTGCTGGCACCGCTCGTCCTGGTCGGAGGCTGGCTGATCGCGGGCGCGCTGCAGCCCGCCTCCTACAGTCCGATGGGGCAGACGATCAGTGTGCTGGCCGGCCACTCGGGAACCGACCGCTGGGTCATGACCGGCGCCCTGGTGCTGGTCGGCGGCTTTCAGATCGCCACCGGGGCGGCCCTGGCCGGCGTCCGCCTGACCGCGGGGCTCCTGCTGACCCTCACCGGCCTGTCCACTCTCGGCATCGCCGCCTCACCTGAACCAGTCACCGGCCCGACGCCGCGGCATCTCGCCTTCGCGGTGACCTGCGTCGTCACCACCGCGGTATGGCCGCTGCTCGTCGCCAGCCGCGCGCGGGCCCGGTCCTGGATCGTCAGCGTCCGCGGCTGCGCGGCGGCGGCGGCGGTCTTCGCCGGGTTGTCGCTGTGGCTGCTGATCGCGGCCCAGGCCGGCAGCGCCGAGCTCGGCCTGGTTGAGCGGCTGACGTCCGGGGTCCAGGGCGTGTTCCCCTTCGTCGTCGCCCTCGCCTGGAGACGGGCCGCGCCCGCCCGCATCAGGCGCCGTGCCTGTTTAGTCCGCCGAGGGCCGCGTCAAGGATCGGCCGCCGGTATTCCGCGGTACCGGGGATCTTCGCGACGGCGCCCGCAGGCTTACCGGCCACCCGCCGCGTCAGCCTCGTGACACCGTAAGGCCATCCGCTCCTGGATATTGAATGAGCGCGCGAGACTCACTTGAATGCGGCCTGACCTGGTATGATGATCAGAATTGGCCAGAGTTGCCGATGTTTATCTTGTTTAATCGAATAATTGACCCGGTTTGGCGAATCACGCCCAATGACGCGCGAATATGCGGTTGCATTACCGTTAGCCGCGGACAAGGACAAGGCGGGTATAGCGTCCGCGCATGTGGGTCGATCAGGGCCCGCGGGCGGCCGGCATCGGCCCGATCCCGGGCTTGCGCCACCTTGAAGCCGACCCGGTGCCGCACACGGTCAAGCGGGCCGGCCCGCTCCTGTGACGCTCCGCCGCCGCGGGCCCCCCTTCTCCGCCTCGCGCACGGCGGGCGCGTACCGTCTGAAGTAACGGGGAAGCACGTTTCCGGGGCCGTCCGCCACGTCGGCGGCAAGCACCGCCACAGCGCCTCATCGCTCGTCGGGCCGCCTGTTGCGGGTCGCCAGGACGCTCAGCGGCAAGCACCAGCTCGCGGTCGGCCCCGCGACCGCGGCGATCCAGACGGGAGTCCGCGTGGACAACCACAGTGCGGACCCGGCTCACCACGGAAGCCGGGTCGCTGAACGGCGGGTCGATCCGGCGCTGGCCCGCGAAGTCGCGGCCGCCTACCTCGACGCGCCGGCCAGGCCCGACCCGCTCACGGCGGCGGCCTACGCGCGGCTCGTCACCGAGTCCGACGGATTCTTCGCGTCGCTCACCTCGCCGGATCAGCCGGCTCCGGTGCACGTCGTCTTCTCCCGGTGCCCGGTGCCCTACCGCGACGCCGGGGAACTGATCGCCTCGGTCACCGGCGACCGTGTACTCGAAGTCACGACCGTGGCCGCTGAGGCGGACCGCCGCCACCCGCTGATGGACAGCGGGGAGGGCCAGGCGTACGACCGCTTCCGCGCCGTCCACGACATCCTCGGCCATGCCCGGCTGCGCCTCGGGTTCGACCGGGACGGCGAGTTCGCGACCTGGCTCAGCCAGGAGCGGCTGCACAGTCCGCTGGCGCGCCAGGCGCTCGCCACCGAACTCCACGGCCAGCACAGCGTGCGCTGGACGACCGGTGAAATGGCGGCCCCCAAGGCAGTCCTGCTCGACGGCACGCTGCTGCGCCGGACCCGCGCGGGCATGCGGGTCCGGCGCGGCGGTTCGTTAGCGTCCGCCGTTCCCCGGCGCGGTCGCGGTGCCACGGCTGTCGCCGCCCGCAATCGCGCTAGCGCGGCTGTCGCCGCCCGCAGTCCCGTCAGCGGTGTCAGCGGCTGAGGCGCGGACCGCCCCGGCCGGCTCGGCCCCGGCCGTCACGCCGGCCGGCGCGAGGGCGCCCTCCGATTCGCTGGCCTGGGCACGGGCCTGGTTGCCGGACACGAGCCTGAGCGGCACTTCCTTGAGGCAGAGGGACAGCACCACGGCGGCGACCAGCAGGATGGCGACGATGGCGAAGACCACGTCGCCGGCCGACGAGAACCCGACGTAGAACGGGTGGACCAGCGGCTGCGCGAGCCGGCTGAGGAACGAGGTGTCGTTGAGCCCGCCGCTCAGGTTCTGGTGCAGCAGCGCGACCTGACCGGGGTTGGCCTTGGCCGCGGCGAGGTAGCCGGGGTCGGTGGCGGCCTTGGTGTACTGCTGGGCGATCTTGCTGCCGGCCAGCGAGAACAGGACGGACAAGAAGATCGCGGTGCCGAGCGTGCCGCCGATGGAGCGGAAGAACGTCGAGGCGGCCGAGGCGACGCCCATGTCCTTGGCGGGCACGGCGTTCTGCATCGCCAGCACCAGGCTCTGCATGTTCAGGCCGAGTCCGATGCCGAAGACCGCCATGTAGATGTCAGTGGTCCACAGGGCTGTGTCGGCGCGCAGCGTGATCAGCAGGCCCATGCCGATGAGCATGAGCACGGAGCCGACCACGGGGAAGATCTTGTAGCGCCCGGTGCGGGCGATCAGCCGCCCGGAGCCGAGGGATGCCAGCATCAGGCCGCCGACCAGCGGCAGCAGCAGCAGGCCTGACTTGGTGGGTGAGGCGCCCTTCACGATCTGCAGGTAGAGCGGGATGACCGACAGGCCGCCGAACATGGCCATGCCGATGATCGTGACCTGGCCGGAGGCGACGGAGAAGGTGCGGTTGCGGAACAGCCGCAGCGGCAGCAGCGCGTCATCGCCCATCTTGTGCTGGACCCAGACGAACAGGGCCAGGCCCGCCGCGCCGAGGAAGTAGCAGGTGAACGAGGCGGCCGAGGCCCAGCCCCAGCTCTGTCCCTGCTCGGCGACCACGAGCAGCGGCACGAGCCCGACGACCAGCATGAGCGAGCCCCACCAGTCGATGCGCCGCTTGCGGGGCACGTAGTCGAGCTTGAGGACCCGCGCGATGACGACCAGCGCGACGGCGGCGATGGGGACGTTGATGTAGAAGATCCACCGCCACCCGGAGATGCCGAGGAAGTCGGTCTCACCGGACAGCAGGCCGCCGAGCACCGGGCCCAGGACCGAGGCGCTGGCGAAGACCGCCATCATGTAGCCCTGGTAACGGGCGCGCTCGCGGGGCGGGATGATGTCGCCGATGACGGCCAGCGCCAGCGGCATGATGCCGCCCGCGCCGATGCCCTGGAAGGCGCGGAAGCCGGCCAGTTCGTACATCGACGTGGCCAGGCCGCACAGCGCGGAGCCGGCCACGAAGATCACGATCGCGAGCATGAACAGCCGCTTGCGGCCGTAGATGTCGGACAGCTTGCCGAACAGCGGCGCGGCGACCGTCGAGGAGATCAGGAACGCGGTGGTGACCCACGCTTGTGCCTGCAGGTCGTGCAGGTCGTTGCCGATCGTCTTAATAGCGGTGGAGACGATCGTCTGGTCAAGCGCGGCCAGGAACATGCCCATCACCAGTCCGGACAGGATTGTCAGGATCTGGCGATGAGACAGCGCGCCGTCTGACGCGGAGTGCGCCGGGCGGACTGCGGTGGCGGTCATGGGGTGGAACCTTCTTCCAGCTCTGCGGGATCGTGCGGTCCGGCGATGGGGGGTCTTGCTTGCCCGTGGCCGTCCGGGCGTGCGGCCCGCCCGGTCACCCGGGCGGAGTGGACATGGTCGTAAGCGGCGGTGAAGCGTTCCAGCTGCTGCGCGAACTGGTGCAGCTCCGCGGTGCTCCAGCCGGTCAGCACCTCGTCGAAGAACTGCTGCCGGCCCTGCTCGTGCTCGGCGATGGCGGCCCGGCCGGCGTCGGTGAGCGCCAGCAGGCTGGCCCGCCCGTCGCCCTGGTCGGCCCGGCGTTCAAGCAGCCCGCGGCTCACCAGCGCGGTGACCTGACGGCTGACCGTGGACAGGTCGGCGAGCACGCTCGCGGCCAGCGCGCTCGCCCGCATCGGGCCTTCGGCCTGGACCGTGTGCAGCAGCAGGTGGGTGGCCGACTCGACGTCGTTGCCCGCGGCGGCGAGCAGCCGCGCCTTGGACCGCCGCACCGTGCGCTGAAGGTCGATGAACGAGTCCGTCACCAGGGCGGTGGCCTCGCGGCGACCGTCCGCCGACTGCTGCGGGACGACACCGGCGCGAGCCGGCGCCGGCGCCGCTGCCTTGTCCGTCATCGTGGGTCCCCTCGCCTGCTCGCCATTGCTTGTACATGACAAGTGCTTGGGGCACCCAAATATTCCTGCGCGAGGAGGCAATCAGAAAAGAGTCACCGAGCGCAGGCGCGGTTACTCGTCGCCGATGTCGGCCAGGATCTCGCGCAGCTCGGTGATCAGCGGGTCGTCGTAGGGCAGGATGCGCTGCAGGCGGTCGACGGTGTCACGCAGCAGCGCGCGGGCGTCGCCGTACCGGCCGAGTCCCGTGTAAACCAGGGCCAGCTCCGCCCGGCTGCGCAGGGCATCGGGGTGGCGGGGGCCGAGCACCTGCTCGAAGCCGACCCTGGCCTGCTCGTAGGCCCGCTCGGCGGCCACCGTCTTGCCCGTCTTGCGGTAGGCGGCGCCCAGGCCGTACTGCGACCTGATCGTGTCCAGGTGATCAGGCCCGAGGGCGCGCTCCCGGTCGGCGACCACCCGCTTGAAGCCAGACACCGCCTCTTTCCCCTGGCCGCTGGCCAGGTAGGCCTCGGCGAGGAAGTGCCGGGTGACCATCGTCTGCGGGTGCCTGGCCCCCTGGGCGCGCTCCCGGCCCGCCAGCGTGCGCCGGTACAGGCTGATCGCGTCCGCATGACGGCCCGCGGCCAGGTAGGCGGCGGCGAGCTCGTCCCTGGCACCGAACGTGTCGGCCGACTCGGGCCCGCGAACCTGCTCGAAATCGGGAAGCACGCGCTCGAGCACGGAGATCGCGCGCTGCGGCTGGCCCGCCGCCACCAGCGCGTGCCCCAGCCGGAGCCACGCGCCGATCACCTCGGTGTGATTGGGCCCGAGCTTCACGCTCTGGGTGTCGAGCAGCCGCTGGAACCAGCTGACGGCGTCGTCGGGCCGCCCGGCGGCCAGCAGGGCCTCGGCCAGCCGCTGGCTGGCCAGGATCGTGTGCGGGTGCCCGGCGCCGAGCAGCTTGTCGCTGGTCGCGGCCAGGTCGTGCCAGTAGTCGGCGGCCGGCCCGGTGAGGCGGGCGGCGTCCAGGCTGTCGCCGGCCCGCAGCAGCAGCGGATGGCAGCCGTCGGCCCACAGCCGGGTACCCGCGGCCTGCCGCAGGGCCGTCGCACAGGAGCGCAGACCGGAAGCGGGCCAGCCCGGCTGCTCCGCTTCTGGCCAGGCCTGGAGCAGCGCGTCGGCCGCCACCCGGACCGCGTGGTCGAGCATGGCGTCCGGCATCGAGGCGCGCAGCGCGGCTTGCAGCACGGGGCTGATGCCGACGGCGGGCGGTGCGCTGACGGTCGCGGCGGTCACCAGGCCGGTGCGTTCCAGCGCCGCCAGCGCCGCCCGGACGGGCTCGGTGCCTGCCCGGGTCCCGCCGCCGGCGACGTAGGCGGCCGCCGCCGGAGCGGTCAGCACGGTGCCGGGAATCCCGTGCCCGTCAAGCAGCGCGGCCAGGGCCAGGACCGACTGGACCGAGCCGCCCGGTGCGAGCTGGTCGGCCCGCTCCCAGGACAGCGTCCAGGTCACCGCGCTCGCCGCGGGCGGCAGGCCAGAAGGCTCAGTCAGCTGCTGCCGCCTGCGCAGAAAGTACTCACGGTAGCTGTTGCACGACATCGACGAGCTGGCGATCACCGCGCTGGCCTGCGTCAGCGCGGCGGGCTCGAGAACCATGTCGCTGACGAGGTCGATCGCGCCGAGCCGCTGGCCCGGGTTGGCCGACAACCGCTCCATCAGGTAGCTGAGGGCCTCGCGCGAGTTGAAGAGACCGACCGGCAGCACCTGGGCGCCACGGGGCAGGGCGGTGGCGTCGGCGCAGGTCAGCAGCGTCCGGCCGGCCCGCCCGGCCGGCCACAGTCCGTCCATGTCGGCCGGGTCGGCCAGGTCGTCGAAGACCACCAGCCAGGAACGGCTGGTCTCGCTCAGCCAGCTGAGGAACTGGGTGGCGACCGCCTCGCAGCTGATGGCCTGGTCGCGGCCGGTCACCGCGGTCGTCGCCGCGGCGTAGCCGGACAGAACCGCGGCCCGGCTGCTGGCGTCGATCCAGACCAGCAGGTCGAGCCCGCGCGATGCCCACAGTGACTCCGCAAGCGCCACGGCGAGCTGGGTCTTGCCCGTCGCGCGCAGCCAGTCAGGCGCGGCCGGCTCAGGCCACCGGGCGGTAGCCGCGCGGGCCGGTACCAGCGCGAGCGCCGCTCCGGCGGGCAGCGCGGCCACCAGGTGCGGCGCCGACTCCAGCCGGTCGGTGTACCCGTCGGCCAGCGCCGGGACCGTCCCCGACCGGACCGGCCAGGACGTCCGGCCGGCGGCCGGGCCCGCCGGGCGGTCCGGCGGCGGGCTGGTCACCGCCGGGGCCTCGGCTCCGGCGCCGGCCCGGCTCACAGGTCCATTTCGAGTACGCGCGCGGGGGTGGCCCTGGTGAGGGTCTGCCTGCGGAAGAAGGCGGGCGCGGTGACCCGCATGTAGACGAAGCTGGCGACTCCGGCCAGCGCCGCCAGCGCGGCGATGACGAAGATCCCGCCGACCTGCCACTCCAGGCCGGGCACGGTCCAGGTGGTGTAGCTGTTGGACGCCACCCAGTCGCTCTGCAGGCTGTAAATGCCGGCGCCGTACATGATCAGCCCGCCGAGCACGGGCAGGATGCCGCGCATCCACAGGTCGCGGGCGCTATTTCGCAGGGTCGAGCGGTAATACCAGGCGCAGGCGAAGGCGGTCAGCCCGTAGTAGAACGCGATGTACAGCCCGATCGCGGCGACGGCGTCGGCGATGGGGTTGCCGCCGGAAATGAAGTTCAGCGGGATGTACAGCACTACCGCGGCGACCCCGACCACGATGGTGGACACCGAGGGGGTCAGGAACCGCGGGTTGACCTTGGCGAACTGCTGCGGCAGGGCCCGGTAGGCGGCCATCGACAGCGTGGTGCGGGCGGCCGGCAGGATCGTCGTCTGGGTGGACGCGGCGGCTGAGCTGAGCACCATCAAGACCAGCAGCCGGGACAGCACCGTGCCGAACGCGGAGGTGCCGAAGATCGCGCTGCCGGTCACCGACAGCACGTCGAACTGGTGGTCGGGGTTAGTGAGCCCGACGCCCTTGTCGCCCACCCCGGCGAACGACTGCACGGCGAAAATGACGACCGCGTAGGTGATCAGCAGCAAGACGGTGGAGATGATCCCCGCCCGGCCCGGCGTCCGCGACTTGTCCGCCGTTTCCTCGTTCACCGACAGGGCGGTATCCCAGCCCCAGTAGATGAACAGCATCAAGATGATGCCCGACATGAACGCCGACAGCGTCAGGCCCGACGGCGACAGCCAGCTGAGGCTCGGGTGCAGCGACCCCGGCGGGTCGCTCACGAATACCCGGACCAGGGCCGTCACCGACATCACCATCAGCATGACGACCTCGATGGTCAGCAGCACCCGCTGGAACCTGGCCGAGACCTCGATGCCGCGGTAGCAGATGTAGGTCATCACGATGATCCACACGACGCCCACCAGCAGCACCCAGCCGCCGGAGGCGTTGGCGCCGATCGAGCTGTCTGGTCCCTGGAACAAGAAGAAGCCGTACTGCCCGGCTACCTGGGCGAGGCTGCCCATGACCAGGATGTCGGCCGCGACCGTGGCCCAGCCGCCCGCCCAGCCCAGGCCCGGCCCGAACGCCCTGGTCGACCAGATGAACGTCGTGCCGCAGTCGGGGTCGGCCTTGTTGAGCTCGCTGAAGCCGATCGAGCAGAGCAGCATCGGGACGAACGCCAGCACGGCGATCAGCGGGGCCTTCAGCCCGACGGCGGCCACCACGAAGAACAGCGTCGCGGCCAGGCTGTAGGCGGGCGCGGTGGACGCGACGCCGATGACAATGCTCGACGCCAGGCCAAGGGCACCGGTCTTGAGGCCCTTTTCCCTCGACTCCTCCACTGGTTGCCTGCCAGTAGCAAAGGTAGCCATGGGTTCCCCCTCCACAGATCAACCCGATGGTGGCGGGAACATTGACACGCAATCACCCCCGCGATCAAGCTGCAGCGTAACGGATGACCTGCGCGGATACCCGCATATCGGGACAAATGGCTACACATCCTGTGGATTGCGACTAACAACGACTTAAGCCGTCTCCCGATGTCATAAGAGACCGTGCCGCCAGCGCGCGGATTCAGAGCCCGCGGGCCGCCTGCTGCAGGCTCATCAGCAGCCAGCGCACGGCCGGGTCCTCGGTCCTGCTCGGATGCCAGTACGCCGACTCGACGAGCTCGACCAGGCCAAACGGCGGCTCCATGATCGCCAGCGGCGCACTGCGGACGGCCAGGCGCGCCATCCGCTCCGGCATGACCGCGACCATGCCGGTGCCCGCGAGCACGAACGGCAGCGTCAGCCAGCCGAACACCGTCACCTGGATCCGCGGCACGACGCCGAGCTTCTCGAGCACCCGGTCCACCGGGGTGTAGGAACCCGGCGCGAACGTCGGCGCGGCATGCGGCATCCGGGCCAGGTCGTCCACGCTGAGCGCGGTACCGCGCAGGCCGCTCACCACCGGGTCGACCACGCACACGAACCGGTCACGGAACAGCTCGACGTGCCGGCCAGGGAAGTCGTAGCCGACGGGGCCGATGAGCAGGTCCTCCATCGCGAGGGGTGCATGCGAGGCGGGCAGGCTCGGCGGCAGCGAGTGCAGGTTCAGCCTGATCCCCGGCGCCGCCTGCTTGACCAGCCGCAGCAGCGGATCGGCGAGAATCGACACGGTGTAGTCGGAGGCGGCCACGGAGAACTCGCGGTCGGACTCGGCCGGGTCGAACCGGGGCGAGCGCTGCATCGTCGCCTCCATGCGTCCCAGCGCCTCGCGGACCGTCGGCAGCAGCTGCTCGCCGAAGACGGTCCGCTTGTAGCCGCGTCCCTCGCGCTCAAGCAGCTCGTCACCGAAGTGCCTGCGCAGCCGGGCCAGCGCGGCCGACATGGCCGGCTGGCTCATCCCGATCCGCTCCCCGCCGCGGGTCAGGTTTCTGTCCTCGAGCAGCGCGCCGAGGGCGAGCAGCAGGTTGAGGTCGATCTCCAGGTCGTCCGCCAAGGCACACCTCCCAGGTAACAATCCCGCAAAGAGGACGTGACGGACGGCGCCCTGGTCACTAACGATGGACTCATCGCGGCGACGACCAGCGCAGGACGGGGCCAGCATGTCTCTCGGCGGAACCGATCTCAACCTCATGATGGCGCTGCGGGCGCTGCTTGAGGAGGGCAACGTTACCAAGGCGGGGGCGAAGATCGGCAAGAGCCAGCCGGCCATGTCGACCGCGCTCGCCCGGCTTCGCCGCCACTACCAGGACGAGCTGCTGGTCCGGGTCGGGCGGGACTACGAGCTGACCCCCTTCGCCCGCGCCCTGGTCCCCTCGGTACAGCAGACGATGCAGTATGTCGAGCTGGCGCTTGACACCGGGCGGCGCTTCGACCCGCTGACGAGCCGGCATGTCTTCCGTATCGACGCCACCGACTACGCGATCTCGGTGCTGGCCGAGCCGCTGCTGCGCCTGGTGGCCGCCGTCGCGCCCGGCGTCAGGCTCGACTTCGACGCGATCCCCGATGACATGCACGAATCCGACCACGGCCTGCGCGGCTGCGACGCGCTGATCGGCCCGCTCGGCTTCGGCTTCCCCGGCTCCCAGGCGCCGCTGTTCCGGGACCGGTTCGTCTGCGTCGTCGACCCGCTCAACCCGCGGCTGCGCGACGGGCAGCTGACCCTTGACGACCTGTCGGCGCTGCCGCACGCGGTCCGCAACTGCGGCGGCACCCACGTCACCCCGGCCGAACGGGTCATGGACGAGCTGTCCGTCCGCCGCCAGGTGCAGGTGACGACCGTGGGCTTCCTGCCGCTGGCGTTCCTGGTGGCCGGCACCGACCTGGTCGCGGTCATCCCCGAGCGGATGGCCCTGCGGGTGGCCGTGCCGCTTGGCCTGACGGTGGTCGAGCCGCCGTTCGGGCGGGTGGAGCTGATCGAGACGCTCTGGTGGCATCCCGACCGGGCCGCCACCCCCGGGCACGCGTGGCTGCGGCACACGCTGACCGAGGCGGCCGCGGCGCTGCCGCCGGTCGCCACCGGCCGCGCTGACGCGCGCCTGGCCGATACCTGGCATTCGACGAGCCGATCGCCGCGGGGGTGACCGCGCCGCGCGGGCATGCTGAGATGGAGCGGACCAGCCGCTCGCCGAGACCGCGGAGTCGCCATGCCCAGTGTTCCCCGTCGGGTCGTAACCGGTCATGACGCAAACGGCGGATCCGTATTCACGGCCGACGGCCCGGTGCCGGCGGTCCGCACCGCGCCCGACGGCGCCCTGTTCTACGAGGTCTGGGCGACCAGCGCGATGCCCGCGCCGATCGGCGCGGACGAGCCCGACCCGACGCTCGGCCCGCTGACGGTGCCGCCGGCCGCGAACGGCACCAAGATCCGGGTCAACGAGTTCCCGCCCGGCGTGGTGTCGCCGGTCCACCGCACTCAGTCGGTGGACTACGGCATCGTCCTCGACGGCGAGGTCGTGCTGGTCCTCGACGACACCGAGACGGTGCTGCGGCCCGGCGACGTCGTGGTGCAGCGCGGCACCAGCCACCGCTGGGAGAACCGCGCGGAGGGGACCGCCCGGATGGCGTTCATCCTCGTCGACGGCGGGTTCACCGCCGAACTGCTCGACGCGCTCGGCGCCGACGTGACCGGCCGCCTGCTGCGCGACCCCCTGGAGCCCGCGGCAGGCGAAGCCGCCCCGGCCAAGACGGAAAGGTAAGAGCCATGGACTACGGACTGGCCGGGCGGACCATCGTGATCACCGGGGCGGCCCGCGGGCAGGGCGCGGCCGAGGCGGAGATCCTCGTCGGCGAGGGCGCCCGGGTGATCGGGGCCGACATCCTCGACGCCGACGGCACCGCCCTGGCCGAGCGGCTGAGCGCGCTCGGGCCTGGGACGATGGAGTACCGGCACCTGGACGTGTCAAGCGCGGCGCAGTGGGCCGAGCTGGCCGCGCGGCTGGCCGGCGCCCCGGTGCACGGCCTGGTCAACAACGCCGGCGTGCCCTACCGGGCGCGGCTGCACGACATGGACCAGCCGAACTGGGACCGGGTCATCGGGATCAACCTCACCGGCACCATGCTCGGCATCCAGGCGATCGCACCGCTGATGCCGGACCACGACGGCGCGTCGATCGTCAACATCGGCTCGATCGCGGGCCTGTCCGCCCACTTCGCGCTGGCCTACACCGTCTCCAAGTGGGGACTGCGGGGGCTGACCCGGGCGGTGGCGCTTGAGCTGGCGGGGCGCGGGATCCGGGTCAACATCGTGCACCCGGGCCCGATTGACACGCCGATCCTGGTCGGCGCCGACCCGGTGTTCGTCAAGGCCAGCGCCGAGGCGACGCTGGCCGGGCGCGAGGGCCGCCCCGAGGAGGTCGCCGACGTGGTCGTCTTCCTGCTGTCAGCCCGCGCAAGCTACCTCAACGGCCAGGACATCCCCGTCGACGGCGGGTTCTCCTCGCACGGCGGCGCCAAGATGATCACCGACGCCCTCGCCAGGGCGCACCCGGAAGACTGGTAACGCCCGGGGACGGGCCCTGCTCAATGCCTGGCCCGCGCGGGCCGTACGGCCCGCCGCGCCCGGTCTTCCCGGCCCGCGGACCGCCGCACCCGGTTCAGTGCCGCGGCCCGCGCGGCTGCCCGCGCCTGGCCCGTGGCACCGGCGGGCACGGGGCCGGGTCGACGACCTTGTTGCGGACCAGGCCGAGGCCCTCGACCTCGAGCGTGACCACGTCGCCTGGCACCAGCGCCGGCGGGACCCGCTGGCCTGACCGGCCCCAGATCTCGGTCAGGCAGCCGCGGTGGCAGGTGCCTGACGCGAGCAGGTCACCGGGGGCGACGACCGAGCCGCGTGACGCGAAGCTGATCAGCTCCTCGAAGGTGAACGCCATGTTCGCGAGAGAGTCCTCGCCGAGCAGCTCGCCGTTGATCCAGGCGCGCATGGTGAGGTCGAGGAAGCCGTCAGGCGTCCGGTGCCGCTCGAGCTCGTCCGGGGTCACCAGGTAGGGGCCGATGGTGTGCGCGCCGTCCTTGCCCTTGAAGAAGCCGAACGGCAGCTGGCCCTCGCGCCGCTGGATGTCCCTGGCCGACCAGTCGTTGAAGATCGTGTACCCGGCGATGCCCGCCGCGGCCGCCTCCGGCGTCAGGTCGCGCCCGTGCGCGCCGTAGACGACGCCCACCTCGAGTTCGAGGTCGAACTGCTCGCAGTCAGGGAAGCGCGGCACGTCGTCGAAGGCCCCGATGCCCGCGTGCGGGCTGGTGAAGTAGAAGCACGGCGCCTCGTACCAGCGTTCCGGCACCGGGTCGAGTGCGCCTTCCTGGCTACGGCGGGCTCCTTCGACGTGCGCCTCGAACGAGACCGAGTCCCTGACGGAGGCGGGGTGCAGGGGCGGCAGCAGCCGCACGTCGCCGGCCGGCGGTCCCGGGCGCCTGCCGAGGGCCCAGGATCCCGTCTCGAGCAGCGCGCCGAGGCCGCCGCGGCGGATGAGCTGGTCGATGTCCTGGCCGGGCCGCAGTGCGTGCAGCCGGCCGTCGGCGTCGAGGACTCCGTCGCTTTCCGTCCCCTGGTAGGCGTAGCGCGCGAACCGCATCTCAGGCCCCCCTCCCGCACGCGCCGCTCATGAGCACTCCTCGCTGACGCTCGTCGGCCGCATTCGCGGACGCACAGTACTGACCGATTCGCTCGCAAACTCGCTCATGAGCACTCCTCGCTGACGCTCGTCGGCCGCATTCGCGGACGCACA
>DASYAD010000397.1:0-47261 GCA_036501515.1 Trebonia sp. | reverse complement strand
GAAGTCAGTGTCCACCGCCGACGTCGACGCGAACAGGTTCAGCACCACCGGCCCGCTGATCTCCGCCGCCGACCGCAACGGCTCGGTCGTGTAACACAGCACGTCCGCCCGCCGCTCCACCGGACCCTGCTCAACCGGCCCCGCCAGCATGCCGGGGATCACTAGCTGCCAGTCCAGGGCTCCGCCGAGGGTCGGCACGGGGTCGGCCGGGTCGTAGCGGAACTCATCCGCGGGCTCGTCGTCGCCTGGCGCGTCCGCCGACAGCAGGCCGTCTCCCGCCGCGCTGTTGGCGGCCCCGCGGCCGCGCAGGTAGAGGCGCTGCCGTGAGACCCCGGCCGGCGGCCATACGTCGGAGGTGCGCCACTCGTTGCGCCCCATCACGAAGTAGGTCACCGCCGGCACGTCGACGTCGGCGCCGGCCAGGTACTTGCGGAAGAACCGCGCGTGCAGGTCCTCCACCGGGGACCCGGCGCTGCCCGCCTCGGGTCCGAAGTACATGTCCCCCAGCCGGTCAGCGAACGACATCCCGTGCGGCCACGGGCCAAGCACGATGTGCTGACCCGCCCGGGCGGCCGCCGTCCCCGCCTCCTCCCGCAACCTGTTAAAGGTCTCGATCTGCATCCAGGCCGCGTGATCGAACCAGCCCGCCTCATGGAATACCGGGGTGGTGATCACCTCGCCGGGGGGAACGGCCACGCCGTCGCTGGGCACCGAGGTCCGGGCGAGCCGGTAGGCGAACAGCTCCCGCAGGTCACCGAACTTGGTGATCGGCGCCTCAAGCAGCGGCAGGTGCTCGAAGGTCTCCCGCGGGTGACTGCGCATCCGCGCCAGGGTAGATTTCGCCGCCGCCACATCGACCCCGGTTGCCGCGAGCCGGTCGAGGACGCCGCCCGCCTCGTTCGGCAGCCAGATCAGCGTGGTGCCGAGCGCGATGACGCCGCCCGACATCGGCGGTCCGGCGCCCTCGGTCCGGCCCGCCCGGTACCCGCCCGTCCAGGTCGCCATGGCCTTCAGCGCGCCTGGCATCCCGGTCTTGGCCATTGACGTCTGGTAGTAGGCACGGTGCGAACCGCCGAAAGTGCCGACCGCACCGCTGCACCACGGCTGCGCGGCGAGCCACTGGACCGTGTCGTGCATGTCCCGGCCGGACTGCTCCCCGTACGTGGGATCGAGCTCCCCCTCGGACTCGTACCGGCCGCGGGCGTCAGCGCTGGCCACCGCGAACCCCGCGCCGAGCAGGCTCCTGACGTTCGGGTGGTCAATGGTGACCCGCCGCCGGCTCAGCGACGTCGTCAGCACCACCGGGAACGGTCCCTCCCCCTTCGGCAGCCACAGCGTCAGCGCCGCCAGCGCGCCGTCCCGCATCGGCACCCGGACGTCCGGCCGCACCGACCCGCACAGCTCCATCCAGCCGGGGAACCCGGTCTCGGCCAGAGTCATGTTTGCCCCCGCGTGCCGATGACGGGCACGGCCGCCAGGAGTGCCTGCGTGTAGGGATGGGACGGTGACGAGTAGATCTGGTCGACTGTTCCTTCCTCCACGACGTGCCCGTGGTAGAGGACGACGACCCGGTCGGCGATGTGGCGGACCACGGACAGCTCATGCGAGATGAACAGGTAGCCAACTCCGGTTGACTGCTGGAAGTCCGCCAGCATGTTGAGTACCTGCGCCTGAACCGAGACGTCGAGCGCGCTGCAGGGCTCGTCGCAGACGAGCAGCCGCGGCTCGCTCATGAACGCCCGCGCGATGGCGACGCGCTGCAGCTGACCGCCGGAGAATTCGCCCGGGTAGCGGTGGGCGGCGTCGCCGGGAAGGCCGATCCGCTCAAGCATCGCGGTGACCCGCTGGCTGATTTCCGGCCGGGACCGCTGCCGCCCGTGTACTGACAACGGCTCGGCCAGCGCCTTGCCGATGGTCCTGGCCGGGTTGAGTGAGCCGTAGGGATTCTGGAACACCGCCTGGATCCCGGCCCCCGCTGCCCGGGACTGCTTGCCGGCGGCGGCCGGCTTTCCCCCGATGGTGATCGTTCCTGACGTGAGGGGCGTCAGGCCGAGGATCGCACGGGCCAGGGTGGTCTTGCCCGAGCCGGACTCCCCGACCAGTCCCACCGTCTGTCCCGCGCCGACCCGCAGGCTGACGCCGTCGAGCGCCACGGCCGGCGGCCGGCGGCGGCCTGACCGGTAGGTCACCACCGCGTCCTCGACCACCAGCAAGAGTTCGCCGCTCATGCCGCGCCCGCCTTCCGCGCCCGCTGCACGTGCTCCTGGCGGATGCACCGGGCCAGCCCGTCCGGGTTTCCCGACGGGATCAGCGGGATGCCGGCCGACTTGCACTCTTCGCCGGCGTGTGCGCAGCGGTCCTGGAAGTGACACGATGCCGGCCAGTCCTCTGGCTTGGGGACCGTGCCCGGTATCGTCAGCAGGCTTCCCCGCGGGCTGGCCGCATCGGGGATGGCGGCCAGCAGCCCGATGCTGTACGGGTGAGCGGGCCGGGTCACGACGTCGGCCACGGCACCGGATTCGACCACCTGTCCCGCGTACATGACGACGCAGCGGTCGCAGGCATCCCACACCACCGACCAGTCGTGGCTGATCAGCACGAGGGCGACGCCCCGGTCCCTGCACAGGCTCTGCAGCAAGCCCAGGATCTGTGCCTGCACGGTGACGTCGAGCGCCGTCGTGGGCTCGTCCGCGATCAGCACGGCCGGCTCTCCCGCCAGCGCGATCGCGATGCTGACGCGCTGCGCCATCCCGCCGGAGACCTGGTGGGGGTAGAGCCGGGCGACGCGGGCCGGGTCGGAGATCCGCACCTGCTCGAGCAGTTCGATCGCGCGGGCGCGCGCCTGCGCCCTGGTGCACTTGCGGTGCCGCCTGATCGCTTCCCTGAGCTGGCTGCCGATGGTGAACAGCGGGTCGAGGCCGACCATCGGGTCCTGCGAGACGTAGGCGATGACCTTACCGCGCAACCTGGCCCGGTCGTTCCTCGACATCGCCGACACCGGCTTGCCGTTGATGACGATGTCGCCGGCCAGCACCTCGGCCCCGCTCGGGAGCAGGCCCAGGGTGGCCAGGGCGGTCATGGTCTTGCCGCAGCCGGACTCGCCCACCACGCCGAGAATCTCACCGTGGCCGACGCCGAACGACACGTCCTGCACGACCGTCACCAGCTGGCCGTGCCGTGCGCGTGACTCCACCGCCACCGTGAGGCCCCGCAGCTCGAGGGCGAAGTCGGTGGCCGGGGAAGCGGCCGCCGAAGTGCCGCCTGACTCCGGTGCCCGGGCGGGAGCCTGACGGCGTGGCGGCCTGCTGACGGCACGTCCGGTTCTGGCCCAGCGGCCCGCGCCGGCATCCCGTACGGCGTCCCCGAGCAGGACGAACGCGAGCACGCAGAGCCCGACGAGCACCCCGGGAGGAATCAGCAGCCACGGCTGCTGCTGGACGACCGACGCGCCGTCGGCCACCATCCCGCCCCAGCTCGGGGCGGGCGGGTTCTCCCCCAGGCCCAGGAAGTTAAGGCCGGTCTCGGCCAGCAGCCCGCCGGCGGCCAGCAGCGACAGGTTGACGATGATCGGCCCGGCGGTCCGCGGCAGCACGTGCCTGACCGCGATCTGGCTCTCGGAGAGCCCGGCTACCCGGGCGGCGGCGATGTAGGGCTCGTCGCGGATCCCTATCGCGGCCGCGCGGGTGATGCGCATCAGGCTCGGCGCGGTCAGCACGCCCAGCGCCACCATCGCCGGGATGAGGCTGCCGGGCGTGAACGACAGCACCATCAGCAGCACGATGATGCCGGGGATGGCCATCACGATGTCACTCAGGCGGCCTGCCACGGCATCGACCCGGCCGCCGGTCAGCCCGACGAACAAGCCGACGGGAACACCGATGACGCAGGCGACCCCCGCCGCCACTAGTGGCAGGCACAGCCCGCTGACCCCGGCGTACAGCAGCCGCGAGAGCACGTCCCGGCCAAGCGAGTCCGTGCCGAGCAGGTGCTGCGCCGAGGGTCCGGCCAGCACGTTGAGCAGGTCGGCCGACTGCGGGCCGTACGGCGCGATCCACGTCGCGGCGGCCGACGTCACCAGGACGGCGACGAGGAAGCCGAGCGAGATCATGGCCTGCGGGCTGCGCAGGATCCGTCGCAGCAGCTGCCCCTGCGCGTTCGGCGTGGCGACCGGTCCGTCGGCCGTGCCGATCTGGACGGTGGCCGCCACCTCCCCGGCGCCGATCACCGGAGCCGCGCTCTCGGGTTGACCCAGCCGTAGATGAGGTCGAGCGCGAGGTTGACGGCGATGACCATCAGGGTGAAGTAGACGCCGACCCCCTGGATCACCGGGATGTCGTGCGTCGAGGTGGCCGAGACGGCCAGGCCGCCAAGGCCGGGCAGGGCGAAGACCACCTCGACGGCGACATCCGCCGTCAGCGAGCCGATGAACATCAGCCCCACCATGGTGAGGATGGGGACCGCCGCGCTGCGCAGGCAGTGCTTGAGCACGACGGTCCTTTCCGGGCACCCGTTAGCGCGAAGGTTCCGCACGAACTGCTGGCTGCCGACGTCGAGCATCGACTCCCGGGTCTGCTTCGCGATCCCGGTGACCCCCCAGACGGACAGGGCGGCCACCGGCAGCACGAGCGACTGAACCCATTCAGACGGCGACGTGCCCGGGCTTACGTAGCCCGTCGCGGGGAACCACCCCAGCCGCGTGCTGAACAGCGAGATCAGCAGCAGCGCGAGCCAGAAGCTGGGGATCGCCAGGCCGACGACCGACAGCACGTCCACCACCTTCGACACGATCCGGCCGCCGCGGCTGCTGAGGATCCCCAGGGCCACCCCGATGACGGCGGCCACCACGGTGGCCAGTCCGACGAGCGAGATGGTGACCCAGGCGCGGGTGTCGAGGATCTGCGCGACAGACTGGTGGTTCAGGTACGACGTCCCGAGCGTGCCGTGCAGGATCCCGTCGAGCCAGTTCCAGTACTGCTGGTAGATCGGCTCGTTCAGCTTGAACTCGCGGGTCAGCTGGGCCAGCTCGGCGGGCGTGGCGTTGTTTCCCGCCACCGCCTCCGCCACGTTGCCTGGGATCAGGGACTGCATCACGAAGATGAGCACCGAGACGACGAGCAGGAGGCCCACCGAGCTCAGGATCCGGATACCGATCAGCCGGGACATCCGCGTGCCTCCTCGCCCGGGCTACGGCGCCACCTCATTACCTGGTCACCCCGCCTGGAAGAAGATCGGGTCGGGGTCGAGGTACTCGCTGTTCGGCTCGAAGCCGGTCAGCCCGGGCCTGGCGATGGTGACCAGGTCGACGTCGGCGATGCTCAGCTCCCAGGCGAGCTCGGTCACCCGGGTCTCCATCTGCCCGTACAGGGCCGTCGCCTGGGCCGGGGTGGCCGTCCCGGCCTGCGCGGCGAGCGCGTCGAGCTGCGCGTCGTGGACCTTGTAGGGGTTGGACGCCGACTGCGCCGAGGCGCTCCACCGGCCGGAGAAGTTGAGCATCATCGGGGTCGAGGGGAACGCGAACGGGATAGCGGGCAGGGTCGTCCCGTTAATGTCGGCGACGTACTGCGGGATGCTGGACGGGACGTTGATGCTGGCGTGGACCCCGATGCTGGCCCACTCCGCGGCGAGCTCCTGCGCCATGTTTATCTCCGGCTGGCTGCCAGGGAAGACGAACATGGTGAACGAGAACCCGGACGGGTAGCCGGCCTGCTTGAGCAAGGCCTTCGCCTTGGCCGGGTCGTAGGTGTAGTAGTCGTTCAGCGCGGCCGAGTACCCCTCCGTTCCCGGGAGCTGGATCTGGTCGGCGGGCTGCGCGTAGGCACCGTAGATGGCCTTCGTCAGTGCCGGGCGGTCGATCGCGTCGCTCAGCGCCTCACGGACCTGCAGGCTGCCCAGGGCCTTGACGCCCTTGCCGTACCGGTCGCGGATCCAGAACGTGGAGACGGAGTTCGGCGTCGCGTCGACCTGGAACCCCGCCGACTTCGCCGCGGTCGCGATGGCGGACGTGCCGTCGGTGAAGTCGACCTGGCCCGACTGCATGGACGCGAGCTGGGAGTCCGGGTTGGCGATGACGCTGACGACTACTTTCTGCCAGTGCAGGGCCGCCTTGTCCCAGTAGTGCGGGTTGGGGACGTAGGTGTACGTCTGGTTGGTGATCGTCGCCGCCGCGTCCAGCATGTACTGGCCCGCGCCGTCAGTAGAGGTACCGAGGCTGGCCGGGTTGCTCAGCCCGCCCGGGCAGATGATGTCCCCGGTCGCGTAGCCCTCGGTGAACTCGGTCGGCAAGTTGGGATCGGCCGCCTTCAGCTTGATCGTCAGGCTCAGCGGCCCGGTGACGTCGACCGACGCGAAGTTCTGGGCGACGTAGGACCACGGCGACAGCGCCTTGGCCCAGTAGGCGAAGTTCTGCTTCACGTCCGCGGCGGTCAGCACCGTGCCGTCACTGCAGCCGACGCCGCTGCGCAGGGTGAGCGAGAAGGTGCCGTTGCCGGTTCCGACGTAACCCCACTTGGCGGCGATGGCGGGCGCGAGCGACCCGTTCGGCTCGCGGTAGATCAACGGGTCGTAGGCGAGGTCGTCCCAGTAGTCGTTGGGATCCCTGGTGCCGCCGAGCGCCGGGTTGAGCGAGGGCGGTCCCTCGGTCGAGGCGAGCGTCAGCGTGGTGCCGGCCTGCGACTTGGCCGCCGCCGCCGGCGTGCCCTTGGCACTGCCGGCGGCGGCGCAGCCGCTGACGGCCACGGCGATCACCACCAGGCCCAGTATCACCGACCGCAGCGAGCGCGCCCGCGAGGCGGCGCGCAGCGCCCTCCTCGGTGATTCACTCGTGCGCCGACCACTTCCTCGTGCGTCTGCTTGAGCCACGTCGGTAATCCCTTCTTTTCCGTTAGTGCCCGGTACCCTGCGGCGGAGTAGAGGGCCCTCCGCCCGGCCAGCGAGTAGCGGATCGCCGTCGCCTTGTCGATTTCCTCGGCGGCGCCGATGACGGCCTTGGCCATCCCGATCGCCGCTGCGCGGTGCCCGGCGATCCGCTCGGCCTGCGCCATCGCGCGGGCCAGCAGTTCGTCCGCCGGGTAGACGTGGTTCACCAGCCCGATCCGAAGGGCCGTCTGCGGTGGCACGACCGCGCCGGTGAACATGACTTCCTTGGCCCAGGCGGAGCCGACGGCGCGCTGCAGGCGGACGGCGACACCCCCGCCGCCGATATGGCCCAGGTTCCGGATATGCAGGTCGGAGATCTCCGCCGTCTCCGCCGCGACCCGCAGGTCGCAGGCGAGGGCCAGTTCGAGGCCGCCCGCCGTGCACACGCCGTCGATCGCGGCGATCGACGGGGTGCTCATCGACTCGAGCAGGTCGGCGATGCCGGCGACCGACGGCGCGGCGGGCGCGCGGGCGACCATCATCGCCCGGACCAGGTCGGCCGGGTTCTGCTCGGCTTCCTGGCCGCTTGCCGCCGCGACATCCTTGACATCGGCCCCGGCGCAGAAACAGGGCCTGCCGTCGGACCGGGGCGCCCCGCTGATGACGAGCACGTGCACGCCGTCGTCGGCGTCGACGCCCTGGAGCAGGCTCCACAGCTCGTCCCGCAGCTGCGCGTTGATGGCATTGAGGCGGCCGGGCCGGCTAAGCGTGACGTGGCCGACGCGGGCCTCGGTCCGCGTGTACGTCAGCACCTGCTCGGCTGCCGCGCGCGTCATGACAGTGAACCGGCTGACAGCAGCTCGCGGCGCGCCGGGAGCAGGACGTCACCGCGCCCGGCCGACGTCGCGAACGCGATCGGCTCGAGCAGCTCGCGCAGCTCACGATCGGGGTCGTGCACCAGCCCGCTGGCGTGGTCGAAGACCATCACGTCCCTGCTCGCCGCGCTGTACGGAGTCCAGCGCGCCAGCCCGGCGCCGTTCGGCTCGCCCGTCCGGGCGAAGGCGGCCCAGGCGCCGCTCATCTGCTCGACAAGCCCGAGGTCAGGTTCCGGCCCGACCATGGGCTCCAGCTCGGGGCTGCGGGCGGTCTGGAAGACGAACGGGAGGTCCATGGTGTGCGGTGACCGCCACTTGCCGCCCTCGACCGGCGTCTGCCAGTCGAAGCGGTACAGCCACGCCGGGGCGACTCCCTTGGCGCTCTTACGCTCGGCGATCTTCGCCGACGCCACCGTCAGCCACTGGTCGGTGCCGATCATGAAGTAGAGGTCGGAAAAGCTGGCGCCCGGGTAGGCGCGCCGGTAGGCGGCGGCGACGCGGTCCCCCTCGCCGCCGTCGAAGAGCAGGCCCATCCGCCGCGCGAAGCCCGCCTGGTCGAGCTCGAACCCGTCCGCGTCTGGCGCCATGATGAGCGTCGCCTCGGTCCGGTTCGAGCCGATGATGAGCGGGACTCCGGCCGAGACGTCGGGCGCGTCGGGTTCGAACGGGTGGCGCGTCAGGTAGCGGCCGTCAATCGTCGCTCCCCAGCCGCCGTCCACGCCCGCGGGAAACCGGCTCAGCGGGTCGATGGCGGTGGACGCCGCGTACAGCGACTTGAGCGGCAGCTGCTGGATCCCGCCGATGTCACGCGGGCCGCGGCCGAGCGCGGCGAGCAGCCGCTCCGCCCCGGCCGCGCTCCGCTCGCGCTCGCGGGCCTGTATTCCGGCCGCGCTCTCGATGACCGCCCGGTGAAACAGTCCCTGGGCATGCGGCATGGCCATCAGGGTGGCGACCTTCAGGCCGCCGCCTGACTCGCCGAATATGGTCACCCGGCCCGGGTCGCCCCCGAACGCGGCGATGTTGTCCCGCACCCACCGCAGGGCGGCGATGATGTCGAGCATGCCGGCGTTGGCTGAGTCAGCGAACTCATCGGAGACCGCGCCCAGGTCCAGGTAGCCGAGCAGGTTCAGCCGGTGGTTGACCGAGACGACGACGACGTCCTCGTGGTGGGCGAGCATGCCCCCGCTGGTGACCCGGCCCGAGCCCGAGCCGGAGATGAACGCGCCGCCGTGCAGCCACACCATGACCGCGCGGCGAGCGTCGTCGCAGGCCGGGGTCCAGACGTTCAGTACCAGGCAGTCCTCGCTCTCGGGAAGTTCCGGCCGCCGCAGCAGGGCGCTGAAGCCCGAGCGGGGCTTGAACTCCGACAGCTGCGGGGCCGTCGGACCGTACTCGAAGGCATCGCGCACGCCCGGCCAGGGCTTGACCGGCTGTGGCGCCTGGAACCGGTTGGGTCCTGACGTGTCCGCGCCGTAGTGCATCCCCCTGAAGGCGAGCACGTTGCCCAGCCGCAGCCCGCGCACCCGGCCCGCGGTCGTCTCGACCGGGCGGGCCTGGCTCGCGAGGTCCGCTTCCGTGCTCACCGGTCATCCTGCGGCGCGCCGGTCGCGGAGGGGCCGGCCTCGGCGCCGGGCGGGTGATGCCCGGTGCGCCCGAACTCGCCCGGCCAGTTGCCGATCCAGTAGTGCTGGCTGCCGGTCGTGTCCGGCGGGAACTGGCCGGTGACCGGGTTCGGGTAATGGAAGGGCAGCACGCCGGTCTCGGGCCACGGGTGGTACCAGGTCGTCGGGTCGTCCTCCCGCCCGCTGGGCGGCGTCGAGTAGCCGGGGGTGACGCTGCCGTCGGGCTCGAAGGTCACGCAGAAGACATGGACGTACTTGAACTTGCTGATCATCCACGTGCCGTGCTCCTTGACGAACTCCATCTCGTAGTCGCCGCCGTTGAACCGGGGCGTGGCGTGCGGGTAGCCGACGAAGACGGGGGTGAGCACCCGGAACCTGCCCTTGGCCTGCGTGCCGTCCGGGTCGACGGTGATGACGCCCTGGGAGACGATCTGGAAGACGATCCGGCCGAACTGCGTCGGGTGGTCCTCCGCCTTGCCGTCGTGGTACTGGCCGAAGAGCCGTTCAAAGCCGGCCTTGCCCAGGTACACGCCCTGGCCGCCGATCTCAAGCGAGACCGCGTTAGGCGATACCAGGTCGAGGAGCTGCTGCGACATCCCCCCGCTGTTGTAGTAGTTGTAGATGTACTGGAGCCGGCGGATCTCTTCGATGTCGCGCAGCTCGCGCAGCTGGCCTTCCACCGTCGCCAGCCGCCCGGCCAGGGCCGCGACGTCATCCTCGCGGCGCCGGCCATGCAGCTGGGTGGTCGCCAGCATGCCCAGGGCGAGCCCGGCGGCGGTTTTCAGAGACAGAAATCCCATGCGAAATCCCTCCACTATGAGGATGCTGAAGCCGTTCGCTGTGAGCGGGCCGCTTACCACGGCGGGCATGACGAAGTCAGGTCACGGGCCGGGGGCTGACAGCGTTCGACGGCAGGCTTGCGGCCTGACCGGGGCCAGGGGGTAGACGGGGAATTCGCGGCGCCAGCGGCAGGCTTGTGGCCTAACAGGGGTTTGGCGTGGACGAAAATTCGCGGCGGTGGACGGCAGGCTTGCGGCCTGACGCTTTGACAGGTTTCCTGTTGATCGCATTCTGCAGAGTGTCAGGAAACATGTCAATACCCCTGATAACTTGTGCCTCAGCTTAGCGCTAGACGGCACGCGTCGAGGTAGGCGCGGAAAACATCGACCGCGACGGGGTCGAGCGAGCCGGTCATCCGCGCTTCGAGCGCGGCGACTTCGGCGGCGTGGCGCAGCAGCAGCCTGCGGCCCGCGGCGGTGAGCCTGACGACGAGCTCACGGCGGCTGGCCGGGTTGCGCTCGCGGCGGACCAGGCCCCGGCGCTCCAGGTTCGCCACCAGGCCGGCGGTCGACTGGGGTGTCACGAAGGAATCGCGGGCCAGCTGGGCCGGCGACAGTCCGTCGTGGCGGTCAAGCACCGTCAGCGCGGTGTACTGCAGCGCGGTGATGCCCTCGTCCTTGAGGATCTCATCCAGCCTGGCCCGGACCACGAGCTCGAGTTGCTTGGCCACGTAGAGCAGCGACGGCCGCGCCGAGCCGACGGCAGCGTCAGGGACGCCGTCCGGGTCGGTTCCGGCAGTCATGTCCTCGGGCCTCTCCACGATCCCGTTCGATCGACAGTGATCATACTCGTTATTGACAGGAAACCTGGCAATCCGCAGAATGCGATCAACAGGAAACCTGATAATTCTTCGCGCCATCGTCCGGGCCTGGCCCGCCCCAGGAAGGGAACTCATGAACCTGTCTGGCAAGGTCGCCATCGTCACCGGCGGTGGCCGCGGACTCGGCCTGGCGTACGTTCGGGCCCTGGCCGACGCCGGCGCCGCCGTCGTGATCAACGACGCCGACCAGGCCGCCGCCGAGACCGCCGCGGCCGCCGTAACCGGGGCCGGCGGCCAGGCCGTGGCCCACGTGGCCACGATCGGGACGTCCGCTGCCGCCAACGCGCTCATCGACCGGGCCGTGGCCGAGTACGGGCGGCTGGACGTCCTGGTCACCAACGCCGGGATCCTGCGCGACACGGTGGTGTGGAAGATGACCGACGAGCAGTTCGACCTCGTCCTCGACGTGCACGTGCGCGGCACGTTCACCTGCGTGCGGGCGGCGGCCAACCGGTTCCGTGAGCAGGGCGAGGGCGGGCGGATCATCTGCGTCGGCTCACCGACGGGGCAGACCGGCAACTTCGGGCAGACAAACTACGCGGCCGCCAAGGCGGCCATCGTCGGCATGGTCCGCACCTGGTCGCTTGAGCTCGCCCGGGCCGGCGTCACCGTCAACGCCGTGATCCCGGTCGCCGCGACCGCGATGACCGAGACCGTCCCGTTCCTGCAGCCCTACGTCGAGGCCTTGGCGGCCGGGCAGCCGCTACCGCCCTACGCGCGCCGCGAGCTGGGCTTCGGCCCGCCCCAGGACGCCGCTGGCCTGGTCGTCTTCCTCTCCTCAGCCGAGTCGGCCGGCATCAGCGGGCAGGCCATCGGCATCGGCGGCGACCGGCTCGCCCTCTGGACCCATCCGGCCGAGGTCGCCGTCGCGTTCGCCGACGGCGACGGGTGGAGCGCGGACGCCATCGCCAAGGCCTGGCCGTCCTCGTTCGCACCGCACCAGCAGCGCGCGGGCCAGAACTTCCCCGAGCCGCAGCGATGAGCATCGACACCGCGGCCGTCACCGCGATCGACACGCACGTGCACATCGAGGCCGACGGGCACGGCTGCTTCGCGCTCGACGACGAGCTGCTGGCCGGGGCCGCGCGGTACTTCAAGGCCGACGAGGGCGCGCCGACGCTCGACAGCGTCGCCGGGTACTACCGGGACCGGAACCTGGCCGCGGTCGTCTTCACCGTCGACGCGCACACCGCGACCGGTCACCAGGCGCTGTCCAGCCGTGAGATCGTCGAGCAGGCCGCCCGGCATCCCGACGTCCTCATCCCGTTCGCCTCGGTCGACCCGCACGACGGGGCCGCCGCGGTGGACTCGTTCCGCCAGCTGGTCGCCGCCGGGGCACGCGGCCTGAAACTGCACCCGTCCCTGCAGGGCTTCAGCCCTGACAACCCGGCGTTCTCGCCGCTGTACGCGGCGGCGGCCGAGCTGCGGGTGCCGATCGTGTTCCACACCGGCCAGACCGGCATCGGGGCCGGCCTGCCGGGCGGGCGCGGTATCAAGCTGCGGTACTCCGACCCGATGCTGCTCGACGACGTGGCGGCCGAGCACCCGGACCTGACGCTGATCATGGCGCACCCGTCAGTGCCATGGCAGGACGCGGCGATCTCCATCGCGACGCACAAGGCGAACGTCTACATCGACCTGTCCGGCTGGTCGCCGAAGTACTTCCCCCCGCAGCTCGTCCGCGCCGCCAACGGCCTGCTCAAGCACAAGGTCATGTTCGGCTCCGACTACCCGCTGCTCACCCCGGACCGGTGGCTGCGGGACTTCGCCGCCCTCGATATCAAGGACGAGGTGCGGCCGCTGATCCTGAAAGGCAACGCGGTCCGCGCCCTGGGGCTCGGGCCCGCATGACGACGCCCGCGAGCGACATCGGGCTCGGGTCGTGGCCCGCCCGGCGCGCCCGGATGGAGCCGGCCGCGACCGCGCTCGTCCAGGGCGCCCGCCGGCTCACCTATCAGGAGCTCAGCCAGCGCTGCGCGCGGCTGGCCCGCGCCCTGTGGCAGCGCGGGGTCGACGCAGGCGACCGCGTCGCCTACCTGGGACCCAACGACGTCGCCGTGTTCGAGGCGCTGTTCGCCACGGCACAGCTCGGCGCCGTGTTCGCGCCGCTCAACACCCGGCTCGCGCCGGCCGAGATCGCCTTCATGATCGACGACTGCACGCCGGCCGTCCTCGTGGTCGGCGCCGGGCTCGAGCAGGCGGCCGCGGCGGCGCTCGCCGCGGCCGGCCACGTTCCGCGGGTGCTGTACCTCGACGCCGCGCACGGCCCCGGCTACGAGGAAGCGGTCGCGACGTGCGGCGAGGAACTCCCCGTAGCGGTGTCCGTCACGCTCGACGATCCCGCGCTGATCCTGTACACCTCGGGAACCACCGGCCGGCCGAAGGGCGCCGTGCTCACGCACGGCAACCTCACCTTCAACACCGTCAACCAGCTCGCGCACTTCCCGCTGGGGCGCGACGACGTGGCGCTGTGCAGCGCGCCGCTGTTCCACGTGCTCGGCCTCGGGCAGATCACCCTGCCCGCCCTGTTCAACGGCGCCCCCGTTCTGATCATCCCGAAGTTTGATCCTGGTCTTTTCCTGTCCGCCATCGCGGACGCGCGGGCCACGGTGTTCTCGCTCGCGCCCACCATGCTGCAGATGCTGTGCGAGCATCCCGGCTTCGACGGCGCCGACCTCAGCAGCGTCCGGTACGTCGTCTACGGCGGTTCCCCCGTCCCTGAGCGGGTGGCCGGGCGCTGGCTCAGCCGCGGCGTCACGATGCTGCAGGGCTACGGCATGACCGAGGCCGCCCCCGGCGTGCTGATGGCGACGAGCCACGGCGCGCTCGCGCGGCCGCTGTCGGCCGGGGTCCCGCACTTCTTCACCGACACCGCGCTGCGGCACCCCGGCGGCACCGTAACCACGGGACCGGGACAGGGCGAGCTGCTCATCCGCGGTCCCAGCGTGTTCAGCCGCTACTGGAACCGGCCCGAGGAGACCGCGGCCGCGTTCGACCGCGGCTGGTTCGCCACCGGCGACATCGTGCGCATCGACGCCGACGGCTGGGCGTACATCGTGGACCGGGCCAACGACATGATCATCTCCGGCGGCGAGAACATCTACCCGGCGGAGGTGGAGGCCGCCATCACCGAGCTGCCGCAGGTAGCGGAGGCTGCCGTCGTCGGGGTCGCCGACCAGCGCTGGGGCGAGGCCGGGCTCGCCTTCGTGGTCGCGTCCGCCGGCGAAGCGGTCACCGAGGCGGACATCCGCGCGCACCTGGACGGACGCCTGGCCCGGTACAAGATCCCGCGCGAGTTCCGCTTCACCAGCCGGCTGCCGCGCAACGCCGGCGGGAAACTGCTGCGCAACCAGCTCCGCGCGCAAGCCAGCGCGCCCGTTCATCCGCAGGAGAGCATTCTCTTATGACCACCACCGTGCAGAACCCGGCCAGCCTCACCGGCTACGTCGGGCAGGACCTCGGCACCAGCGGCTGGCTCGAGGTCCCGCAAGCCGACATCAACCTGTTCGCCCAGGCCACCCACGACCACCAGTGGATCCACACCGACCCCGAGCGCGCCAGGAGCGGGCCCTTCGGCGGGCCGATCGCGCACGGCTACCTCACGCTGTCGCTGCTTATCCCGCTCTGGTCGCAGATCCTGGTCATCAGCGAGCTGGGCATGGCCGTCAACTACGGGCTGAACAAGGTCAGGTTCCCCTCCCCGGTGCCAGCGGGATCGCGGGTGCGGCTCACCGCCAGCCTGGCGAGCGTGGAAGAGCTGGCAGGCGGCGGGGTGCAGGCCGTCGTCGACGCCGTCATGGAGCGGGAGGGCAGCGGCAAGCCGGTCTGCGTCGCGCAGATGGTGCACCGCTACTACCCCTGAGACGCCGCTACGAGGCGCTCACCCGCGGGGCGCTGGCCCGCGGGGCGCTGGCCCGGCTGGCGGCGTGCGCGAGGCTTTCAAGCAGCGGCGGGATGTCCATCCTGGGCAGCGCCGCCTGGATGATCGCGGGCGCCCCGGCCTCGTCCGCCGCGTCGAGGGCCTGGTCAAGCTCGCCCGCGGTAGTGACGCGGCGGGCGACGCTGACCCGCCCGGAGCCGAACAGCGCCGGCGCGGCGGTCCAGTCCCAGGCGGCGATGTCGTTGTAGGCCTGCTCCGCGCCGTGAATGGCCCGCTCGATCGTGTAACCGTCGTTGTCGACGACGATCACCACCGGCGACAAGCCGGCCCGCAGGATCGTCGACAGCTCCTGCGCGGTCAGCTGGGCGGCCCCGTCGCCGATCAGCAGCACCCCGCGCCGGCCGGGGGCGGCCAGGCACGCGCCGAGCAGCGCGGGCAGGCTGTAGCCGATCGAGGCCCACAGCGGCTGGCCGATGAACGTCACGTCGCGCGGCAACCGGTGGGTCGCCGCGCCGAAGTAGGCCGTGCCCATATCGGCCAGCACGATGTCGCCCGGGCGCAGGAAGCGCGCCACCCGGTCCCAGAGCGTTTGCTGGGTGAGCGGGGCGGACGGCGAAGGAGCCGCCTGCCGCGGTGCCGGCACTTCAGCGGGGCCGGCGGCGGAGCGCCCGCGCGGCGCCAGCTCGGCGACTAGCGTCGTCAGCACGTGCAGCGCGGTCCGCAGCGGCACCTGCGCGTACAGGGCCGCGCCGACGCTCACGGCCGACGCGCCGATCTCGATCGTCCGCTGGCGGTTGATCTGCTGGGTGAAGAAGCCGCTGTTCAGGTCCGTGAACTGGACCCCTGCGAGGATCAGCACCGACGCTCCTTCCACCGTCTGGCGCGCCCGGTCGGCACTGACCGCGCCGGCGTAGACCCCGGCGAAGCCCGGGTCGCTTTCGTCGGCCAGGCTCTTGCCCCACAGGGTGGTGGCGTACGGCAGCGGCCCGGCTGCCAGCAGGGCGGCGAGGTCGGCGGCGGCGCCGAAGCGCTTGGCCAGCAGTCCGGCCAGCACCGCGATATCGGCCGCGTCGGGCGCCGACTCCAGCAGACGGCGGGCGGCCGCGGTGAACCCCGCCACCGCGTCGGGGTCGGCGTGCTCGGCCGGCGGCGGCAGCGGGGCGGTCGCCGGCCTGGCGGGAGCAGCGGCGACGTCGGCCGGGATGAGGAGGTAGCCAGGCAGCCGCCGGGTCCTGACCGCTGACAGCACCCGGTCGATCTCGCGGCTGGCGTTGGCGGTGGTCAGCGCGGCCCGGGCGCAGGTGATCTTCTCGTGCATCTCGGCGAAGTGGCTGAAAACGCCGTCCCCGAGTGAGTGGTGCACGATCCGGGCCGCGGCCTGGGTGCCCGAGGCCGGTGAGCCCACGATGTGGACGACCGGCACGTGCTCGGCGAAGCTCCCGGCGACCGCGTTGATCGCACTGAGCTCGCCGACGCCGAAGGTCGTGCAGAGGGCGCCGATGCCGCGCATCCGCGCGTAGCCGTCGGCGGCGTAGCCGGCGTTGAGCTCGTTGGCGCACCCGGTCCAGGCCAGCCCCGGCTCGGCGCTGAGGTAGTCGAGCAGGGCCAGGGTGTAGTCACCTGGTACACCGAAAACCTGATCGGCACCGGCTTCCATCAGCCGGTCTCTCAGATAGTCACCGACCATGTACTTATTGTTACTCATTCGCTTTACGTTACATTCCCGCTGCCGCGGCCTGGTGAGCGCTCTCCCCGGGGACCGCCGAACCCGCGGCGCACTCGTCGATCGGTCAGCTCATTTGGTGTAAAATCGTTGAGTCATCCCGCAGAATGAGCCGGGTCTTCAATGACGCGCCCAGACGCCCGAAGTCTCCTGACCGACACCGGCCTGGCCGCTCACCTGCTCAGCGTGTCGGAGTCGGATCTGCGCCGGGTAGGGCATCCAGCGCTCGGGGGCCTGGTGGAGACCTTCGTGCACAGTGAGCTGGTCAAGCTCGCAACGGTCAGCGAGATCCCCGTCTCCATCTGGCAGTTCCGGGAGAACGACGACCGGGAGATCGACTTCATCCTCGAAGGGCCGCCGGCGTGGTGCTCCACCTCGGGCAGCGGGCAAGCTCGTTCGGCGATCGCATCCAAGCCCTCCCCGTTTCCGCTCTCTGGGGCAACACTCAGGCTTGACCGCACGGCCGACGGATTGTCCCCCTGTGAGCGGGCATCTGCGTCCTGGCGGCTTCGCCCATCAGATTCACGGGCAGCGTGCGGCTGGGCCAGAATAAGAGCATGACTGAGCTTGTCACCCTGTCACGAGGCAACGCACTGGGCAACGTGCTGCGGCGCAGCGCGGCCAGGCACGGCGCGAAGACGGCCCTGGTTGACGGGGAGCGGCGGTTCAGCTACGCGGACTTCGACCGGGTGGCGGACGCGGTGGCCGCCAGCCTGGAGCGCAGCGGGATCGGCCCGGGCGACCGGGTGGCCCTGCTCAGCCGTAACTGCTGGGAGTTCGCCGCCCTCGCCTGGGGCAGCGCCCGGCTCGGTGCGGTCCTGGTGCCGCTGAACTTCATGCTCACCGCCCCCGAGGTCGCCTTCCCGCTGCAGGACGCGGAGGTGTCGGCGGTGTTCGCGGGCGGCGACCTGGCCGGGACCGCCGCGGACGCGCTGGCCAAATCCGGCGTGCAGGCCGGGCTGCGGGTGGTCATCCGCGGTGAGGGCAGCCGGCCGCCGGGATGGGAGTCATTCGACAGCTGGCTGGGCGAGGCGCCCGCGGGCTGGGCGGCGCCGCACGTGGACGACGACGCGGTGCTGCGGATCATGTACACCAGCGGCACCGAGTCCCGCCCGAAGGGCGCGATGCACTCGAGCCGTTCGCTGATCGCCGAGTACGTCAGCTGCGTCATCGACGGCGGGATGTCGCCCGACGACATCGACTTGCACACGCTGCCGCTCTACCACTGCGCGCAGCTCGACTGCTTCCTCGGACCTGACCTGATGACCGGTGCCACCAGCATCCTGCTGCCGGGTCCGGAGCCGGCCGCCGTGCTGGCGGCGATCGAGCGCCACCGGGTGACCAAGTACTTCGCGCCGCCCACGGTCTGGATCTCGCTGCTGCGCAGTCCCGGGTTCGACGCGGCCGACAAGTCCAGCCTGCGCAAGGGCTATTACGGCGCCTCGCCGATGCCGGTGGAAGTGCTCCGCGAACTGCTTGACCGGCTGCCAGGCATGGACCTGTGGAACTTCTACGGTCAGACCGAGATCGCCCCGGTGGCCACGATCCTGCCGCCGCACGAGCAGGTCCGCTCGGCCGGGTCGGCCGGCTGGCCGGTGCTCAACGTGCAGACGCTGATCGTCGACGACGAGGACCAGCCGCTGCCCGCCGGCGCGGTCGGCGAGGTGGTGCACCGCACCCCGCAGGCCACCCTGGGCTACTGGCGGAATCCGGACAAGACCGCCGAGGCCTTCAAGGGCGGCTGGTTCCACTCCGGCGACCTGGGCGTGATGGACGACGACGGCCGGCTGACGATCGTGGACCGCAAGAAGGACATGATCAAGTCGGGCGGCGAGAACGTCGCCAGCCGCGAGGTCGAAGAGGCCATCTACGGGCACCCGGGTGTCGCCGAGGTGGCGGTCTTCGCGACCCCCGACGCCCGGTGGGTCGAGGCGGTCACCGCCGCGGTGGTCCTCAGGCCCGGCCACACGGTGGACGCCGACGCGCTGATCGCGCACTGCCGCGGGCTGCTGGCCCCGTTCAAGTGCCCCAAGCGCATCGAGATCGTCGACACGCTGCCACGGAACCCGAGCGGCAAGATCCTCAAGCGCGACCTCAGGACCAGGTTCAGCGACAGCTAGGTGCGACAATTGCCGCACCGGCCGCACGTTCCGGTAAAAACGGCACTTCTTTCCGCGCGTGATTCCGTTTCCTGACGCGGTCCTATGGCAATTTCGTCTTCATGTTCTCCAAGATTCTGGTGGCCAACCGGGGCGAGATCGCGATCCGTGCGTTCCGGGCCGCTTACGAGCTCGGCATCCAAACGGTGGCGGTGTTTCCCTACGAGGACCGCAACTCCGAGCACCGGCTGAAAGCCGACGAGGCCTACCAGATCGGCGAGCCGGGACACCCCGTCCTCGCCTACCTCAACCCCCAGCTGATCGTCGAGACCGCGGTGAAGGCCGGCGCCGACGCCGTCTACCCCGGCTACGGCTTCCTGTCGGAGAACCCGGCCCTGGCCGAGGCCTGCGCCCGCGCTGGCATCACGTTCGTCGGGCCAGGCGCCGACGTGCTCACGCTGACCGGCAACAAAGCCCGCGCGATCGCCGCCGCGCGGGCCGCGGGCCTGCCGGTGCTGCGCAGCGTCGCCCCTGGCACCGACGCCGACGCGCTGATCGAGGAAGCCCGCACGCTTCCCTTCCCCGTATTCGTCAAGGCGGTGGCCGGCGGCGGCGGCCGCGGCATGCGCCGGGTCGAAGAGCCAGCCGGCCTGCGCGAGGCCATCGAGACCTGCATGCGCGAGGCCCGCGCGGCCTTCGGCGACCCGGCCGTCTTCATCGAGCAGGCCGTCGTCGAACCCCGGCACATCGAGGTGCAGGTCCTCGCCGACGCCCGCGGCGGCGTGATCCACCTGTACGAACGTGACTGCTCGGTGCAGCGCCGCCACCAGAAGGTCATCGAGATCGCGCCCGCGCCGCACCTGGACCCGGAACTGCGCGCGCGGATGTGCGCCGACGCGGTCCGGTTCGCGACCGAGATCGGCTACGTCAACGCCGGCACGGTCGAGTTCCTGCTCGACCCGTCGGGCAACTACGTCTTCATCGAGATGAACCCGCGCATCCAGGTCGAGCACACCGTGACCGAGGAGATTACCGACGTCGACCTGGTGCAGGCGCAGCTGCGCATCGCGGCCGGCGAGACGCTGGGCGATCTCGGCCTGGCGCAAGACACCGTCAAGGTCCGCGGGGCCGCGCTGCAGTGCCGGATCACCACCGAGGACCCGGCGAACGGCTTCCGGCCGGACACCGGCGTCATCACCACGTACCGCTCGCCCGGCGGCGCGGGCATCCGGCTGGACGGCGGCACCACGTACACCGGCGCCGAGGTCTCGGCCCACTTCGACTCGATGCTGGCCAAGCTCACCTGCCGCGGCCGGACGTTCGAGGCGGCCATCGACCGGGCCCGCCGTGCCCTGGCCGAGTTCCGCATCCGCGGCGTGGCCACCAACATCTCCTTCCTGCAGGCCGTCCTCGACGATCCCGACTTCCGGGCCGGCCGCCTCACCACCAGCTTCATCGAGACGCACCCGCGGCTGCTCACCGCCCGCTCGTCGGCTGACCGCGGCACGAAGCTGCTCACCTACCTGGCCGACGTGACCATCAACCAGCCCTACGGCGTCCGCCCCGTCAGCATCGACCCGGTCAGCAAGCTGCCGGACACCGACCTGCGCCAGCCGCCGCCGGCTGGCTCACGGCAGCGCCTGCTCGAGCTCGGCCCGGCCGGGTTCGCACGCCAGCTGCGCGGGCAGACCGAAGTCGCCGTCACCGACACGACCTTCCGCGACGCGCACCAGTCGCTGCTGGCTACCCGGGTGCGCACCAGGGACATGCTCAACGTGGCCGGCCACGTCGCGGCCACCTTGCCGGAACTGCTGTCGCTCGAGGCGTGGGGCGGCGCGACGTACGACGTGGCGCTGCGCTTCCTGGCCGAGGATCCGTGGCAGCGGCTGGCCGACCTGCGCGCGGCCGTGCCGAACATCTGCCTGCAGATGCTGCTGCGCGGCCGCAACACGGTCGGGTACACCCCGTACCCGGAGGCGGTGACCGAGGCGTTCGTCGAGGAGGCGGCCGCGACGGGCGTCGACATCTTCCGCATCTTCGACGCGCTCAACGACGTCAGTCAGATGCGGCCGGCCATCGACGCCGTCCGTGCCACCGGAACCGCCGTCGCCGAGGTCGCGCTCTGCTACACGGGCGACCTGTCGAACCCGGCCGAACGCCTCTACACCCTCGACTACTACCTGCGGCTGGCCGAGCGGATTACCGACGCGGGCGCGCACATCCTGGCGATCAAAGACATGGCGGGTCTGCTGCGCGCGCCCGCCGCCAGGACCCTCGTCACCGCGCTGCGCGAGCGCTTCGACCTGCCGGTCCACCTGCATACCCACGACACCCCTGGCGGTCAGCTGGCGACCTTGCTGGCGGCCGTCGACGCCGGGGTGGACGCGGTCGACGCCGCCAACGCCGCCATGTCGGGCACCACCAGCCAGCCGTCGCTGTCGTCGCTCGTCGCCGCCACCGACTACTCGGCCCGCCCGACTGGCCTGTCGCTGCAAGCGGTGAACGACCTCGAGCCCTACTGGGAGACGGTGCGGCGTCTCTACGCGCCGTTCGAGTCGGGCCTGCCCGCCCCGACTGGCCGGGTCTACCGGCACGAGATCCCCGGCGGCCAGCTCTCCAACCTGCGCCAGCAGGCGACTGCCCTCGGCCTGGGCGAGAAGTTCGAGCAGATCGAGGACATGTACGCCGCCGCCAACGACATCCTCGGGAACATCGTCAAGGTGACGCCGAGCAGCAAGGTGGTCGGCGACCTGGCGCTGCACCTGGTCGCTGTCGGCGCGGACCCGCGCGACTTCGCCGACGACCCCGGCAAGTACGACATCCCCGACTCCGTCATCGGCTTCCTGTCCGGTGAGCTCGGCGATCCGCCCGGTGGCTGGCCCGAGCCGTTCAGGACCAGGGCGCTGGCCGGGCGCACCCCGCGGGTGCTCGACACCGAACTCACCGGCCCGCAGCAGGACGGCCTGCGCACGGACCGGCGCCGCACCCTCGACCGGCTGCTGTTCCCCGGGCCGACCCGGGCGTTCGAGGAGTCCCGTGCGACCTACGGCGACGTGTCGGTCCTCGGCACCGCCGAGTACCTCTACGGGCTCCAGCCGGGCACCGAGCACGGCGTCACCCTCGAAGAGGGCAAGACCCTGCTCTTTTCCCTGCAGTCGGTGGGCGAGCCCGACGCGCGCGGCATCCGCACCGTCATGTGCACGATCAACGGCCAGCTCCGGCCGATCCCCGTCCGCGACCGCTCGATCGAGCCCGACGCGCCCGCCGCCGAGAAGGCGGACCCGTCGGTGCCCGGCAACGTCGCGGCTCCGTTCGGAGGAAGTGTTACTCCGGTGGTCGCGGTGGGCGCGCAGGTCGCGGCCGGCGACACGGTCGCCAAGATCGAGGCGATGAAGATGGAGGCCTCCATCACCACGCCCGTGGCCGGCACGGTCACCCGCATTGCCCTGGCGGGCACCGCGCAGGTAGACGGCGGCGACCTCATCATGGTGATCGGCTGAGGGTGTCAGCCGCCCCCGTTCGGGCTGATGATTATCTCGGACTGATGACTGGCAAGACCAGGCGGCTGGGGTGACCGGGGCGCGGGTACGCATGAGCGGTCCCGGCGGGCTGGCTTGCCTGTGCGCGAAGCCACTTCGGCGCAGGCGAAGCGGCCTGCGCGGGGGTTTGACTGACATTACGCTATCGGGCAGCAATAGGACATGACCACAACCGTCCCTTTGAGTCCCGAACCGCCCAGCACCGGCAGTCAGGAGAAAACAGTCGCCGCCGACGGAGACGACGAGGAGCTCAGCTGGCTGCTGGCGGCGGCACTCATCGAGACCAGGCGCCAAGGGGACGACCGCCCGCAGGACATGGTGATGGCACTGCTGGCCGAGATGACCGTCGAGCGCGGCGCGGGCACGGTCACCCTAGCCGCCCTCGGGCTGGCCGACGTGGCCGCGAAGCTCCTTGAGGCCTACGCGGGCTCACTGGGCGAAGCGCCGCACGCCGTGCTCCGCGATGCCCTGACCACGTTGCGCGGTACCGGCTGAGCACCTTTCCTCAGGTGCGGAGCGTGCGGCTGGGAGTTACCCCGTACTGCCTGCGGTAGGCCGAGGCGAAGCTGCCGGGGCTGGCCCAGCCCCAGCGGCGGGCGGTGGCCGCGACCGACGCGCCGGCGGCGGGGTCGCCGTCCTGCAGCTCAAGGTGCGCCTGCTCCAGGCGCACCTTGCGCAGGTAGTCGGTGACGGTCATGTCGTGGTGGCGGCGGAACGCGTACTGCAGCGCACGGGGCGTCACCCCGGCGCTTTCTGCGATCTCGATGACCGACACGGCCCGCCCGGCCTGCGCGTGGATGAAGGCGGTGGCACGACGTACCGTCGCCGGGGGAGCCCAGGCTGGGCTGGGCGTGTAGGCCGGGGTCATCGCCGCGCACGGGAAGACCTCAAGGACCGTCGCCACGGCCGTCCTTGCCATCTCCTGCGCGAGGATCGGGCTGATCTCCGCGTCCTGGTCGTCTAGCAGCTGCGCGCAGATGAACGAGGCGGCCCTGGCCCACCGCGCGCCCGCGCCCCGCTGCCGCGGAGCGATGGACTCGATGCGGACGGGCTGTTCGGCCTGACCGACCTGCTCCGCGGCGTACGCCGTCAGGAAGTACCGCGGGATCCGGACGAGCGAGTACGCGAAGTCCCGCAGGTCCGCTCTGAACTGCTCGCCGGTAGGCAGCAGAATGACGTCGCCGCGGACGAAGTGCAGCTGCTCCCGGCTGCGGATGAACGTGCCCTCGCCGTTCAGGACGACGAGCACCAGGTAGTCCTCGGGACCGTTGCACTGCGCGTAGTACTCGAAGCCGCGGTACCGGGCCACTCCCGCCTCGACGGGTCCCGCGACGGCCGACCGGATTCCCGCGTCGACCAGGGAAGGCGCGGCACACCGGAACCAGGCCTTGTGCTCGACGTACTGCCGGTTGATCAGGGCGGCCATCTCGTCCATGTCGCTGGTGTCCAGCTGGGCCCGCTGGACGGGGATCTTCCCGGTAACCGCTCCGACGCTCATACCGCGAATCTCCTCGACGCCAGCCAGCCTGACGGCTGACAATAGCCGCAATATCCCGCCGTTGCACCCTCTGTTACGGAATGCTTACCGTTCGACCGGGCCCTCGCGGACGGACCAGTGGTCTACACCTTCACGGCGGCAGGTGCGGGCGCTGCGCGGAGGTTGCGGAGATGGGGCGGAAGCGTCACGGGGGCTGGCACGCGCCCTCGCGTGGTGATGGTCGGCGCCGGCTTCGGAGGGCCAGGTCGAGATCCACTCAATTCGTCACCGCCGCGATGCTTATCGCCCCCGAACTGGCTGGGCGCGGTCCATGTCCTGCCAGCGGCCGGCCGGTTCCAGCATGCCCATGACCGCGCGGACGGTGCGGTAGTCGATCGTCTTGGGGTCGGAGAGCGGGCGCTGGGTGGCGGCGACGCGGGCGGCGCCGTCGAGCAGCAGGCGGCGCATGGTGGTGATGGCGATGTCCTGGGCGCCGAGGTTCTCCCGTGAGCGGTCGGCGATCCGGCCCTGCGATTCCTGAACGGCCACGTCTTCCAGCGACACGCCCGCCAGCCCGCTGAAGCTGTCGCCGCGGTCCATCGCCGCGCGGTCCTGGCCCCAGTTGTTTTCCTCGGTCCGTCCGAGCATCGTGTAGTCGCTGTCCAGGTCGATGCCCAGCCGCACGCCGAAGTGCTCTTCCCGTTCGCGCCGCGTTTCCGCGCTGACCGGGGCTTCCCGGTTGTAGGACACGGCGAAGAAGATGGAGTGGTAGTCGTCGACCGGCACGAACGCGGTGCTGATCTCGCCCGGGATGAAGGAGTAGAACGGCGCGACGAACTGCGTCACCCGCGCCCACCAGCGGCCGTCGCCGCCCTCGAGGGGCCGGTGCAGGGCCGCGTAGTGGAACCCGTAGCCGGTCTCCTCGACCTCGATCTTGGGCCGGGGGTCCGTAGAGGGCCGTACCGAACGGCGGCGTTCGTCGAGCGGAGTCTTCGTATCGATATCTTTGCGGCTGCTGCCGGCCACGTTGTCCGCGTGCAGCACCGCGACGTGGCTCGAGTCGATCGTGCCTTCGAGCACCTGGACGAAGTTCGCCCGGGCGGTGATCTGCGCGAGCACCAGGTGGCTGAGCGGCAGCCCGGTCCACTCGAACTCGGGGAACGGCGGGCATTCGGCCGACGGCCCCATATAGGTCCAGATCAGGCCGCCGGCGTCGCGGACCGGGTAGGCGACCGTGCGCACGTTGCGGCTGAAGCGGCTGATCTCCGGCTCGGCCGGGGTGTCGATGACCGCGCCGTCGGCGTTCATCATCCAGCCGTGATAGACGCAGCGCAGCCCGCAGCCCTCGTTGCGGGCCAGGGTGAGGCGGACGCGCCGGTGCGGGCAGCGGCCGTCCAGCAGCCCGATCCGGCCGCTGTCCTCGCGGAAGATGACCAGGTCCTCCCCCAGCAGCCGCAGCCCCTTGGGCGCACCGCCAGGCTCGGGCAGGTCGCTCGACAGCATCGCGGGGAACCAGTACCGGCGGATCAGCTCGCCCATCGGCGTGCCCGCGCCGACCCGGCAGAGCCTTTCGTTTTCTTCGCGCGAGAGCATATGCCCGTCCTTTCCTAGGAGATCTCCAGCGTGGAGCGCAGCTGATGCAGCTCCTCGTCGCTGAACGACGGTCCGGCCGCCTCCACCGCGAGCGCCGCGGTCACGTCGGACGCGGACCAGAAGCCCACGAGCGACGTGTCGATCCGCGGCTGCGCGAGCGCGAACCTGATCGCCGCCGCGGTCAGGTCTTCACCGTCGCGCCGCAGGCCGAGCAGCCGTTCCGCCCGGTCGTGATCGCCCACCAGCTCGGCCCAGGCGCGGCGGCCCCAGCTGGCGGTGCCCGGCGCCCGCAGCCCCGTCTCGCTCAGCGCGCCGCCGGCCAGGACCCGGATGCCGATCACGCCGGTACCGCGGGCGGCCGCCAGGTCGATCACCCGCGCGTAGTCGATGTAGCGGAACCCGGGCGGCACCCGCATCGCGGCGCTCGGGTTGAGGAGGTTCACGTAGACCTGCACGGTGTCGAACGCCCCGGACTCAAGCACCTTTGCCACGGCGGCGGGCTCGCCGATGCCGGAGAAGCCGACGGCGCGGGCGAGACCGTCGCGCCTGAGGTCTTCCAGTGCGGCGACCACGCCGCGCTCGAAGAGGTCGCCGACGGACAGCGGCCCGTAGTACTCCGGCTCGGGGACGTCGCCGGATGACACGGTGTTGTGCAGCTGGATGAGATCGACGTGCTCCCGGCCGAGGCGCCGGAGGCTGGCCACGGCCTGGGCGCGGACCGACGCGCGGACGTTGGCGAAGTCCTCCCGGTCGACCCGCAGCTTCGTCGCGAGGACGATGTCGGGCTGGCCAAGCCGGGCGAGCGTCGCCCCGAGCGCCTCCTCCGACTTCCCCGCGGCGTAGCGGTAGGCGGTGTCGAAGAAGTTGATCCCGCCGTCAAGCGCGGTCGTGGCCGCCAGGTACTGCTCATCCGGCGAGCGGTCGGTGAACAGCGCCGCGGTCGACCCGCAGCCGAAACCGACAGCCGAGACGGTCAGCCCGGTGCGTCCAAGCGTCGAGTACCGCATCTACCCCAACTTCTCACGGTCACGTTTTGCTGCGTTCGCTTAGCGAACTTCTGTTCAATCTACCGATTCCTAGCCTGACATACCAGGCACCAGTACGTCCAGAGCTAGCGAGCGGGCTTGACAGGCGGCAAAGCCATCACAAGACTCGTGTTTAAAAATGACCATATGTTCGCTGTGCGATCATGGACAGGAGCGCCAATGCCTCGAGATGGCCAGGACCGAGTCGCGCTGGTCACCGGAGCCAACAAGGGCATCGGGTTCGAGATTGCCCGGCAACTCGCCACGCACGGGCTGACCGTGCTGGCGGGCGCCCGCTCCCCAGAGCGCGGCGAACGGGCCGCCGCGGCGCTGCGCGGCGAGGGCCTGACGGCGACCGCGCTTCCGCTCGACGTCACCGACGAGGGATCGGTCGAGCGGGCGGCGAAGCGGATCGAGGGTGAGTTCGGCCGTCTCGACGTGCTCGTGAACAACGCCGGCGTCGCCTACGACCTGGACGGCCCCGACGCACCGGCGCTTGACCTGGTCCGTGCCACCTTCGAGACGAACGTGATCGGGCTGATCGCGGTCACCCGGGCGATGCTGCCGCTGCTCGCCCGGTCGGCCGCACCGCGGGTGGTGAACTTGTCCTCACGACGCGGGTCGATCGCGGAAGCGGTGGTGCGGGATTCCCCGCTGCCCGAGCCCATGGCCTACTTCGCCTCGAAAGCCGCCGTCAACGCCGTGACCGTGGCCTTCGCCAAACAGCTGGCCCCGCTCGGCGGCAAGGTCAACTGCGTCGCGCCGGGCTACTGCGCCACCGGCATGACCGGCTACGCGGGTCCCAAGCCGGCTGCCGACGGCGCCCGGATCGCGGTGGCGATGGCCCTGCTCGGCGACGACGGCCCGTCGGGCGCCTTCCTCAGCGACGAGGGGACGGTCGCGTGGTAGCGGCTCCCGGCGGACTGCCGGGCGGTGAACCGCGCCTGGTCTACGCACGGACGACGGGCTGGGGCCAGTCCCATGCCGCCGAGCTCCACGACCAGGCGCGGGGCACCTTCACCGCCGCCAGCGGCGACGACGAGCCGGGGCCCGCACCGCGCTTCTACGACCTGTTACCCACCCGGTTCTGCGGTGATCTCCGCGAAGGCGCGGGGGTCGGCGAAATCGCGGAACAGCGTGATCTGCCCGTCGCGGAACCGCAGGATCTGGATGGACGTGACCGCGAGCGACCGGCCGGTCGTGGTCAGGGTCGCCTTTGACCGCACCTCCACGATCGCCAGGTCCGGGTCGCGGGTCTGGTGGAGCTCCACCACTTCGAGCTCCTCCAGGCGCAACGGCGACCGCATGATCTGGCGGGAGTACTCGCGAATAGCCTCGCGGCCCTCGATGCGCACGGGCGTGCCCGGCGTCCCGTGGAAGGCGAATTCCAGCACCGCGTCGGGTGTGAACAGGTCGGCGAAACCGTCGGTGTCCCCGCTCAGCAGCAGGCGGCGGCGCTGGGCAAGAACGTCAGCGGCAGTGGCGGACGGCATGGGCGTCTCCCTCGTCAGTCGAATTCGTTCAACGTGTGTTCATTGAACAAGCGTAGAACGAATTACCCGTCTAGTCAACACCCGTAGAATGAACGGATGACCAGTCCACGGCCTAGTTCGCGCGCCGAGCAGCGGCGCCGCACCGAAGCCCGCATCCTCGAGTCAGCGGCCGGCATCTTCCTCACCGCCGGGTACGACCGGACCACGATCCGGGGCGTGGCCGCGGCCGCGGGGGTCGACGCCGGCCTGGTCATGCACTACTTCGGCGCCAAGCAGGAGCTGTACAGGCGGGTGATCGAAACCGCGCCCGTGCCTGAGGTCAGCGGGACGCCGGCCGAGGCCGCGGAGCAGATCCTGGCCGGACTCGCCGACCGGCTCGCCAGCGCGCCGGCGGCGTCGCTGGCCCTGTTGCGCTCGATGCTGACCAATCCCGAGGCGGCCAGCGCCGCCAGCGCGGGCATCGGCCGCTACGAGGCGCAGATCGCCCAGGCGATCCCCGCCGAGGACGCGGACCTGCGGGCCGCGCTCATCAGCGCCATCACCCTGGGGATCACGGTTTCCCGCCACCTGCTCGAGTCCGGCCGGCTCGCCAGCGCCGACCCGGCCGATGTCATCAGCCTGCTGCGGCCCTGCTTGCTCGCGCTGACGGGCCCCGCCGCCGACAGCACCGGTTGAAACCCGGCCGCGGCGGCGGACCGGCTAACCTACCTCATGTCCTGCGGCCTCAGCGAAGTAAGGGGCCGCGGCGGTGCGCGCCTGCGGCAACGCCCGAGCTGGCCGCTCGCGAGGAAGAACTGAGCTCCGGAGGGTCGGCATGAGCGGTTTCCACCGCGTTTGTTCCATCTTTGACCTTGACGAAGGCAAGGTGCTCACCGCGGAGGTGGAGGGCGAGCCGGTGGCGATCGTCGCCGCGCAGGATTCGGTGTTCGCGATCCGCGACGTGTGCTCCCATGCCTCGGTGCCGCTGTCCGAGGGCGGAGTCGAGGACTGCGCGATCGAGTGCTGGCTGCACGGTTCGCGTTTTGACCTCCGTACCGGCCAGCCGCTCGGCCCGCCGGCCACCAAGTGGGTGCCCGTCTACACCGTAACGATCGAGGGCGAAGACGTCCTCGTCGCCGTCGAGGAGCCGGCGCCTTAAGGTCACCCTGTCCTGATGACCGCCGCGTCGCGGGCGGGCAGCAGGACGGCACTGAAGAATCCCGCGACGTCCTCGAGCGCGTCGAGCGGCAGCACGTTCGCCGTGTACTGGTCGGGACGTACCACCACCAGGCACCCCGCTGAGCGGTCGATACCGCGCAGCGCGTAGATGTCACGGCCTGGGTCCTGGTCGGCGCAGAAGGCTTTTTCGTAGTCGATCAGGCCGAGTGGCCCCTTGCGCGGCAGCGCCAGCGGCGGCAGTGTCTCGAGGCCCACTTCACGGTGGTCCGCGCAGATCACCACCCGGACATCGATCACCGCGTCGATGTCCGCGCCCGCGGGCGTGCAGCGGACTACCGGCGAGTCCTGGTCGCCGGCCAGGTACTCAAGCGCCCGGACCGCCCGCGATGCGCTTCGCAGCCCGGCCGCGTCGGAGAACACGTAGACCCGCCACCGGCCGTCCGCCTCCGCCGCGTGTCCCAGTTGCATCGGCCGTCCGTCCGCCAGCCGGATGACCGGGGCCGAGTGGAAGCGCTCGCCGACGGGCAGGCCGGCGGCGAGATGCTGGCTCGCCGCCGAGCCGGTGATCGTCGACAGGGTGTACCGCGTCGCCACGCCCGCGGTGTAGCGGCCGCTGGCGGCGAAGCGCCGGCGGAACTCCTCGGGGTCAATGCCCTCGCCTGCCGGGTCGCCGGTGTTCTTCGGCGGCGCGCTCATCATCCGCGCCCACTCCCGGTCGAAGTCGATCAGGTCCTTGGCCACCGCCTGGCGCTCGTAGGAGTACGTGCGCAGGAGCTCGGGCCCGCTGCGTCCGAGGAGCACCGCGCCGAGCTTCCAGCCGAGGTTGAAGGCGTCCTGCATCGACACGTTCATGCCCTGCCCCGCCTTGGGGGAATGGGTGTGGCAGGCGTCGCCGGCGATGAACACCCGCGGCTCCCGGCCGGAGCCAGGCCCGGCGTCGTCGAACCGGGCCGCCAGCCGCTGGCCGATCTCGTACACCGACCACCACGCGACCTCGCGGACGTCGATCGTGTACGGGCTGATGATGCGCCGGGCCGTCTCGACCAGCGAGTCGAGCGTGATGTCACGGGACCCGACCCGCTCGCCTGACGCGAGCTCGTCGAGCTCGATGTAGTAGCGGACCAGGTAGCCGCCCTCCCGCGGCAGGATGATGATGTTGCCGCTGGTCGACTTGATCGCGGCCTTGAACCGGATGTCAGGGAAGTCGGTCACCGCGAGGACGTCCATCACGCCCCAGGCCTGATTCGCCGAGTCGCCGTCGAGTTTCTGCCCGGTCGCCTCGCGCACCCGGCTGCGTGCGCCGTCGCAGCCGACGACGTAGCGCGCCCGCACGTGGGCGAGATCGCCGCCGTCGTCCGCGGCGGCGCGGGCGAGCGTGACCAGGACCGGGTACTCCCCCTCCCCCACGGCCACGTCCACGACCTCGAGGCCGTAGTCGGGTACCAGCCGGCCGGCCGAGTCGCGCATCTTGTCGAGCAGGTACTGGTGGATCCTGGCCTGGTTGAGTATGAGATGCGGGAACTCGGACAGGTCGTCCTCGACGTCCTGGATCCGGCCCGTGCGGACGATCCGCGAGCGGTCCGTCTCGTCAGGACCCCAGAACACCGTCTCGTTCACCCAGTAGGCCTCGCGCAGCAGCCGGCCGCTGAGCCCGAACGCGTCGAACATCTCCACCGTGCGGCAGGCGACACCGTCCGCCTGACCGAGCTCGAGCGGTCCCGCCTTGCGCTCGACGATCCGGGTCTTGATCTCGGGGAACGCCGCCAGCTGGGCGGCGAGCACCAGCCCGGCAGGCCCGCAGCCGACCACGAGGACGTCGACCGTGTCCGGCGGTCCGGCAGGCGTACCCGCATCGACGCTGGCCGGCATCACCTCGGGGTCGCCGGCCCGGAATCCGTTCAGGTGGAACTGCATGGCGCAATCGTAAGCACTGCTGGCCCGATCCGTCGCGGTCGGCTGCCGTCGCGGAACGGCTACCTGCGCTGGCTTTCCCGGCGAAGCTGGCCTGGGCTTCCGCGGACTCGGAGAGCCCGGGCCGCCCGCCGGCAGAGCACATCGTGGCGGGTTGAATCAGCGGCGTTTAATCTGGGTGTTGGCGGCGGCTGGGGCTGGGATGCGGAGTGGGTTGCGTGGACGGCGGAGACGCTCTTCGTGCGGGAACGCGGTGGCGGGTGTTCGTGTCGCACTTGGGCAGCTGGTGGAGCGCTGGTTGCGGAAGCTGGCCAATACGCACCAGGCTGGTGACGCGGCCGTCTTCCCGGCACGGCTGGCACCCCGGCCGGAATTCATGGCAGGCAGGGCGAGCCTGCTCGCGGAGCTGGATGCCCGGCTGGCGGGCGGGTTCGGCCAGGCGGGGCCGCGGATGGCGGTGCTCTGCGGGCTAGGCGGGGCAGGCAAGTCCAGCGTGGCGGTGGAGTTCGCGCACCGGCGCCTAGCCGAGGTGGGTGTGTGCTGGCAGTTCCCGGCGGAGGACCCGGCAGTACTGGCAGCGGAGTTCGCCGTGCTGGCCGCGCAGCTTGGAGTACGGGACACCGGGAATCCGGTGGCATCGGTGCACGGATCGCGAGTTATCTCGGGTCAAGCGCCAGTTACACGGCCTCGGGCGACCTGTTCCAGCTGATCACCGACGCGCACATGGCAGACGATGCCTACGGGCCCGGGCACCCCGACACCCTGGCCGCCCGCCACAGCTTGCCAACTTGACTGGTGAAGCGGGTGACGCGGCCAGGGCCCGCGACCAGTACGTTGAGCTGGTGCCCGTCCGAGAGCGGGTCATGGGTCCTCGCCATCCTGACACCCTGACCACCCGCCGTGAACTCGCCCGCGGGACAGTAAAGTCAGCAACCTGACCCGGTCCAGGGCCGGTCCTCGGGCACCTGCTGCTAGCGGTGATCGGGATGCTGGCCGGCAGTCGCACTCGCGTGGCCCGCCCCGACCGCGTTCGTCCTGGTCATCGCGGTGGCGGCCGCCCGCCTCATGCCGGCTTTCCTGGTGTCAGGATCACCTGTACCGCGGGGGCGAGGCGCGCGATCAAGGCTTCGGATCCTTCGCTGGCCAGAGACGGTATCCGGATGATGCGCCGGCCGACGATGACGCCGATCAGCATCGACGAGGCGACCGCGAGGCGCGCGAGCATGCCGGGGTCATCAGCAAGCCGCGGGCTGATGCTCGCCGTCAGCCGCACCTGAACGAGGTCCCGGAGCTGGGCCGCTGCCTGCTCGCTGGCGACCGCCCTGCGCAGCACGGCTAGCAGTGACTCGCTGTCCTCCGGATCCCCCTCCCACACGTCCAGGTAGGCGCGGGTGAGACGTTCGCCGAGGGAGTCCAGCGGCCCGTCGAATGCCGCGGTGATTCGCGCCACCGCGTGCGGGGTGATGGACATCACGGTCGCGAACAGCTCGTCCTTCGAGCCGAAGAACTGCATCACCAGCGCCGCGTCGACGCCGGCGTCGGCCGCGATTCCCCGAATGGTGGTGAGCGCGTAGCCGTCCTTGGCGAAGCGAGCGCGCGCCGCATCGAGGATCGCCTGACGGGTTCCGCTCGCACCGGGCCTGCGCCCGCGCCGAGGCCGCGCGATAGCACCGCCCTTGTCCAACGCCACCTCCTCACCCTACCAATCTAACCCGAGTATCTCAACGCCGTTGATTTTTCCCGTCCTTGGTCGTACCGTCACTGCGGAGCGGTTCATCAGCGGCAGCGGGCGGAGAGGCCAGGCGCCCGGGCGCCCGGCGCGGGTCCTTGACACGCCAGCCGCCGCAATGCAATGTTAGACCTAATGGTTCGGTCTATTTAGACGCCGCGCACACCGCGCGGAGCGGCTGCGGCCCGTTCCGTTGATCTGGCTGAACGACACTGGAGAGACCGATGACGGCTGGGATTCAGGACACGTCCGAGAGGCTCGCGGCGATCCTTGAGCAAGTCAACAAGCTTGGGCCGACTTTGCGGGAGCGCGCGCTCGCGGCCGAGAGCGCGGGCCGTCTTTCTGACGAGACGATCACCGACCTGGCTGCCGCCGGAGCTTTTGATATCGGTAGCCCGGCTGAGTTCGGCGGTGACGAGCTGCCGGTTCGGCAGCAACTGGACGTCGTGTCCGAGGTCTCCAAATGGGACGGCTCGTGCGGCTGGACCGTGTGGGTGGGAGCCTCAACCAACTGGATTCCCGCCGGTTCTGGCGCTCGCGTCGTTGAAGAGGTGTACGGCCCCCAGTGGGTCGGGCCGCGGGTCGCCGGCTCTAGCCACTTTCCAGCGTCCCGCGGTCGCGCAAAACGCGTCGAGGACGGCTGGATCATTTCCGGTGGTCCGTGGACCTTTGGCAGCGGCTCACTGTGGGCACCGTTCACCAACCTCGGGTGTATTGCCCGCGACGAGGAGGACAAGCCCTACCTCGTAGGCGTTCAGGCTCCTCGCGATGAGCTCCGGTACCTCGATGACTGGCATGTCGCCGGCATGCGCGGTACGGGCAGTGTCTCCGTCACGCTCGCGGGCGACGAGCTCTTCGTGCCCGATTATCGCGGCGTCGATTTCCGTGACATCGTCGGCGGGGCGCTCGACAACGGCCTCAAGGGATCGCTCTGGAAGACACCATCGCTCGGCTGGGCGTTCAGCCTCATGGCGGGGATGTCGATTGGCATCGCCCAGGGCGCCCTGGACCGCTTCCTTGAGCGCTCGGCAGGCCGGCCCATCCGCGGCACCACGTACAAGAATCAGCTGGAAGCGCCCCTCACCCATCTGATGCTGGCCGAAGTTCACTCCAAGATTCAGTCGGCAACGTTGATGGCCCGCGCCAACGCCGAGGAAACCGATGAGCTTGGCGCACTCGCCGCCGCCGGGACCCCGGCTGATCCTGAGTACATGCAGCAGTTCAGCGCCCGGGTGCTCATGGAAACCGCGTACGGGGCTAAATGGTGCGCGGAGGCGATCGAGCTGCTCCAGCGCAACTCCGGGTCGACCGCGATCATGGAGAGCGAGCCAATTCAGCGAGCCTGGCGAGACGCGCGCGTCATCACCCTGCACGGCGCGCTCAACCTCGAGGCTCTTTCGGAAAACTACGGGCGCCTGATGGCGGGAATTCAACCGCATCAGTTCGCTGGGATCACCACCCTGGACCGCTTCGCGACGGCCGCGGCCAAGAAGGTCACCTAGGACCCGCCCGGTCAGGCCGAGCCACGCGATAGGACTTCTGGTGAACCTGGCACCGCGCACGGTCTCGGCCGAGACGTTCACCGTGATCCACGGCGGCGCCGAGATCGATGAGCGCATGGTCGGCGAACTGCTCGACGCGGCCAGCGGCTGGGCCGCCGCGGCCGGACTCGGGGTAACCCGCGTTGTCGGGGTGTGGGGCCCGCCGTGGCGGCGGCTACTAGCCAACTGCGCGGCCATTGCCGCCGGGGGCGGCGGGCCGCTGTGCGTCTTGCCTCTCCCGGGCGCCGACGACTTGGTCGCCGGAGTGAAGGCGCGCGGCGTGGCCGTCCAGTACCGGCAAGCCAGGCAGTCAGTGGTGGACCACGCGGAACTGCGCGCGATTAGCCAAGGGTGGCCGGTCCGTTATATCTGACCGCTTCGCCCGCCAAGTCGCCCGGCGCGGCGCAGGTCGTCAGCGTAGGCCGAGCGTAGGCCCTGGGCTGTTCCCAGGCGGCAAAGTGACCGGCCGGCGCCGCTGCCCGGCGCAGGAAAACGGCTTTAAGCGTTCGTTACAGACGCACCAGTCCGCCGTCTGCGACCAGGGTCTGCGCGGTCACGAAGGCTGCTCATCTGAGGCGAACCACACGACCGCGTTGGCGGCGTCGGTTGGCTGACTGCCCCGCTTGACCGCCTGCCGCTCGGCCATCTGGGTGAACAGTTACGCGCGCTGCTCGCTGGCGGCCGGCGTCTCATGGCCTGCGAGCATGCCTTCGGTGGGAGTGGCCCCTGGCGCCACGCAGTTGACTGTGATGCCATGCCTTCCGACGTCGGACGCAAGCGCGCGGGTAAATCCAAGGACGGCCGCCTTGCTCGTAATGTAGTGCGTCATACCCTCGACGGGGAGTCCGATCGTATTCGACGTGAAGTTGATAATGCGGCCGAACCCGCGATCGGTCATACCAGGAACGACCGCCTTGCAGAGGAGAAATGCGGAGGTGAGGTTAACGTCGAGAACCCGACGCCAGAGGTCGAGGTCGAGTTCATTGAACATCACGCGCGGAAAGATGCCGGCGTTATTGACCAATACATCGCAGCGACCAAACTCGTCTTCTACGGCATCGATCGCCTGAGTAATATCGCTCGGCACCGCCGCGTCGCATACGATCGGCAGCGCGCGGACGCCGGCCGCGCGGACCGCGCCGGCCGTGTCAATCGGCTCTATCAAGTCGGCGATTGCAACGTCATAGCCGTCCTCAGCCAGGCCTACCGCGCAGGCGCGTCCGATGCCGCGAGCGCCGCCGGTAACCACTGCGACCTTGCGCACCGGGGCTGAGTTCTTACGTGACGTCACTGGCATGGAACTGGTCCTCGATGGTCTTGTTCCCATGAAGCCTTAAAAGCGTCGAATTCACGCTGGACGAACTGCTCAAATGTCGTCGGGGTCCGGCCGAGCAGCCAGGTAAGCACATTGGGGTTTCCGATGAAGTCATGACTGCTGTACCGCTTGCTGATCGCACCCGACACCCGGGCCTGGTACGGAACCTCAGCTAGGCTCTCGACTCCGAGGGACGCCTTGAGAAACACCTCCGAGTCGATTCGCTCGGCCACGATCTCCCGACCGGTCACCCCGGATATCGCCGCGGCGATGTCATGCGCCGTATAGCGGCCCGGCGCGACCAGTTCATAAGTGGCGCCCGCGTGCCGGCCGCTGTCGGCCAGGACGGCGGCGGCCACCTCGGTCACGTCACCCAGGTCCACCATTGACTGATAACGATCGAGCGCCCAGGAAAGAAGGAATACTCCCTTCGTCAAGGCGGACGTGAGCCGATGGCGCAGCATGTAGTTCGCGGGCTGGAGAATCGTGAACTCCATCCCTGACGAAATCAGGTATTCCTCGAGGTCGCGCTTGATCTCGTGCTGCACGAGATCAGTAATGATCGCGTGCAGCACCGAGCTGAAGATGAAATGCCGCACGCCGGCCGCGCGGGCGGCGTCAACGGCGGCGAAGCCCATGTCCCGTTCTTTGGGATGGAGGGCCGGCCCGATGTAGTAGACCTGCTCCACGCCCTGCATGGCCTTGCCGAGCACCCCGGCATCGGATAGATCTCCGACGACGATGTCGGCCACGCCGGCCGCGTGCAGTGCCCGGGCCGATTCGCCGGAGCGGACGCAGGCGCGAAAAGCGACTCCCGCCCTCAGGAGCCGCGGGATCAGCAACTTGCCCTGATTACCATTGGCGGCCGTCACGAGTAGCACTGGGGATCTCCTACCGGCTGGTGTGGTCGTGCTCGAGGTGGTGCTGGATCAGCAGGTCGGCGCCGAAGTCGTTACCCGGGTCGCGCCACACGCTGTGCACGTGGTTGGCGTTGTCCTCGGCGTTGTCGAACTCGACCAGGGTGGCCGGCCCCTGGATCCGGAAGTAGTGCGGCTGGTCAATGGACGTCCCGCCCGCCCAGGCGAAGTGCAGCTCCCCGGCGCCGCCCGCAGCCGCGATCCGGTCCATCTCGAAGCCGATCAGACCTGGGCGGGCGCGCTCGACGAACCGGGCCAGCAGCGCGTCGAAGTGCCCGCGCTGGGTAGCCGAGAGACCGCCAGCCCGGATGCCGCGGGGATGGGCGCGGAAGTAGGCCAGGGCCTGGCGGTCCTCGTCGGTGATCATCGCATCACGACGTCCCACGCCGTGATAGGCGGGGTACTCAGCCTCGCCGACGGTCGCGACCGTGCGGGTGACGAAGTCCGCGGGCGGCTTGTGGTGGATGACCGCCTCCCGCTGCTGGGGGCCAGTAAGGCTATTTAGCAGAACGAAGGCGGCGTCCTCTTCTTCGCCCAGGATCCGGAAAGGCCCGAAGCAGGCGGGCTCGGCCCCGAGCAGGAACGGGGTGATGTTGACCAGGTCGCCGTCGACGACGGTGACGTTGACCGACAAGTGGTGGCCGACCAGCCGCCAGCCCCAGGTGGTATCCGGCTGCGGCTGGCCGAAGAACGTGAGGAAGTAGCCGCGGGCGTCCCGGAACGTCGCCGCGACGTGCCCGAACACGGGCAGGTTGAGCTCGCGGAGCAGGTGCTCGTTGGCCATCACCTGCACGACCCGGGCGTAAGCCGGGATCGACATCGACTCGGCGATCAGCCGGTGCGCCAGCACCTCCTGACGGCGGTCGAGCTCGCCGAGCGGGAGGCCGTGCCGCCCCGACTCGGGCAGGAAGTTCCAGTGCGTCCGGCTTGGGTCGGTCTGCGGCAGCACCACCCGCGCCCGCTGGTCGCCGGTCAGGCTGTCGAAGAACCCCATCGCCGCGAAGGTGACCACCGTCGCGTCGAACGAGCCGCCGGGCCGCGGCCGATGCGCTTCCGGAAGCTCCCCGGTTGGGTGCGAGTGCTGGGTTGTCATCGCGGTGTTCCTCCTTGACTCTGTCGCCACGCTCCTGTGGCCGGGGCTGGCTGGAGTGCCCGGCGCAGCCACGAGACGAATCGTGGAATGTCGGCGTGCCGGCCGGCCGCCAGCACGTAGAAGTCAGGACGGGCGAGAAACGCCTCGCAACCATGCCTGGCGAACCAGCGCTGGTAGTCCCCGTCGAGATCCCGGACCGGGCCCGCACCGGACACGTCGGCGATCACGCCGCCGATCTGCCGGAACCAGGACTCATCCTCCTCGCCCAGGAGCCCGGCGGGATCGCCGGTGCCGCTGACCAGCTGCCAGCCGCCGCCGACGATGTCGTCGAACAGGCCCGCCCGGCCGTCGGCCAGGACGCGCCCCTGCGGAGCCAGCCGTCCCTCGGCGCCACCGCCCGGGATCGTCAGCGACGGCTCGCCCAGGCGCGGGTGCGGAGGCTCCCGCGTGGCCGCACCGGGATCGCGGGCCCGCTCCTTCATCGCGGCGTCCCGCGCGGCGGCACGGGACACGTCGAGCTCGCAGATGACGCGGCCGGCGGCTACCGCCTCGTCAATGATCTCCCGGACGTGCCCGGCGCGTTCCGGCCCGTAGGTGTCGAGCACAGCCGGCGTCGCCAGCCCGTGGTGAAGCATGCCCAGCCGCCAGGTCAGTGCCCGGGCGTCCCGCAGGCCCGCGCACAGCCCCTGCCCGAGGAAGGGAGGCATGAGGTGGGCAGCGTCACCCGCGATGAAGACGTTCCCGGTGCGCCAGGACTGCGCCCACCGGCCCCGGAAGGTGTAGACGGCGTGCCGTTCAAGGCGGGCCGTTTCCGGCGTCACCCCCCAGGGGGCCATCAGCCGCCAGGCGGTGCTGTCGCGGCCAAGCTCTTCGACACTCATGTCCGCCCGGCGCATGAACTCGAACCGCCGCCGGCCAGGGCCGCTGTTGACCGCGGTGGCCGGCTGGGCGGGGTCGCAGTACTGGGTGACGAAGGCGCTCCACTTCTCCTCGGCCAGCGGCTGGTAGTCGACCACCAGCCAGTCGGCCTGGAACCCCGAGTCCCCGACCTCGATGCCGAGCTGGGCCCGGACGGAGCTGTTGGCGCCGTCGGCGCCGACAACCCACCGCGACCGGATCTGCACGACCTCGGTCGGCAGTTCCGTGGGAACCACCCGGACGCGCGTCCCCTCGCGGTCCTGGGTCAGCGTCCGGAAGGTCCACCCGCGGTGGACGGTCACGCCCGGCGTCGCGACCGCCAGGTCTTCGAGGGCCGCCTCGAGGTCGGGCTGGTAAAACCCGTTGGTATTCGCCCAGCCCGACTCGGCGGCCCGGTTCCAGTCGATGGTTTGCAGGAGCTCGCCCGCGCCGTTGCGGAACTCGTACCCGCCTCGTTCACCCTGGGACGGTTCGAACAGGTCGGCGTGGTCGGCCATGAGCCCGGCGGCCTGCAGAATGCGGAGCGCCTCATGGTCGATGGTGCAGGCGCGCGGCAGCGGGTACCGCTGCGGCCAGCGTTCCACGACGGACACCTGCAAGCCTGCCTGGCCGAGGAAGACGGCGGTCAGCAGGCCGACGGGGCCGCCGCCGACCACCAGGCAGTCGACCACGGGCCGGGGCGGCGGCGCGGTGTCTGGCCTTGGCTGCGTTGTCATGCGGTCGCTTTCCCCGGCAGGATGACGCACTTGGCGTGCGGCGAGCCCGCCTGCGCCTGCCAGGCCGAGACGAATTCCGCAAGCGGGAAGGTGCGGACCTCGACCCGCAGCTCGCCGCAGGCAAGGTGGGTCCACAGCCACGTTAGCGCCGCCCGCTTATCGCGCAGCGGGGTGTGCAGGCCGGCGAAGCCGGACAGGGTCAGCTGCTTGCCGCGAAGCAGCCCCGCCGGGACCGCCGCGGTAGTCCCGGCCGGGTTGCCGATGTTGACCACCCGAGCCCGCGGCGCGCATACCCGCAGCGCCGCCTCCAGCGGCACCCCGTACAGGCCGTCGAGGACGACGTCGGCCAGCCCGCCCGCCGCCAGCAGCCTGGCCGCCAGTTCCTCGCTGCCTTCGCCGGCCCGAAGCTGGACAACGGCATCAGCGCCGAGGTCGGGCAAGCGCCCTAGCGCTTCCCGGTCGCGTGCGACACCGATCACCCGGCCCGCTCCGCTGCGGTGCGCCACCTGGACCGCGAGCTGTCCGACCGCGCCGGTGGCGCCAAGCACCAGCACCGTCTCCCCCGCGCGGAGCCCAGCCTCCTCAACCAGCGGCATGAACGCGGCGGTGCCCGAGTTGCCGACGGCTGCCGCCAGCACCGGGTCGAGGCCGTCTGGCAGCGGCAGCACGTCCTCGTCGGCGACGAGCACCTGCGTCGCAAAGGAACCCGGGATGCCCGGCGAGGCGCGGCACTCGGCGTAGACCAGGGAGCCGGGCGGGTAGCGGCCGGAGTCGAGCACGACGCCGACGCACTCGCTGCCTGGGACGTAGGGGGCTTCATGGCGGGCCGAGTGGAACGTGCCGGAGGCGATGACCAGGTCCAGCGGATTCACCGGCGCGGCGATCACCGACACGAGGGTAGTGCCGGACGTCCGGGGCGGCAGCACGACCGAGCCCAGCCGCGGCTCGGCGCCGGGTGCGTCGATGATCACCGCTCCGATACCGCTTTCCTGGGCGGCCGGGAGGGCGTTCACCGCAGCCAGCTACGGATGGCGGGACCGTCGGCGTCGAGCAGGGGCGGAGCGTCGTGCTCGCATCGGGTACTCTCCGTCAGCTCGCCGGCCGGGGATACCTCGAAGGTGCGCACGGCCATACCAGGGATTGTGAGGGTGCCCAGTGACGCGTGCTCGACGTTCACCGTGAGTCGCTGCGAGCGGGTCTGCTCCCACTCATAGACCTCGTCGATGCCGCGGATGCGGCCGGCCGGAACGCCGGCACTGGTCAACTGGGCCAGCACGGCATCGCGGTCGAGGCCGGCGAAGCAGCGCTCGAGTTGCTCCGTGAGCGCGCCGATGTTTTCCAGGCGGCTGGTATTGGTGGCGTAGTCAGGATCATCGGGGTCAAGGCCGAACTGGGCGCACAGCCGACGCCACATCGTCTGGTTGCCGCAGGCGATCTGGACGATGCCGTCGGCGCAGCGGAACGCCCCGTAGGGAGCAATCGACGGGTGCCGGTTGCCCTGTGCGCGCCCGACCTCGCCGGCCACGGTCCAGGCGGTGCCCTGGAAGGCGTGGATGCCGACGAGCGCCGCCAGCAGCGAGGTTCGCACCACTTGCCCGCGGCCGGTCCTGTCCCGTTCGCGCAGTGCGGCCAGCACGCCGTAGGCACCGTAGATGCCCGCGGTCAGGTCGCCGATCGGAACGCCGACCCGCTGCGGATGGTCAGGATCAGGACCGGTGAGTGACATCAGGCCGGCCTCGCCCTGGGCGATCTGGTCGTACCCTGCTCGGCCTGATTCCGGTCCGTCGTGACCGAAGCCGCTGATGGACAGGGTCACGAGCGTGGGATTGAGTTCCGCGAGACGGCAGGCGGTGAAGCCCAGCCGGTCGAGGACGCCGGGCCGGAAGTTCTCGATCAGGACGTCGGCCCGCCGGATGAGCTCAGCCAGGGCGGCCACGTCGGCCTCGGCCTTGAGGTCGAGGCTGATCGAGTCCTTGTTGCGGTTGGTGCTCAGAAAGTAGGTCGACTCGCGGTTGCCGGCCGCAGGCTGGATGAACGGCGGCCCCCACGCCCGCGTGTCGTCGCCGGTCCCCGGGGCCTCGACCTTGATGACGCGGGCGCCGAGGTCGCCGAGCAGCATCGCCGCGTGCGGGCCGGCGAGCGCCCGGCTCAGGTCGACGACCAGGACTGCGGCCAGCGGGGCAAACGGAGCGGTCACTGACTGGGCCGGATGACGAGCATGCTGGCTGGTCCGTCCGTCCGGTTGTCGACCGCGCGTACGCAGCCCGCCGGCAGGAACAGCGAGTCAAGATGGCTGAGTTCGATCTGCTCGTCGTCGAGGCTGACCGTCAAGCGCCCGGTGAGAACCAGGTAGACGGTGTCCTGGGCCACCGGCGACCGTTCCGCGTGCGCGCCTGGTTCGTAGCTGGACAGCACGACGCTGACGGGCTCCTCGGGAGCTGTCCCTGTCAGCCGGACCGGGGAAACCCCGGTGTGCCCTTCTGGCTGGAACGCCACAGCGTCGGCGATCCGGTGCAGCCGCGCCGTCATGACGACACCCCGGCTGCCGCGACGATCGGCGTGCGGACGGATCCGACGCGTTCGATCTCCACCGCGACTTCGTCTCCCGGGTGGAGGAAGCGCGGCGGCCGACGGGCGTAACCGACACCGTTCGGAGTGCCGGTGACGACGAGGTCCCCCGGGTAGAGGGTCATTGTCTGACTCAGGTACGACAAGATCTCGCCGACGCTGAAGATCATGTCCGCGGTGTTCCCGTCCTGCACGATCTCGTCGTTAACCCGGGTGACGATGCGCAGGCCGTCGGCCGGGTCACCCACTTCGTCGGCGGTGACGATCTCGCTCATCGGTCCGCTCTGGTCGGCATTCTTGCCGACTGTCCACTGAGTCGTGCTGTGCTGGGTGCGGCGGGCGGTGAGGTCGTTGAACGTGGCGTAGCCGAATACGGCGCCAAGAGCGTCCGGGGCCGACACGCTCTTCAAGGTCTGGCCGACGACCGCGACGAGTTCCCCCTCCCAGTCCAGCCCCTGCTCGCCGGCCGGGACGGGCGCGGACGTGCCCGAGACGGTGAGCGACCTCGTCCAGCGGCCGAATACAGCCGGGCAGGCCGGCCGCTGAAACGTACCTTCGGCCACGTGCTCGGCATAGTTCAGCCCGACGCACAGGACGCGCGCCCCCGGCGGCACAGGCGGCACCAGGCTCAGTTCGCTGACGTCAAGGACGTTCTCCGATGACCGCAGAATGCCTTGGGCCGGATCGGTCCAGAATTCCTCCACTCCGCCGAGCGGCACCAGCTTAGATTCGCCGTAGAGCCGGCCAATACCGCCGCCCTCCGCCGTGCTGTATCCGACTAGCTTCATCGCAACGCCTTCCTGCTTCGTAGTGCTCTCATAACGCGTTAGCCGGCGTTGAGGTCATCGACGGTCCTTCCTGCCGCGTGATGGCCCGGGTGCAGGCCGCCGGCACCGCGGCGGCGGCGAGCGCCAGCCGCAGCGCCGGGCAGCGACTCGGTAACCAGTCGGGCGGCAGGCTGGGCCCCGCCGCCGGCTCGTGCGTGCGAGCCCCGCTCGGATCACTAAATGATCCTAACCATTACGCCTGAACATCATGCAGATCCGTGAGCTGTTTCGTCAAGGTGTCCCCGCGGTTTCCTGACGTCCCCGGCCAGTCGGCGCAGTCCAAAGCTGATCAAGTATCGGGGTTATCCATTAGGCTTTGTCTATGGCGCTACCTGTCCACCGAAGCCGCGCGGAGGATGTCGTCGTCTACGTCGAGGGCGCGATCGACCAGCGCGGCCTGCGACCGGGTGACCACATAGGCACCCGGGCCGACCTGCGCGACGAGACCGGCGTCGCCCGGGCAACGATCAACGAGGCGATCCGGCTGCTGCAGGAACGGCAGCGGATCGTGCTCCGGCCTGGTCCAGGCGGTGGCTTGTTCGTCGCGCAGACCGATCCGGTGGTACGGCTCGGGCGCACCCTCCTGACGGTGCACGGTGAGCCGCTGGCGGTCGCCGGGGCCATCGAGGTCCGCGAGCAGCTCGAGCCGCTCGTCGCGGTGCACGCGGCGCAGCACCGCACGGCCAAGGACGGACGGGAGCTCAAGTCGCTGATCACCGCGATGGGGAGCAGCCTTGACGACGTAACCGAGTTCGTGTCGCTCAACTGGAAGCTGCACACCCGGATCGCGGCCATCTCCCCGAACTCCGTCCTGCGGGGCACTTACGTCGGCCTCTACGAGTTCGTTAACCAGGTGTCACTGGTAAACCCCCAGCCCCGCGACGCCGCCTATATGGAGCAGCGCCTGCGGGTCCACAGTGAGCTGGTGGCCGCCATCCTGGCCGGTGACGTCGCGGCCGCGCAGCGGGTCGCCGAGGCGCACCGCCACCCACGCTGAGCCCGGCCGCTGCCCGGTCTCGTTCTCAGCTCTGACCTATCCGGATTAGCGCGCGGGCCGGCGACACCCAGACCCGGGGCCGTTTGGCCGCCGGTCTCGCTGACGGCTGGCCAAGACTGCACTGGCACCCATTTTGGCCAAAAATAGACCTAACCGTTATACCTGAAGATTGACTCGCGCCCGCAGCGGGGCGGCAACAAGATTCTTCTTGACACGGCCGCCAACTCAATGCAGGGTAAGACCTATTGGTTCGGCTCATTTCGTTCACGTGGCAGCGTACCGGACCTAGCGGAAGGCCCTGGGCCGGCCGGGGAGCAACATCCCGTTCTCCGCGTCACATCGTTCCTTCAAAAGACCCCAGGAGAGTAAAGATGCTCGCGAAGATCGATGACATGCGGGGCGGCAGCGGCCCCCGCGGAGGGTCCGGCGAGCCCGGTCCCACCGGGCCTCAGCGCGGGGCCCGCACGAGCCGGCGTTCCCGGATGATGGCAGCAGCGTGCCTGTCGGCGGTAGCGGTGGTGTCGCTCGCGGCCTGCAGTTCCTCGTCGAGTTCCAGTTCCACGTCGGCCTCGGGCTCCTCGTCCGGCTCAAGCGCCCCGTCAGACACAGGCTCCTCGGGGGCGGCGCAGGGAGCGAATGTCACGGCAGCGCAGGTGGCACTCGCGCCTTATATCGGTAAGTCGAGCGACTTCCCGGTGACTGACCCGCTGGCATCGAAGCTCCCGGCGGGCAAGAAGTTCGTCTACCTGCAGTGCTCCACGCCCATCTGCGCCGAGGTCGGCGGGTTGCTGCAGGCGGCAGTCAAGGCGATCGGCGGAAAGATGACCGTCGTGAACGCCGGCGCGACGGCAACGACGGCGCAGGCCGCAGCGGCGAGCGCACTGGCGCTGAAGCCGGACGCGGTGATTCTCGGCGCGATCGACCCCGCCCTGTTCGGCAGCGGGCTCAAGACACTGGCTAACGCCGGCGTGAAGCTCGTCTCCCTCCAGGTCGACAAGGACGTGACCCCGTACGGCATCACGTTCAACTACCTGGGCGTGAACCTGAGTCAGCGGAACGGAACGCTCCTGGCGGACTGGGTGATCGCGAACGAGGGGGCAAAAGCCAACGCGGTGATTTACACGCTGCCCGCCCTCGACATCTCAGCCCCGGTGCAGGCGGCCTTCCAGGCCCAGATGACGAAGAACTGCCCGGCCTGCACGGTGCGCGTCGTCCCCATCGACGTGTCCACCATCGGGACGACGGCGCCGAGCACCGTCGTCACCGACCTGGAAGCGCACCCGAACACGAACGTGGCGGTGTTCGTCAGCCTCTCGGCGGCCGCGGGCTTGCCGGCGGCGCTCAAGGCGGCCGGCATTTCGTCGGTCAAGACCGTTGGCTTCGGGCCTACGGCCGGCAACCTGCAGGACATCAAGGACGGCGCGCTGACGGCGGCGCTTGACATCGACTTCCCGGTGTCGACCTGGACGGCGGTCGACGCGGCGGCGCGGCTGATCGAGGGTGGCCAGCCGACCGCGAGTGAGCAGGCCGGCGACGTGCCCGAGGAGTTCCTCACGCAGAAGGACATCACCTTCAACCCGAACGTCGGCTGGTCCGCGTACCCGGACTTCGCCCAGCGGTTCGCCACACTATGGCACACGTCGTAGTCGCCGACGCCGCGGCGCCGCTACTGCGGATCGGGGGCATGTCGAAGACGTTCCCGGGCCTGAAGGCCCTGGACGACGTGTCGCTCGAGGTCCATCCAGGTGAGGTCGTCGCGGTGCTCGGGCACAACGGCTCGGGCAAGTCGACGCTGGTCAAGATCCTTGCTGGTGTCGTTCAGGCGGATCCCGGCGCGGTCGTCGAGATGCGTGACGCCGCGGGCCAGCTGGTCGCTGGGCCCGCGGCTCGCGAGGAGCTGCACTTCATCCACCAGGATCTCGGCCTGGCCGACATCCTGACGACGGTGGAGAACCTGGGGCTGGGCAAGGTAGCGCGCGGGCGGGGGTTCGCCCCCGTCCGCGCGGCCGCGGAGCGGCGCCGCGCGCAACGGCTTATCGCCCGGTTCGGGGCCGGCTTCGATGTGACGGTCCCGGTGGGAAAGTTGTCGCCGGCGCAGCGGGCGATCGTCGCGATCGCCCGCGCGCTGGATGGCTGGACTCGCACGGACAACGTCCTGGTCCTCGACGAGCCGACCACGGCGCTGCACGGCGATGAGGTCCAGGTGCTGTTCGAGGCCATCCGGCGGGTCGCGTCGTCGGGGGCCGGGGTGGTGTTCATCTCTCACCGGCTGGACGAAGTCCTTGCCCTCGCCGACCGGGTAGTCGTGCTGCGCGACGGCCGGGTGGTCGCTGAGGAGCCCGTCAGCCGGCTCGATCACGACGCGATGGTGACGCTGATCGCTGGCCACGAGGTCGCCGACCTGACCACGACGAGCCAGGACGAGACTGGTGCGCCGGTGCTCACCGTGACCGGGATCAGCGGCCCTGAGCTCAGCGATTTCTCGCTGAGCTTGCGGGCGGGTGAGATTGTCGGTGTCGGCGGCATCCTGGGTTCTGGCCGCGAGCAGCTCAGCCCGATGCTGTTCGGAGCTCAGTACCGCTCAGGCGGCCGGGTTGAGATCGGCGGGGAGGAACTGATCCCCGACGACACCGTGGCGGCGATCGAGAGCGGGATGGCCTACGTGCCGGCCGACCGCCGCCGTGGCGGTGCGGTGATGGAGATGAGCGTCAGGGAGAACCTGACCTTGCCGCTGATGCGCCCGCTGCGCCGGGCCCTGGGGCGCCTGGACGGGCGGGCCGAGCGGGCGGAGACCCGCTCGTGGATGTCGACCGTCGGGCTGCGCCCGCCCAGTCCCGAGCAGCGGCTGAAGCTGTTCAGCGGCGGCAACCAGCAGAAGGTCGTGCTGGCCAAGTGGCTCCGCGTCCGGCCGCGGGTGCTCCTGCTCGACGAGCCCACCCAGGGTGTCGACGTGGGCGCCAAGGCGGCCATCTACGAACTGATCCTGGCCGCCCGGCGCGACGGGGCAGGCGTGCTGCTGTGCTCCTCTGACACCAAGGAACTGGTGTCGTTGTGCGACCGCGTGCTTGTGCTGCGCGACGGCCGGGTGGCCAGCGAGATCCCGCGCGCGTCGCTGACCGAGGAACGCCTGGTCCGTGACGAGCTGGCACTCCAGACGGACGGCGGTGACGCCGGCGCGGAACAGGACACGCAGTCGGTGAACGTCGTCCCGAGTTCCGGTGAGGCGACCGGGGAGGCGCCGGTCGACGCGCTGCCCGGTGAGTCGTGGCCGGCGCGGCTGCGGCGGGCGGTGGCCTTCCGCAATATCTCGGCCCTGTACCTGCTCGCACTCATGATGGTGGTATTCGCGCTCTGGGTCCCCGACACGTTCCTCACGGCCGGAACCTGGCGGTCACTGCTGTCTGACCAGGCCGTCACCTGCCTGGTCGCGGTCGGACTAGTCGTCCCGACCGCGTGCGGGGTGATCGACCTGGCGATCGGCGCCGAAGTCGGGCTAGGAGCCATCCTGGTCGCCCGCCTGCTAGTCGGCAACGTGCCCATCCCGGCCGCGATCATCCTGTCACTGCTGGCCGGGGCGGGGGTAGGGCTGTTCTCCTGGCTGATGATCACCCGCGCCCGGATCCCCTCGTTCATCGCCACCCTGGCCGTCAGCTCACTGCTGGCCGCGGCGACCGCCTGGATTTCCAGCAGCGAGCAGATCATCAACCTCCCCGCCAGCTTCGCCAACCTC
>DASYAD010000396.1:0-15634 GCA_036501515.1 Trebonia sp. | reverse complement strand
ATAGAGTTCCCGGCGGCCATAGCGAAAGGGAAACACCCGGTCCCATTCCGAACCCGGAAGTTAAGCCTTTCAGCGCCGATGGTACTGCGAGGGAGGCCTCGTGGGAGAGCAGGACACCGCCGGAACACCTTTCAAAAGGGGCCGACTCAGCTGAGTCGGCCCCTTTTTTACGTTGTCGGGGTTTGCCTGAACGGCCGCCAGACCCGCGCTTACCGTCGTGACCTGCCCGGTGCGGAACCGGACCATCGGCAGCGCTTGAAATCCCGGCTAGGGCTTGAAGGCGACGCCGCACCACAGCGCTGAGCCGCCCGGTGCCGTGGCCGGGGGAGTGTCGGGATCGGGGGACCACTCCGCCGCGTAGACGACTTCGCCCGGCGCCAGCAGCGGCAGGCCGCAGAAGAGCGCCTCGACTACCGCGCGGCTGCGCAGGTGCAGCCCGTTGACGGTCTCCGCGTAGACGCCCGCTGCCTGTTCCGCGTCACGGTAATGGTCCGGGGTCAGATGCGAGATCACCAGGCAGCTGCCCGGCGGCATGGCGGCCATCAGGGCGTACACCAGCCCCCAGGGGTCATCCTCGTCGGCGATGAAATGCAGGATGGCGACCAGCAGCACGGCGATCGGCTGACCGAAGTCGAGCACGCCGCGGATGCGGGGATCGGCGAGGATCGCGCCCGGGTCGCGGAGGTCGTGACTGGTGATGAGGGTGCCGTCGACCGCGTTGAGCATGTCCCGCGCGTGCGCGAGCACCACCGGGTCGTTGTCCACGTAGACCACCCGGCTGTCGGGTGCGATCGCCTGGGTCACCTCGTGGACGCTGTTCATCGTTGGCAGCCCGGTGCCGATGTCGAGGAACTGCCTGATGCCCACGTCGTGGGCCAGGTAGCGGACGGCCCGCCCGAGGAACTGACGGTTCTGCCGCACCGTGCCGCGCACCACGTCCTCGCCGAGCACGGTGAAGGTCCGCTCCGCGGCCGCCCGGTCAGCCGGGTAGTTGTCCTTGCCGCCGAGCATGTAGTCGTACATCCGCGCCGCGTTGGGGATGTCCGGGCGCAGTGACGGGTAGGCCGCGGCTGAGTCGGGGTCGACCGCCGTGGGCGCCCCCAGGTAGGTGACCGCGGGCCCGCTCAGGGCGGGCGCGCCGTCTGGACGCTGCGGGCCGTCCGCCCGTTCGGCCGCCGCCGGCAGGCCTTCCGGCCGGCCTTCGACGGTTTTACGCCCGACTCCGCACCAGAACAGCGAGCGGCCCGGGTTCGTCGCGATCACCGGGTCTTCCGCCGGCCCGTCGGCTTCCCGCCGCCACTGCGGCGTCCAGACCACGGAGCCGGGCCCGATCATCTGGTAACCGCCGAAGAACCCGACCACCTGAGAGCGGCGCCTGCTGTGCAGGGTCGAGTTGGCGTTCTGGTACTCCTGCGCGGCGATGTCGGCCTGCGTGTAGCTGTCGGCGGTGAAATGCGAGACAACCAGGTAACTGCCGGCCGCCATGGGCTCCATGACCGCCCGGACCAGGCCAACCGGGTCGTCCTCGTCGGCGATGAAATGCAAGACGGCCACCAGCAGCACCGCGATCGGCTGGCTGAAGTCAAGCAGCCCGCGCAGCTCGGGGTCGGCGAGGATGCCGGACGGGTCGCGCAGGTCCTTCCCGATGACCGCGGCGCGGTCGTTGCCGTGCAGCAGGTTACGGGAGTGGGCGAGCACGATCGGGTCGTGATCGACGTAGACGACCCGGCTTTCCGGTGCGATCGCCTGCGCGACCTGGTGCACGCTGTTCATCGTGGGCAGCCCGGTGCCGATGTCGAGGAACTGCCTGACGCCCAGGTCCTCGGTCAGGTGCCGGACCGCCCGCATCAGGAACCCGCGGTTCTGTACGGCGGAAGTCCGCACCACCCCGTCGGGCATCATCGCGATGATTCGCTCCGCCGCGGCCCGGTCAGCGGGATAGTTGTCCTTACCGCCGAGGTAGTAGTCGTACATCCGCGCGGTGCTCGGGACATCCGGACGGAAGGCATCCGCCGCCTGCGCCATGATCTGATTCTGTCACCACCTGACCACGTTGTCAGGTCTTAGCGGCGGGCCGCTCTGCCTGGCCGCCGCCTTCGCCTGGCCTGTCGGCCAGTTACCGTGCGCGGTGCCGGGGATCCGTTGACCGCCTACGGCCCCGAGCCTATGCTCCGCTTTACGGTAAGAGACAGTCCGGTCTCTCTCAGTGCACGGTGTGGTGCGATCTAAAGGAGAACCAAGAGCCATGACTGACTACGACCCGAGGACGGCAACCGGAATTCCCACCGAGCCCGTCGGCTCGCTGCCGCGTCCCGGCCGGCTCCAGCAGGCGTACGCGCAGTACGACGCCGGGGAGATCAGCCGCGACCAGCTGGAGACCGAGCAGGACACGGCCGTCCGTGACTCGATCGAGCACCTGGAGGCGACCGGCGCGCCGATCATCTCCGACGGCGAGCAGCGCTGGTCGAGCTTCGCGACGTACGCGATCACCGACACGCTGGCCGGCACCGGACTGGCCGACCACCTGGCCGGGACCGGCGGGCAGTACTTCGCGATCTTCGCCGACGGTCACAAGCGCCAGCTGCCGCGGCTCACCGGCGGCCCGTTCCACTACAAGACCTACGCCGCCGACACGCTGAAGAAGTCCATCGCGGCGGCGCACAAGCCGATGAAGCAGGCGGTGATCGCGCCGTCGATGCTGGCCCTGCTGTACCCGCTTGACGAGGAGATCCCCGGCTACTCGCAGCAGCAGTTCGAGGCGGACCTGGTCAACGAGTGCGAGAAGGACATCAGGCAGGCGTTCGCGGCCGGGGCCGCGCGGGTGTCGGTCGACTTCACCGAGGGGCGCCTCGCCACCCGCAACGACCAGCGCAACCCGTGGACCGGCCGGAACATGCTGCCGCACTTCATCGAGCTCAACAACCGGGTCATGGAGCGCTTCACGGCGCAGGAGCGGGCCAGGATCGGGATCCACACCTGCCCGGGCGGCGACCGCGACTCCGTGCACAGCGCCGACGTGCCCTACAGTGACCTGCTGCCGTCGATGTTCGGCATCAACGCCGGGTACTTCCTGATCCAGCTGTCCAGCGAGCGGGACAAGGACCCGGTGTACCAGATGATCGGCGAGCACCTGCGCGACGACGCGGACGGGGTCGCCCAGATGGCCTACATCGGCGTGATCAACCCGCTCAACCCCCGGGTGGAAAGCGCCGAGGAGGTCCGCGACGCCCTCATCCGGGCCGCCAACTTCATCCCTGGCGAGCGGCTCGGCTCGACCGACGACTGCGGCTTCTCCCCGTTCAGCATCGACGAGAAGCCCAGCCACGGGTCACCCGACTTCGCCCGCGAGACCGCCTGGCAGAAGATCACCAACCGGGTGGAGGGGACCAAGCTGGCGGCGGAAAAGCTCGGCATCAGCTGACTCTTCGCGCGGAAGCGGCGCGCCCGGACGCGAGAACCTCGCGTCCGGGCGCGATAATCGAACCGTGACGCACCCACTGGACCCGCTGACCGCAGAAGAGATCCGCCAGGCGGCGGCCATCGTGCGCGACGGCCGCGGCGTCGGCGACGGCTGGCGGTTCGCCTCCATCGAGCTGAGGGAGCCGGTCAAGGAGGACCTGCCCGCGCTGGAGGCCGGCCGGCAGGTCAGCCGGGAGGCCCTGGTCGTCTGCTGGAACCGGGCCGACGGTCAGGCGTACCGCGCGGCCGTGTCGCTGACCGCGGGGCAGGTCACCTCCTGGGCGCCGCTGCCTGGCGAGCAGCCGAACATGACGGTCGACGAATGGCATGAATGCGACGAGATGCTCCGCGCGCACCCGGCGGTCATCGAGGCGCTTGGCCGGCGCGGCATCACCGACGTGTCCCGGGTGCTGGCCGACATGTGGGCGTACGGCGCCGCCCTCGTCCCCGGCCGTTACGCGGGGCGGCGGATCGGCTGGTGTGACGTCTGGTACCGGGCCAGCGAGCGCGGCAACCCGTACGCCCGTCACCTCACCGGGCTGCACCCCGTTGTCGACCTGAACACGATGGAGCTGCTCGAGCTCGAGGACAGCGGCGCGGGCGCCGCCGACCCCGAGGTCCGCGGCGAGTACCTGCCCGACCTGCTGCCCGTGCGGCTGCGCGAGGTGGCGCCGCTGCGGGTCAGCCAGCCGGACGGGGTCGGTTTCACACTCGACGGCACGCTGCTGAGCTGGCAGGGCTGGCAGCTTCGTATCGGCTTCAACCACCGCGAGGGGCTGGTACTGCACCAGGTCGGTTACACCGACGGCGGGCGGCTCCGCCCGGTCGCCCACCGGCTCTCGTTCGCCGAGATGGTGGTTCCGTACCGGGACGCGAGCCCGGACCACTACCGGCGGACGGCGTTCGATATCGGCGAGTGGGGGCTCGGGTTCATGACCACCTCGCTCACCCTGGGCTGTGACTGCCTGGGCGAGATCACCTACCTGGACGCGGTGGTGCACGACACCAAGGGCGAGCCGCGGGTCATCGAGAACGCGATCTGCGTGCACGAGGAAGACAGCGGCGTGCTGTGGAAGCACGTCGACGACCGGGCCGGCGCCGAGGTGCGGCGCGCCCGGCGGCTCGTGGTGTCCTTCCACGTGACCGTGGCTAACTACGAGTACCTGGTCTACTGGCGCTTCTACCAGGACGGCAGCATCGAGTGCGAGGTCCGCGCCACCGGCATCATGGTCACCTCGCACACCGCCGCCCCAGGCAGCAGGCCGGCTAACGGCACGCAGGTCGACCACGGCCTGTACGCCCCGTTCCACCAGCACTTCATCGTGGCCAGGCTCGACCTCGACATCGACGGGACGGCGAACACCGTCTACGCCTGCGACTCGCGGCCGGCCGTGGCCGGCGGGGACGACCCGTACGGGCTTGGCCTCACGGTGACCAGCACGGCGCTGCGCACCGAGGCGGCGGGCAAGCAGGACTACGACTGGGGCACCCAGCGGACGTGGAAGATCGTCAACGACAACGTGGCCAACGGCCTCGGCAGCCCGGTCGGCTACAAGATCGTCCCCACGGCGGCGTTCCCGGCCCTGCTCGACCCGGCCTCGCCCGCCTTCGAGCGCGCCCAGGTCATCGGGCACACGCTCTGGGTGACTCCGTACCACCCGGACGAGCGCTGGCCCTGCGGTGACTTCCCTGTCCAGGCCGCCCGCGACACCGGCCTGCCGGCCTGGACCGCGGCCGACCGCCCGATCGAGAACACCGACGTGGTGCTCTGGTACGTATTCGGCCTGCACCACATCACCCGGCCAGAGGACTGGCCGGTCATGCCGGCCGACGTCGTCTCATTCTGGCTCAAGCCGTTCGGCTTCTTCGACCGCAACCCGTCGCTTGACGTGCCGCCTGGTGAGCACCACGCCGAGGGCGGCCACGCCTGCGACAACACCGACGGCGGCCACCGCTGACTAAGCCGGCGGCAGCAGCTCCGCCAGCTGGCCCGCCGACATCGACGGGGTGGCGCTCAGCGGGCCAGGCGCCATCAGCCCGGCCAGGTGGATGTCGAGGAACCGCTGCCAGGTGCCAGGCGCGGCCCCGCCGGTCACCTCGGTGAGTCCCCGCATGGCCCAGATCAGCGCCATCACGTCGGCGTAGGTCGCACAGGGATTCAGCGTGCCCGCGGCCAGGGCGCGCTTGGTGAGCTCCTCGGTCGCGGCCCGGACCTCAAGCGCGGCCGGGCCGTCGGCGCTGCGCTCGAGCAGCAGGTGCGCGTACCTGGCGTGCGCGGCGAACAGCGCCCCGAGTCCGCGCAGGAACCGCTCGAGGCCGGCGCCACCGGGGCACGCCAGTGCAGCCCTGGCGGCGTCCAGCCCCTCATCCATCGACAGCCGCAGCAACTCGTCGATCAGCGCGTCCTTATTGGCGAAGCGCCGGTAGACGGTGCCCACGCCGACCCCGGCCCTGGCCGCGATCTCCTCCATGCTCGCGTCAGCGCCTGACTCGCCGAGCACCTCGCGGGCGGCGTCAAGGACCCGGTGGTAGTTCCGGAGCGCGTCCCGTCGCCCGGGCACCACCGGGTCACTCGCCGCGGTTTCGCGGGCCACGAGGCCCTCCTTCACTCGCTCAGTTCGCTTGCCACTGTCTCCCCGGCGGCGCTTTCCCCGGTCAGCGCGTCACCCGACATGGCCAGCGTACCGACGGCGCCCGCCTTGACCGCGGCCCGCCCCGGACGCCGCTGCGACGGGATCAGCAGCCCGGCCAGCGCGGCGACGACCAGCACGGCCGCCATGACCGCGAACCCGGTCGTGTAGCCGGAGCCCTTCGGCAGGCCGGACGGCTGCAGTTGCGCGGTGACGATGCTGGCCATCACGGCCGCGCCGATGCTGCCGCCGATCGTGCGGATGTTCGCGTTCATCCCCGTCGCGACGCCGGTCTGGTCGGCCGCGACCGCGGACACGACGTTGGCCGACATGGCCGAGAAGGCCAGCCCGAAGCCGATGCCGAGAATGCCGGTGGCGACGTAGATCTCCCACTCCTGCGAGTGCGCGAAGGCGAACATCGCCATCGACGCGCAGCCGATCACGCAGCCCGCGATCACCAGCACCTTGCCGCCGGCCCGCCGGGTGAGCGACCCGGTGAACAGGCCGACCGCGAACATGGTGACCCCGGAGGGGAGCAGCATGAGTCCCGCGAGGGTGATGCTCGCACCGAACCCGTACCCGGCCGACGACGGTGTCTGGATGAACTCGGGCAGGAACGCGAACATCGCGTACAGCCCGACGCCGATGAGCAGCGCGACCAGGTTGTTCGTCCAGACCGCGGGCAGCCGCATCATCTTCATGTCGATCAGCGGGGTGGCCGCCCGCAGCTCGGACCAGACCCAGGCGGCGGCGAGCAGCACCGCCGCCGCGAACAACGCGATGACCGTCGGTGATCCCCAGCCCCAGTCCGACGCCTCGCTCAGCGGCACCAGCAGCGCCACCAGCCAGCCGGACAGCAGCACGGCGGGCAGCCAGCTGATCGTGCCCGGGCTGCGGATGGGGGACTGGGGGACGAACAGCACCGCACCGACCGCCGCGATCACCGTCACCATGCCCGGCAGCCAGAACAGCCAGCGCCAGTTGAGCGCGTCCACGATCGGGCCCGCGAGCACGATGCCGAGGCTGCCGCCGACGGCGGTCAGCGCGGCGAGGATGCCGACGGCGCCGGCCACCTTCTCACCGGGGAATTCGTCGCGGATGATGCCGAATCCGAGCGGCAGCATGCCGCCGCCGAGCCCCTGGATCACCCGGGCCACGATCATCACCGCGAGGTTGGGCGCCACCGCCGCCAGCACCGAGCCGATCGCGAGCGCGACCAGCGCGGCCACGAAGACCCACTTCTTGCCGTAGATGTCGCCGATACGGCCCAGGATCGGCGTCATGACCGAGGCCGACAGCAGGTAGGCCGTCAGCACCCAGGTCACCGCGCTCTGCGAGGTGTGCAGTTCTGCCTGCACGGTGCTCAGCACCGGGATCACCAAGGACTGCAGCAGCGCGAACGCGCCGATGCCGACCGCGAGGATCGCGAACGTCACCTGATAGTGCTGCCGCGGCGCACTCTCCATGCCTGGCCCCTCCAAGCTGAAACGGAATCATAATTCCGCTAGCAGCATAGCGTAGCGGAATGCTAATTCCGCTACGAGCCGTACGATTCGGTGCCCGGAAATCCCCGGCGGGCCTACGAGGGAGGCGGGACCAGCGGATCGGCGACTCGGGAGCCGGTGACCGGGGACTCGTGCACCGGGTAGGCCGGAGCGGGGGAGGTGTAGCGGCGGAACGCGGGCAGCAGCGCGGTGACCGCGGCGACCGCCGCCACACAGGCCAGGCCGCCGCTGGCCAGCGAGAAGCGGACGCTGGTGACGGCCGCCACCGCGCCCGAGCGGAGCTGGCCGGCCGGCGGGCCCGCCGCATAGCTGAGCAGCTCGATGCCGGCCATCCGCCCCCGCAGGTGGTCAGGGATCGACTGCTTCCACATCGTGTCGCGGAACACGGCGCTGCACTCGTCGGAGCCCCCCGCCACCGCCAGGCAGGCCACGGCGGCGTAGACGTCCGGCGCGAAACCGACCAGCGTCATCGCCAGTCCCCAGCCCGCCGCCGCCAGCGCGATGGCCAGCCCGTGGCGGCGGATCCGCGGCATCCAGCCGCTGGTGGCCGACACGGCGAACGCCCCGGCCGAAGGCGCCGCGAACATCAGCCCGGTCGCCCACGGAGCGTGCAGCTGCGCGGCGAGGAAGGGCAGCATCGCGTTCGGGTAGGCGAAGATCATCGCGGACAGGTCGGCCAGGTAGGAGCCGAGCAGGTCGCGCCTGCCGATCGCGTACCGCAGGCCCACCAGGATCTCCCGCAGCGCCGGTCCTGATCCGGCCTCAGCGCCGCCCTCCTCCTGCACGGGCGGCAGCTTCGGCAGGCGGCTGAGCATGACGAACGAGACGGCAAAGCCGGCCGCGTCGAACGCGTAGACCAGCCACGGGCCGGGAGCGGCGGCGAGCACGCCGCCGAGCGAAGAGCCGACGAGGACGCTCGCGTTGGTGGACAGGGCCATGATCGCCGCGGCCGCGGTGAGCTGAGCGCGCGGCACCACCCGCGGTGTCGCCGCCTCGAACGCCGGCCGCTGCAGTGAGGCGAGCGCCATCATCAGCCCCGCGATGACGTAGAGCGGCCACAGCAGCGGGTGCGGCAGCAGGTCGTTGACCAGCAGCAGCGCCGCGCAGCCGGCCAGGCCGGGCTCGCACCAGCGCATCAGCGCCCGGCGGTCGAAGCGGTCCGCCAGCACGCCCCCGTACAGACCGAAGACGACCAGCGGGACCAGCTCGGCCAGCCCCAGCGTCCCGACCACCAGCGGTGACCCGGTGAGCCGCTGCGCCTGCACGAGCAGCGCCACCTCGGCCGCCTGCGACCCCAGGTACGCCACGGTCCTGCTGGTGAACATGGCACGGAACCCGGCTGCCCCCGGGCCGCGCAGCGGCGTTACGTCAGGAACCAGGGTCGTCCAGCTCACACGGGCCTCTTCAACATCACCCGCGACGGTATCAGCAGGTCTCGATATGGTCAGCATGCTTTTGCGCCGGGCCTGGCGCCCGGCTCGCCAGGACCGCCTCGTTCATCCCGGACCTGGTCCGGGCCGCTTGCTAGGTTGAAACGTATGGCAAGGACTATCGCGACCAGCACCGCCGTCAGCCGCGACGAGCTGACCGAGTTCATCAAGAGCAGGCATCACGCGATCGTGATCACCACCAGGGCGGACGGCGGTCCGCAGGCCTCGCCCGTCACCTGCGGGGTGGACGACCAGGGCCGGATCGTCATCGCGACCTACCCGGAACGGGCCAAGACCCGCAACGCCCGCCGCCGCCCGGACCAGGTCAGTGTCCTGTTCCTCTCCGATGACTTCGGCGGCCCCTGGGTGCAGGTTGACGGCACCGCCGAGGTGCTCGACGTGCCCGAGGCGACCGGTGCCCTGGTCGACTACTACCGCTCGATCTCCGGCGAGCATCCCGACTGGGCCGAGTACCGCGAGGCGATGGCGGCGCAGGGCAAGTCGCTGCTGCGGGTCACCCCTGTCCGCTGGGGCCCGGTGGCGACCGGGGGCTTCCCGCCCCGCCTGGCGGACTAGCCGGAATCTAGGCGGCGATCTCGAGCCGCAGGTGCTCGAGCCCGCGCAGCACGGTGGTCGGCCGCCACTGCGGCGGGCCGGCGACCCGCAGGCGGGGGAGCAGCGGCAGCAGTCCCCGCAGGTCGTCCGGGCTGACCGGCAGCTCGCTCATTCCGCACCTCCGCTGTCACCAGGTCGCGCCGCAGAAATTCAACCACCGTCATCCAGAACGAGCGCGGCTGACACTTGGTCCCCGCCCTGACACCAGCAGCCGCCGGACGGGGCCGGTGCGCCGCCCGGGCCGGTGACGCTCAACCGCCGCCACGACCAGAGCCAGCTTCGCCGGATGACCCGCCAGATAACCCGGTGACTGACCGGGGGCAGCGCGCTTAGGCTCGGCTCATGGAGACAGAAGACCGGCAAGTGCTGCACGAGATCCTCAGCCGGGGCGAGGATTTCGGGCACCGCCAGCATGTCGAGCTCGCCTGGCGCTTCCTGGCCAGGCATGACCCCGAGCAGGCGGCCGACCGGGTGGCCGCGGCGCTCAGGCAGGTCGCGGCCGCGCACGGGCAGCCCGCCAGGTACCACGAGACGATCACGAAGTCGTGGGTCCGATGCGTGGCGGTGCACCGGCAGCGCTGGCCCGCCGCGACGGCGCAGGAGTTCTTCGACAGGAACCCGGATCTGCTTGACCAGGGCCTGCTCGGGCACTTCTACTCCAAGTCGCTGCTCACGAGCGCCGCCGCGCGCAGCGAGTGGGTCGCACCTGACCTGCGCGAACTTCCGGCCCTGGCCGGCTAGGGCGACGGCCCGCGACGGCCTGGGCCGTGGGCACTCCCTCGGTGTGCCTGGTTCCCGGTGCTGTCCTTGGGGTGCTAGCTCCGGTTCGCCGGCGGCGTTCTAGGGTCGGATTTATGGACCAAGCACTGACCGGCCACGCCCAGCCTGCCCCGGCGGGCGCCGCCATGGCGCCCGATGCCGCCGGCCTCGTCGCCGCGCTCGGCCGCGGACTGCCTGACGGGCGGCTGGTCACCGATCCCGACGTGCTCGCCGCGCTGTCCCACGACGACGCGGAGTGGGCGCCGGCCGGGCGTCCCGCCGCCGCGGTGCGCGCCCGCAGCGAGGCCGAGGTGCGGCACGTGGTGCGGGCCTGTGCCGAGTTCGGCGCCGCGGTAGTGCCGCGCGGCGCGGGGACCGGGCTGTCAGGCGGCGCCAACGCGACCGACGGCTGCGTGGTCCTCGACCTGTCCCGGATGAACCAGGTGCTCGCTATCGACCGGGACAACCTGACCTGCGTCGTGCAGCCGGGGGTGGTCAACAACGACCTGAAGGCGGCGGTGGCCGAGCACGGCCTGTGGTACCCGCCGGACCCGGCAAGCGCGCCCTGGTCGACGATCGGCGGCAACGTCGCCACCAACGCGGGCGGGCTGTGCTGCCTGAAGTACGGCGTCACCCGCGACTACGTGCTCGGGCTGCGTGCCGTCACCGGCGCGGTGCCCGGCGCGAGCGGCTACGGGGAGCCCGCGTTCGGCCAGATGAGCTACGGCGACGTCGTGCGGCTGGGGCGGCGCACGAACAAGGGCGTGGCCGGGCTCGACCTGACCGGCCTGTTCGTCGGGGCAGAGGGCACCCTCGGCGTGGTGACCGAGGTGACCCTGCGGCTGCGCCCGGCCCTGGCGGGGACGCCGCGCACGATCGTGGGGGCGTTCGGGAGCCTGGTGGCGGCGGGCCAGGCGGTGTCGCTGATCACCCGGAGGGGACTGTCGCCGTCGGTGCTCGAACTCCTCGACAGGACCTGCGTGACCGCCGTCGAGGAATGGAAACACCTCGGGCTCGAGGCCGACGCGGACGCGCTGCTGCTCGCCCGGGTGGACACGCCAGGCGAGTCGGGCAAGGCCGAAGCGGACGCGCTCGCCGCGGCGATGACCGAGGCGGACGCGCTGTGGGCGGCTCAGTCCACCGACGACGCCGAGGCCGAGGCACTGTTCGACGCGCGGCGCCTGGCCTACCCCGCGCTTGAACGGCTCGGCCCGGTGCTCACGGAGGACGTCTGCGTCCCGCGTTCAGCCGTTCCTGAAATGCTCGCGCGGATCGGCACTATCGGCGCCAGGCACGGCGTGACGATCGCCACGATCGCCCACGCGGGAGATGGCAACCTGCACCCGCTGCTGGTCACGCCGCCAGGCGACGACAACGCCAGGCTGGCCGCCCAGGCGGCGTTCACGGACTTCCTCGACGCGGCGATCGAGCTCGGCGGTACCGTGTCCGGCGAGCACGGCATCGGCCTGCTCAAGCGCGACGGCATGCGGCGCGAGCTGGACCCCGGCGCGCTGGCCATGCAGGAGGCGGTGCGCCGGGCGCTCGACCCGCTCGGCCTGTTCAACCCGGGCAAGGGCTGAAGGGGGATTAGGCCAGCCGCTTCTCGAGCTGCGCGCCCTCGATGTCCGGGTCGGGCACGTACTTCGAGAACCACTGCGGGTGGTACCAGAGCTTCGCCCTGACGATGGCCATCGTCGCGGGGATGAGCGTCAGCCGCACGACGAAGGCGTCGATGAGCACCCCGACGGCGAAGCTGACCGCGATGGGCTTGACCGCACTGAGCGGGAGGGTGGTGAACGCGCAGAAGATGGTGAACATGATCAGCGCCGCCGCCGAGACGACCCGGACCGAGACGCCCGTCCCGCGTTCGACCGCCCGGCGGGCATGGCCGTTCTTCGTGAACTCCTCCTTGATCCTGGAGACCACGAACACCTCGTAGTCGCTCGACAGGCCGAAGATGATCGCCACCAGGATCGTGGGCAGGTAACTCAAGGTCACCGGAGACTTGGCCGCCCCGAACAGGCTGGCCCCCCACCCCCACTGGAACACCGCGACAGTGGCGCCGAGGGCCGCCGCGATCGACAGCAGGAAGCCGATGATCGACGTGACCGGCACCAGGATCGTCCGGAACGCGAACGTCAGCAGGATGAACGCGAGGCCCACGACGACCAGCAGGAAGACGGGCAGGGCGCCGGTGAGCTTGTTCGACACGTCGATGTTGGACGCGGTCGCGCCGCCGACCAGCAGGTCAACGCTGGATGAGCCGGAGAGCTGCGTTCGCTCGCCTCTGATCTGGTTCACCAGGGCGGTCGTGGCGCTGTCGTTGGGGCCGGTCGCCGGGATGACCTGGATGACCGCGGTGCCGTTCTGGAACGCGGCCGGCTTGGCGGAGATCACGCCGGGCACCTTCGACAGCCTGGCCGTGATGCCGGCCACTTCGCCGGCGTTCGCGACCGGGTTGGCCGTCACGAGCAGCGGGCCGTTGTAGCCGGGGCCGAAGTGGTCGGTGATCAGGTCGTAGGCCTGGCGTGCGGTGCTCGAAGTCGGTTGAGAGACCGCGCTTGGCAGGCCGAGGTTGATGCTCAGCGCCGGGATGGCGATGACCAGGGTGACGCCGATGCCGGCCAGCAGCACCGGGAACCGGAACCGGGAGACGAACCGACCCCAGGTGGCGCCCGCCGACGTCGACGGGTCGGTCGCGGAGCGCCGCGCGATCCGCTCGGCATGCCCGGCGCGGCCGGTCTGCTCCCTGGTGCTTCGCCGCGGGCCGGCGAAGTGGGTGACCTTGTCGCCGGCGAAGCCGAGCAGCGCCGGCAGCAGCGTCAGCGCGATCAGCGCCGAGATGGCGACGGCGGCCGCCGCGACCAGCCCCATCGTGCGCAGGAAGGGAATGCCCACCACGCTGAGGCCTGCCAGCGCGACGATCACGGTGGCGCCGGCGAACACCACCGCGCTGCCCGCCGTGCCGACCGCGGTCGCGACCGATTCCTCCATCGGCCTGCCCGCGAGCAGCTGCGACCGGTGCCTGGACAAGATGAACACGCCGTAGTCGATGCCGGTGGACAGGCCGAGCATGATCGCGACGGTGGTGGAGACGGTCGCGATGTCGGTCACCGCCGCCAGTGCGCTGATCCCGGTGACGGTGATCACCACGCCGATCAGCGCGCTGACGATCGGCAGCACGGCCGCGGTGACCGCGCCGAACGTGATCAGCAGGATGACGAGCGCGATGACGATCCCGATGACCTCCGGCGTCTCGGTGACCGCCGGGTTCCAGCCCGGGTAGACCGCGCCGCCGTACTGGACTTGCAGCCCGGCCTGCTGCGCGGGGGCGGCGGCGGTCTGCAGGTCCGACAAGCTGGAGTCGTTCACGGCGGCGGCCGGGGTGTTCCACAAGACGGTCGCCAGGGCCACCTGCCCGTCGGGTGAGACCGATTTCGTCAGGATCGGGTCCTTGACCTCAGCGACCTGGGGAACCTTCTCCATCTGCTTGACGGCTTGCTGGATACCCGCCGCGTAAGTCGCGGACGTCACCTTCTGCTGTCCGTTCGACGCGAAAACGACCTGCGTCTGGGCGCCGCTGAAGGCCGGGATCTTCGCCTCCAGCAGGTCGGCCACTTGCTGGGACTCGGTGCCGGGGATGGTGATGTTGTTGTTCTCCGTGCCGTGGCCGAGCACGCTGAGGACGACGACCACGACCACGGCCAGCAGCCATGCGGACAAGACCCGGCGCCGGCGGCGGAAACACCACCGTGCGAGGCGGTACAGGTACGTGGACACGAGCCCTCCCCGACAAGTGGGGCAAGCGAAGATAGCGTCCGCGCTTACCCGTGCCAGCCCGCGGCCGGCCCGTCACCTCGCATCCCACCTACCCGCTTTCTGTGTCACTGTTTCTCTGTCGCCGCATCTAAGAGAATTATTTCCGCGAGCGTTTTCGACTCAAATACGGACTTCGGACAGGATGCACGGGTTCAGGATGGGCGCTTACGAGCCGACCGCGGGGCGGTGGGCCTGGCCACCGCAACCGACTTGGTTCGGTCACCTGGTTCGGTCACTTGGTCACTTGGCTCGGTCACTTGGCTCGGTCACTTGGCTCGGTCACCTGGTTCGGTCACTTGGCTCGGGCACCTGGTTCGGTGGTTGGGCGCGGTGCCTAGCGCGGCGGCCCGGCCTCGACCCGCCGCCTGATCTCGGCCAGGCCCGCGGCGCCGCGCTCGACCGTCCACCAGCTCTCCACCCACCAGGTGGCGCCGGCCGCCGCCCAGGATTCCGGGTCGGGCGGGTCAAGCTGGATGAACTCGCGGGTGCTGTCCGCTTCGACCACGATGTCGTACGGCCCGGCCGCGTGCCCGGCCGCCGCCCGCAGCGCGAGTACCTCGTGCACGATCGAGGCGAGCTCCGCGGGCCCGTCTGGGGAGCGCCCCTCCGCCTGGCCGGCGCCCGTCTTGTCGATGATGCCGGGCACCAGGCCGTCCCAGCGGGCGGCCCGCTCAAGCGACGGCTGGGCGGCCCGGCCGGCCACCCGCGCGCCGACCACCCAGACTGGCGGCCGTGGCCGCTGCACGGGCGGATCAGGCGTCAGCACATCGGTCGGCCTGGCGCTGTAGTGCCTGCCGTCGTAGCTGAACGGCTGGCCCCGCATCAGCCCGTCGTAGACCGCGAGGCACTCGTCGAGTTTCTCCGCGCGGATCCGGCGGCCCTCGTCGGCCTCGAACGCGGTCCATCCCTCATGGACGGCGCCGAGCCCGACCGTCATCATCGCCCGTCCGCCGCTGAGCCGGTCAACCGTGCCGACGGCCGACGCGAGGTCCCACGGCCGCCACCGGGAAGCCGGGGTGAGCAGGGTGCCGAGCCTGATCCGCTCCGTCACCATCGCGGCCGCGCCGAGGGTGACCCAGGCCTGGTCGCCCCAGACCGCTTCCCAGGTGAACACGCCGTCCCAGCCGCGGGCTTCGCCGAGCGCGGCCAGTTCGGTGAACTCGCGTGGTGTCGCGTACGGCACCACGAATCCGAATCGCATGACGCGACCCTAAGCCCGGCCACCGACATTCAGGTTGGGTCTCGGTCTGCGGGCGGCTTGGGCCACCGACTGGGGCGCTGTGCGATCCCTGGCGGTGCGTGCTGGCCGTGACCCCTTACCTGACGCGGGCGGCGATCGTCCGCGCGCAGTCCAGGGCCTCGGTGCGGGCCGTGTCCACCTCAAGGTCGTAGTCGACTCCATGGTGCACCAGGTCCG
>DASYAD010000395.1:0-69151 GCA_036501515.1 Trebonia sp. | reverse complement strand
ATCTGGGGCACCGTCGTCGCCGCCTACGTCCTGGCCGTCGGCGTCAAAGGACTCCAGCTAGCCGGCCTCCCCGTCTGGATCCCCGACCTCTTCAACGGCGCCGCCCTGCTCGTCGCCGTCGGCCTCGCCGCCTGGCGCAGGACACCGGGCACGCGCAGGGCCGGGCTGGGACGCTTTATCCGGTTGCGGCCCGCGGCCTCGCGTCTAGCCGAGGCCGCGAGCGGGCACCCCGCTCTTATGCAGAGTGCTCACAGCAGCGAGCAGTCGTAAAGGAGGTTGCATGTCGAAGGCCATCGACCCCGCGCTGTTCCGCGAGACGCTGGGACACTACCCGACCGGAGTGGCCGTGGTCACGGCGGTAGCCGGGGACGGCAAGCCCCTCGGCATGGTCGTCGGGACGTTCTCCTCGGTCTCGCTTGACCCGCCGCTGATCGCGTTCTTCCCGGCCAGCAGCTCCAAGAGCTTCAGGCGGCTCAGGACCGCCCGGGCGTTCGCCGTCAACGTGCTGGCGGCTGACCAGGAGCCGCTGTGCCGCCAGCTCGCGACCAGCGACGGGGACAAGTTCGACGGGGTGCGCTGGCGCCCGGGGCCGCTCGGCCCCCCGGTCCTCGAGGGCGCGGTGTCGTGGATCGAGTGCACGTTCGAGGAAATCCGGGAAGCGGGCGACCACTATGTCGTTCTCGGCCTCGTGCACGACCTCGCCGTCGAGCGGTCAACCCTGCCGCTGCTGTTCTTCCAGGGCGGCTACGGGCAGTTCTCACCCGGGTCGTTCGTCGCCGCGCCGGATCCCGACCTGATCCAGGCAGCCCAGCTGGCGGAGACGATCCGGTCCCAGGTCGAAGACCTCAGTACCGAGTTCGAGGTCAACTGCAGCGTCCTGGTCAAGATCGGCCAGGACGCGGTGCAGGTGCTCGCCGCCAACCAGGGATCAGTCGCTGAACCGTTTCCCCTCGGACACCGGCAGCCGATCATCCCGCCGCTCGGAGCGGCTTTCCTGGTCAACGCGACACCGGCCGAGGTCGACGAGTGGCTGCGCCGTGTCCCTGACGCCAGCCGGGACCGCCGCGACCTCTACCGCGCCCAGCTCGGTAAGGTACGCGAGCGCGGCTACTCCCTGCTCGCCGCCGGCCCGGAACTGCTCCAGCGTCATCAGGCGGTGCTGGCCGAGTTCGAGCTGTCGCAGCGCCTGCCGCGACAGGAGCGCGCGGTGCGGCAGGCGACCTCCGAGCTGGCCGACGTCTTCTGCCCCGACCTTCTGCCGCGCCAGCGGTACGACCTTGCCTCGATCGTCGTCCCGATCCCCATCAAGGCCGATCTGCCCCCGATGGCGATCCGGGCGACTGGCCTGCCCGCCTCCCTGTGGACAGAACAGATCGAGGTATGGGTCGACAAACTCAAGCGGGTCGCCGCCATGGCCGCGGCGTCCATGAACGGCAGCCTTCGCTGACCTGAGGGCACCGCGGGCAGCGGCAACGCTCCGCTGGCAGGCAGCCGAGCGGACAGACAACCCAGATTCACCGGAATGGAGAGCACCAACGTGGCTGCATACGACGACAAGGCAGAAATCCTCGAGATCCTGAACCTTTACGGGTTCGCGCTCGACGCTCATCAATGGCAGCTTTTCGACCTTATCTTCGCGCAGGACGTCATCGCGGAGTTCGGCCCGGCCGGCGCCGCGTGGAAAGGGCTCGCGGAATTCAAGCTCTCATTCGCCGAGTTCCATGACCGCCTGGACAGTCACCAGCACACGATGATGGGTCAGCTGGTGCACGTGGACGGCGACAAGGCCAACGCGTTCAGCTACGGGAACTGGCTGCTCGTGCGCGAGGCGGCTGAAGGCGGCTCCACCTGGCTCGGGACGGGCTGGTACGACGACGAGCTCGTCAGGACCGAGCAGGGCTGGCGTATCCACCACCGGGTCTGCCGGCTGCAGTCCTGGTCAGGAAACCCGTTCGTCCCCGAGCAGCACAACGAGCACAACCCGGACATGCACCTGAACGTCCTGAGCCAGCATGCCGAGGAGGGCAAGATCGCCTTCCTGAAGGCCATCGAGGCGAAGTGACCGACGTCATTCCAGCCGCGGCGGCCGCGGATACCGCCACTGGCGTCTTCGCTGGCCCGGTTTCCGGGCTCAGGTACCAGACACCGACGAAGACCGGGACCACGAACGAGCGCGGCGAGTTCCAGTACAGAAACGGCGAGTCTGTTACCTTCCTGGTGGGCGGGCTGGTGCTGGGCTCCGTCGAGGGCGCGCCGAAGGTGAACCTGGCGCAGCTCGTGAACCGCGCCGACGGGAAGATCGACCGGCTGCACGACCCCATCGTCACCAACCTCGCGCGACTCGTCCAGACGCTGGATCAAGACGGCACCGTCGAGAACGGCGTCACGATCGCGGCGGCCGTGCACGAGGTCATCGGGCCGATGGTCATCAACTTCAACCAGGCCGACACCGACGCGGACCAGGTAGCCGACGGAGCCTCCTCCAGCGGCCCGTCGACCGAGCAGATGGTCTCGTTCGCCGGCGATCAGACGGTCACCTTCGCCAGCGATCCCGCCGTCACCGGGCTGCTGCGGAAGCTCAACGCGGCACCAGGAGTCTTCACGGCCAACACGCCGCGACGGCTCCGCGACGCCGCCGCCGCCCGGAACGAGCTGCGGCGCAACATCCGCGGCATCATCAAGGCGACGGACGTCAAGATCCCGCTGCGGGACGGGTCGTACGTCTGCGCGGACGTCTTCCGCCCGGCTGGTGACGGCCGGCACCCGGTCGTCATGAACCAGGGGTTCTACGGGAAGAGCTTCGATCACGGCTGCATCGGCAGCGAGGCGGACGCGGCCAGGAAGGAGGAGCTGGAGGACCGGTTCTTCACCGGCAACCCGGACGGCCTGCAGTACGAGAACCACGAAAGCGTCGACTCATCGGTCTGGGTACCGAACGGCTACGTGTGCGTCCGCGTCGATGCCCGCGGCGTCGGCAACAGCCCCGGCCTGCAGGCCCCCTTCAGCGTCCAGCAGGCGGAAGACTACTACGACGCGATCGAGTGGGCGGGGACGCAGCCCTGGTCCAACGGCAACGTCGGCCTGTGGGGGATGTCGTACCTGGCGATCACCCAGCACACCGTCGCGAGCCTGCAACCGCCCCACCTCAAGGCGATGATCGCCCTCGGCACCGATTCCGACCTCTACAACGAGGCGCTTTACGGCGGAGGCCTGTTCGGCGAAGGCTTCTGGACCTGGTGGCGCAAGGTTATGGCCGGTCACAACTTCGTTGGCGAGCGGCGGGAGACCGACTGGCAGGCCCAGATGCTGGCCACCCCGTTCGACGACCCCGCCGCGTACGGTTCCCGCGGGTCGGTCTTCATGCGGCCCGAGATCGAGAAGGCCACGGCGCCGACGTGGATCGTCGGCCCGCAGACCGGCGTCGTGATCCACCAGCTGGGCAGCAGCGAGACCTTCATCCGGTCGACCGGCGTGCAGGCGAAGAAGTTCGACTTCGTCGACGCGTGGTTCCCCCACAGCTACCAGGAATCGACGATCGCCGAGCACACGCGGTTCTTCGACCACTGGCTCAAGGGCGAGGACAACGGCGCGATGGACGGTGCGCCGGTCCGGGTGCAGGTGCGCACCGGCAACGGCGGTCACTACGTTGCGGAAGACTCAGAATGGCCTCTTCCGCGGACCGCTTACCGGTGCTGGTACCTCGACGCGCGCCCGTCGGACTGGACAGGAGACGGCCGCCGGAGCGACTTCCTGCGCATCAGCGAGAACGTCCCCGGCCTCGATGCCGCGGCGTTCTATGACGCGCAGCTTGACATCGGGCGGCCGTCGATGTCGCCCGCGGGTTACGTCGGCGGCACCCCGCGCTGGTCGACCGGCGTCTCGTTCGTCAGCGACCCGCTGCCGGAAGACATGGTGCTGGCCGGCTACATGAAGGCCGGCCTGTGGGTCTCGTCGACGAGCCGCGACATGGATGTCTTCGTGTCGCTGCGCGTGCTGGACGACCACGACCGGGAGGTCAGGTACGAGTCGCTGGTGCCGCCGATCGACCCGACCAACATCCACCCGGTGGGACACGGTCTGCTCAAGGTCTCGCACCGGGCGCTCGACGACGCGCGGTCGACAGAATACTGGCCCGTCCACACCCATGCCGAGGCGGATTACCAGCCGCTCGCAGACGGTGAAATCGTCGCGATCGAGGTGGGCCTGTACCCGAGCAGCGCGCTGATCCGTCAAGGCAGCCGGCTGCGGATTGACGTCCAGCCTTACTCCCCCGCGGGCCTGCCGTCGCGCGCCTATGACGAGAGCTACCACGCCGGCGCGTCGAACACCGTGTACACGGGCCCCGATCATCCCAGCTACGTGCAGTTGCCGGTCATACCGGCGAAAGGTCGATAGACATGAGCCATGAAAAGAACCTGTTCGAGGCTTCTCATTACGTGCCGGGCACGAACGGGGTCCTCAGCCCGTTCGACCCGGGCACCAGGAACCTGCCGGCCGGGTATCAGGTCGCGCCTGCGTTCGGGCCCCTGCCGATGGACATCGCGTTCGAGAAGGACGTCGCGGTTACCCTGCGCGACGGCGTGACCATCTACGTTGACGTGTTCCGTCCTGTTGGCAGTGAAAAGGTGCCCGTCATCGTCGCATGGAGCCCCTATGGCAAGAGCCAGCGGACCGCTCCCAGCGTTATCGGGCTGCTGGCGATGATCGGGTTGGACCCCAGCAAGGTCTCGGGCCTGGAGAAGTTCGAGGGGCCCGACCCGGCCTACTGGTGCGCGCAGGGCTACGCCATCTGCAACCCCGATGCGCGTGGGATCGCCGAGTCCGAAGGCGACAGCGCCATGTTCGGCCGGCAGGAGGGCGCGGACTGCTACGACCTGATCGAGTGGCTGGCCAGCCAGGACTGGTGCTCAGGCAAGGTCGCGATGAGCGGGACCTCCTACCTCACGGTCGCGCAGTGGATCACTGCTGCCGAGCAGCCGCCTCATCTGGCCGCGATCAACCCGGTGGAGGGGTTCAGCGACGTCTACCGCGATCTCGTCATGCGCGGCGGCATGCCCGACACCGGGTTCGCGGAGCGCCTTCAGCTCTTCAGCTACGCCGGCCAGAACCAGCGCGAGGACATTCTGGCGGAGGTGGAGCGCTACCCGTTGATGAACGACCTGTGGGAGGACAAGACCCCGCAGTTCGAGAAGATCGCCGTCCCCGCCTACGTTGTCGCGAGCTACTCAAGCACGCTGCACACGAAGGGAACGTTCCGGGCCTGGCGGAGGATCTCCTCCGCGGAGAAATGGCTCCGCATCCACGATAATCAGGAGTGGCCCGACTACTACGACGAGGCCAATACCGAGGACCTGCGCCGGTTCTTCGACCATTACCTGAAGGGCGCGGACAACGGCTGGGAGCGGACGCCTCCCGTTCGCTACTCCGTACTCGACCTTGAGGGCGGCAACCGGGTCAACCAGCCGGCCAGCGCGTTCCCGCCGGCCGATGTCGCGTACACGAAGTACTACCTCCACGGACTCCGGCGCACGCTGAGCGTCGAGCCGCCGGCGCAGGAAGTGGCCGTGGCGTACGACGCGGAGGCCAACCCGGGCCTGGTCTCCTTCACCGTTCGCTTCACCGAGGAAACGGTGCTGGTCGGCTACCCCAAGGCGCGACTCTGGGTCGAGGCCAAGGGCGCCGACGACATGGACCTGTTCGTCCTCGTCCAGAAACTGGACGCCCACGGCACCCACCTGCAAGAGTTCACGATCCCCAATCAGAGTGCGATGGTCCAGGACATCACCGAACGGGGCGCGTCGGTCCTGCGGTACAAGGGTTCCGACGGCCGCCTGCGCGTGTCCGCCAGGCACCTGGATAAAGCACTCGCCACGGATTCGGTTCCCGCGTACAGCTTCGACCGGGTTGAGAAGCTGCACCCCGGCGAGATCGCGGAGATCGAGATCGACCTGGCTCCGGTCGGCCTGGTGTTCTACCCCGGCCAGCAGCTTCGGCTCGTCGTCAGCGCGAACAACCTGCTGGGCGCGCACATGCCAGCGACACGCGACTACATTCCGCAGAACAGCGGAACGCACGTCATCCACACCGGCGGCGATTACGCGTCCTATCTGCAGCTCCCCGTGCTGCTCAGCGCGAACGGCGGTTAAGTCGTCATGCAGTTCCGGATGGCGGGCATCCGGACCCGGGTGCTCGCGATCGCGCTGATTCCCAGCGTGGCGTTGCTCGTGACGGGCGCCTCGGTCGCGGGTTACCTGATCTCTGAGGGTCTTTCCGAGCACAGCTTCGCTAGTTACTCCGCGGGCAACGTCAGCGTGCTGACCCGCTTCGAGGCTGCCGTCGAGAACGAGCGCACGATCAGCTTGCGCGCCGTCGGCGGAGACCCCCAGGCACTGGCGGGCCTCCAGGCGCAGTGGAACGAGACCGACGCGGCCCTCGCGGCAGCGGGGAAAGCCGTCGGTGCGCTGCAGGCCATCAACCCCCAGGTGATGGCGAGCACCGCGGCGGGGTTTCGCGTGATCGGCGCGGAGCTGCCGGGCGTGCGACAGCATGTCCGGAGCCGTCAGGAGAGCGCCGCCGCGGTCGATGCCTTCTACACCCAGATTGTCAGCGGCTCTTCGCCGGGCCTCCTGCTGAACGCGCTCGGCGCGCCGGATGCCGTCGCGGCGGTGGACGCGATCACGGTGCTTGACTTGTTCCCTGCCCTTGACCTGCACTCACGCGCGGTCGGACTCGGAGCGGGCTGGGCCGAGCGCGGGACGCTGAGTCAGCCTGACCGGCTCCAGGTGGCCCAGCTGACGGGTGCCTACCGGAATGACCTGCAGGCGGTCGCCGCGCGACTAAACCCGGCCGAGCAGTCGGTATACCACCACCTCATCACCGGGAGCGCGTGGCGGGTCGCCACTGCTGACGAGGACGCGCTGGCCAGTCACGGCAAGCTGGGCGCACCCGCGGCCGGCTGGCTGGCCGCCGAAAGTACGGTGTCGGCGGGCATCCTCCAGCTGTGGATCGATAGCGACCAGCAGAGCGCGGACGCGACCGTGGCCGCGGCCAGTCAGACGTTGTCCAGGTCGATCTGGCTGGGCGCGCTCGTGCTCGTGCTGACGATCGCGGCGTTCGCCGCCGCCGTGGGACTGGCGAACCGGCTAGTTGGCCGGCTGCGGCGGCTGCGCACCAGGACCCTGGAACTCGCCGACACCAAGCTGCCCGAGATCGTCGCGCGCCTTGGCGCCGGCGAGCCCGTCGACGTGGAGTCGGCGCTGGGGCAGCTCGACTACGGCTCCGATGAGATCGGGCAGGTCGCCGAAGCGTTCAACGCCGCGCAGCGCACCGCTGTCACGGCGGCCGCCGCGGAGGCCAGCACCAGGAACGGCATCAGCAAGGTCTTCCTCGACATCGCCCACCGCAGTCAGCTCGTGGTGCACCGGCAGCTGGAGCTGCTCGACGTGGCCGAGGCCAGGCAAGGCGACCCGGAGCACCTGGAGCTGCTGTTCCAGCTCGACCACCTGGCCACCCGGGCCCGCCGCAACGCCGAGAACCTGCTCATCCTGGGCGGCGGCCAGCCCGGGCGCAGGTGGCGGCAGCCGGCCGCGGTCGAAGACGTGGTGCGCAGCGCGGTGTCGGAGACCGAGCACTTCGCGCGGGTGGACACGGTCCGCCTGCCCGACGCGCGGGTGCAGGGAAGCGTCGTGGGCGACCTCATCCACCTGCTGGCAGAGCTGGTCGACAACGCGACGGCCTTCTCGCCGCCCGACGCGACAGTGACGGTGCGCGGCAACGCGGTCGGCAAAGGCGTGGTCGTCGAAGTGGAGGACCAGGGCCTGGGAATCGAGTACGCGAAGCGCGAGCAGCTGAACGAGACGCTGCGCAACCCGCCCGGATTCCAGCAGATGACCGCGTCCGGGCAGCGGCATATCGGGCTGTTCGTGGTCGGCCAGCTGGCGCAGCGGCACGGCATCGCGGTGAGCCTGCAGGACTCCGCCTACGGCGGCGCCAAGGCGATCGTGCTGATTCCCGCCCGGCTGGTGGAAACCGGGCCCGCCGGGGCGTACGACCCGCCCGCGCCTGGCCGCGCCGGGCGGCACGAGCAGCTGCCCGCAGCTCCCGCTCTGCTGGGGCGCGGTGCGGTGCCGCGTCCGGCTGGCGGCGACGGGGCCGACTCGCTCGGCCACCGGATGGCACCGCCGGCCGCGCGGCCCGGGCCAGCCCAGCCGGACCGCGTGGCCGTTCCGGCGCCGCCGTGGGAGAACGCCACGTCTCCCGTCCCCCCTCCTTCTCCCACTCCCGCGCCGGGGCCCAGGCGAGGGCACGCACCCCTGGCGCGCCGCGAGCGGCTGGCGAACTTGGCCCCCGAGCTCCGGACGGACGCCACCGAAGCCGCGGGGCAGCCAGCGCCGCGGCGGCCGCAGCGCAGCCCGGATCAGGCCCGGGGTTCCATGTCGGCCTTTCAGCGGGGAAGCCGCCTGGGACGCGATTCTGCTAGCGAGGACAAGCGATGAACGACGATATGACGGGCCCGGCCCGCGGTGGCCGGCTGAACTGGCTGCTTGATGACCTGGTCCGGCGGCTGGCGGGCAGCGAGAAGGCGGTGGTGCTGTCCGGTGACGGGCTGCCGCTGGCTCGCTCGGCGGAACTGGACCGCGAGGGCGCCGAGCACCTGGCGGCGATGGCGTCGGCGTTCAGCAGCTTGTCACGCGGCGTGGGCGAGCGGTTCGGCAAGGGCGGCATGCTGCAGACGGTCGTCGAGCTGGAGGACGGGTTCCTCGTGGTGACGGAGGCCGGCACGGGCGCCTGCCTGGCCCTGCTCGCCTCGCCGCGCGCCGACCTGGGGATGGTGGCGTATGAGATGAACGTGATCGTGCAGCAGGTAGGCAGCGCCCTCACCGCTGGCCCGCGCGCGCTGCCAGCTGAGCCGCCGCCCTCGCGCGTGCCATGAGCGGCGGCGCGTCCGGCGGGGACGAGGACCCCGGCCCACTGGTTCGCCCGTTCGCGATGACCAGGGGCCGGGCCGGCCGGGACCTGCACGGCCTCGACATCCTCACCCTGGTCAGCGCCGCCCGCTCGGCTCCCGGCAACGCCGGCCTGGACCGGGAGTACCGGGAAATCCTGCGGCTGTGCCAGCACCGGGCGCTGTCGATCGCCGAGATCGCCGCCCACCTGGACCTGCTGCTGGCTGCCGTCAAGGTCCTCGTCAGCGACCTGATCGACACCGGCTACCTCACCCACCGGCCCCCGCCCCCGGTAACGGCCAAGCCCGACATCAACCTGCTACAGGCGGTACTCGATGGCGTACGCAAACTCTAACCCGCTCAGGCATCCCGACCTGAGCGGCGCGCAGGCGGTCAAGGTCCTGATCGCCGGCGGGTTCGGGGCCGGCAAGACCACCATGGTCTCGGCCATCAGCGAGATCAAGCCGCTGCGCACGGAAGAACGCCTGTCGCAGGTCGGCGCGTCCGTCGACGACCTCACCGGGATCGCCGGCAAGACCACGACCACGGTGGCGCTGGACTTCGGCCGGATCACGATCAGCTCCGAGGTGGTGCTGTACCTGTTCGGCACGCCCGGCCAGGACCGGTTCTGGTTCATGTGGAAGGAACTGTCCGCGGGCGCGCTCGGCGCGGTCGTCCTCGCCGACACCCGGCGCATCACCGACTGCTTCGGGTCCCTCGACTTCTTCGAGACCCGTGGCATTCCCTTCATCGTCGCGGTGAACTGCTTCGACGGCGCCGAGATGTACAACGAGCACGAGGTCCGCGACGCCCTCGACATCGGCCCCCGCGTCCCCATCCAGTTCTGCGACGCCCGCCAGCGCGGCTCAGGCAAGCAGGTCCTCGTCCGCTTGCTTGAATACCTGATGGTCACGGCCCGGGGCCCGGGCGGCTAGCTGACGCCGGTACTGGCCAGGTAGGCCTGCTCCATCGCCTGGTGGCCCGACTTGGTGTCGCCGCTGGCCACGTTGCGGCCGTTACGGAACAGGTACCAGCGGTCGGCCACCGCGAAGGCCCGCCTGGCCTGCTGCTCGACCAGCAGCACGCCGCAGCCGTCCTGTCTGGCCGCCACCTTGAGTGCCTCCGTCAGCCGGCCGACGACGACCGGGGCGAGGCCGAGTGACAGCTCGTCCACGATCAGCGCGCTCGGCCGGGCCGCGAGCGCCCGGCCGAGGATGAGCATCTGCTGCTCGCCGCCTGACAGCAGCCCCGCGCGCCGCGGTAGCAGCTGCTCAAGCTCCGGGAACAGCTCAAGGGCATGGCCGAGGTCGCCGCGGCCGAGCCGGAGGTTGTCGCGGCAGGACATGCTCATGATGATCGACCGCACCTCGGGCACGTAGCCAAGGCCCTCGCGGACCCGGCGGTGCAGGGGGCTGGCCACCGGGCGGCCGAGCCAGCGCACTTCGCCCCGCATCAGCGGGAGCTCGCCGACCAGGGCGTGCATGGTGGTGGTCTTGCCGGCTCCGTTGGGCCCGACGACGGCGACGATCTCGCCGCGGTGCAGCCGCAGGCTGGCGTCCCTGACGGCCGCGAGGTCTCCGTACCCTGCGGTCAGGCCGACCGCCTCGAGCAGTACCTCGCCGGCCGGCTGGCCTTCCGGCGCTTCCTCGCCCGGCGCCGGCGCCTCTGGCTGTCCCGTCATGGTCTCTTGCCTCTCACGGTCGGTGGCCGCCGGTCCCGGCGTGTGCCAGCTTGCGGTGGTCCCAGGAGATGATCAGCTGCGGGCGGATGAGTACCGCGACGCGCCGCTGCAGCGCCGGCCCGGGCCCGTCCGGGTGCGGCCTGGCCGGGTAGCGGGACGCGACGCTGGCGCTGATCACGGCCTTCACGGCCAGGTCGGAGGTGAGTTCGGCGCGGGCGAGGAGCTGGACCCCGCGCAGCTCGCCGTGCTCCTGCCCGTCCTCAACCAGGACGGTGACCCGCTGGTCGGCGCGCAGGTTCAGCGCCTTCTGCGACTTCGCGTAGCAGGTGAAGCCGAGTGTCCCGTCGGCCGCGAAGCCGTACCAGACCGCCGTCAGGTGCGGGCGGCCGTCGGCCAGCAGGGTGGCGACCGTCATGGTCTGGCCGGGCTGGGCGAGGAAGGCTGAGACCTCGTCCTCGTCCATCCTGATGGCTGCGCGCTGATGGGTCATAACGGCGGCTCGGGTCTCCTGGTCACGGGACAGGCAGGCACGTTGCCTGTTCGTCCAGCGCCCTTGTGTGCGATTTATTCACGGTAAGAGCGGAACGAGAAGCCTGTCAAGGCCGGATATGCGCCGGTGAAGGCGGCCGTAACCCCAGTGAGAGGGTCGCGATACCGGACGCTGGACAATGGCAGCGGCGTCTGCCATGGTGATGTGGTCGCCTGGAGAACACACGGGCGCTAGGCAAACACACAGGACCTGGCTAATGCCGGGCGCCACTGGGGCCGCTCATCTGGCAGCAAGGAGCAACGCGTGGAACTGCTGACTTTCGCCTTGCTTGGTCTCGGGGTCGGGGCTATCTACGGGATCGTCGCCCAGGGGCTGGTGCTGGTCTACCGGGCTTCGGGAATCCTCAACTTCGCGCAAACGGGCTTCCTGATGATCGGCGCCTACATCTTCTACGAGCTGCACGTGCTCAACGGCTGGCCGTACTGGGCCGGGCTGGTCGCCGCGATGGCCGCCTGCGCCGCCATGGGGGCGGCCGTGCACCTGTTCGTGCTGCGGCCGATGCGGAACGCGTCGGCGGTGGCCCGGCTGATCGCCACCCTCGGCGTGCTCGGCCTGCTGTCGTCGATCGCGGCCATCATCTACCAGGGAAACACCGCTTCCGTTCCGTCGTCGCTGCCGATCAGCAGCGTGACAGTGCTCCCCGGGGTCCGCATCGGCCTCAACATCATCATCTTGTTCGCGATCGGCGTCGCGGTCACGGCCGCGCTCTGGTTCTTCTACCGCTACAGCTCCTTCGGCCGGGTAACGTCGGCGGTGGCCGAGAACCAGCTCGCCGCGTCGGTCACCGGCCACTCGCCGGACACGGTGGCCACCGTGAACTGGGCGCTCGGGGCCGCGCTGGCCGCGTTCGCCGGGGTGCTCGTCGCCCCCATCGACTACCTGCAGGCCGGCACCCTGGTCCTGCTGATCGTCCCCGCGATCGGGGCCGGGCTCGCGGGCAGTTTCCTGTCCTTCCCGCTGGCCCTGGTCGGCGGGCTGGTGCTTGGCGTGGCCCAGTCGGTCACCAGCCTCTACGTGACCACCCCCGGGTGGTCCCTCAGCATCCCGTACATCCTGATCGTCGCCTACCTGGTGATCAGAGGCCGCGGCATCCCGCTGCGCTCGTTCGTCATCGACAAGCTGCCCAAGGCAGGTACCGGCCGGGTCCGCCCGCCCGTCGTAGCCGTGCTCGCGGCCGTCATGATCGTCCTGCTGATCGTCGTGCCGCCGGAGTGGTCGACGGCGCTGACGGTGACGCTGGCGTTCTCGGTGATCACCCTGTCAGTGGTCGTCATCACCGGGTACGCGGGCCAGCTCTCCCTCGCGCAGTACATCCTGGCCGGGGTGGGCGCGCTGGCGGCGGCCAGGCTCAGTGCAAACTGGCACTTCCCGTTTCTCGCGGCGCTCGTCGGCGCCCTGGTCATCACCGGGGTCCTCGGCGCCCTGCTCGCCCTGCCGTCGCTGCGCGCCCGCGGCGTCAGCCTGGCGGTGGCCACGCTCGCCGCGGGCATGGTGATCTTCGATCTCATCCTGAACAACTACACGCTGTCCGGCGGCGAGAACGGGGTGACGCAGAACAGCCCGACCCTGTTCGGCTGGAGCATCGACCCCACCGCGCACCCGGCCAGGTACGGGGTGACCGTGGTGGTCGTGCTGGTGCTGCTGGCGCTCGCGGTGGCGAACATCCGCCGGGGCGACGCCGGGCGCCGGATGCTCGCGGTCCGGTCCAACGAGCGGGCCGCGGCCGCGCTCGGCGTGCACGTGTACGGGGCCAAGGTGTACGCGTTCACCGTCGCCAGTGCCATCGCCGGGGTCGGCGGCATGCTCTACGCGTTCCTCAGCCCGACCGTGACCTCGGGCAGCTTCGACCTGCTGACGTCGATCAACTTCGTCACGGTGACGGTCGTCGGCGGCGTCGGCAACATCCTGGGCGCGGTGATCGGCGCCACCCTGCTGCCGAGCGGCGTGGTCACCCAGATCTTCTTCAGCGTGCAGAACATCAACGCGTGGATCCCGCTGGCCGGTTCCGTCGGCCTGCTGCTGGTGCTGCGCCGCAACCCCAGCGGCCTGTTCGACCTGAACTCCGGGCTGCTGCTGCGGCTGCGGGACCGGGTCCGGCCGGCTCGCGCGAGATCCACGGCCCCCGCGGCCGCGGATCTCACGCGGGCAAGCGCAGCGGGAGACAGCGCCGCCGAAGGCGGTCTGACGGCCTGGCGGGTGAGTCCGAAGACGCTGCGGGTGGAGAACCTGCGGGTGGCGTTCGGCGGCGTGGTGGCCGTCAACGACGTGACGGTCACCGTCCGGCCGGGCGAGGTGCACGGCCTCATCGGGCCCAACGGCGCCGGCAAGACCACGTTCATCGACGCCGTGACCGGCTTCGTGCCGCTCGCGGCGGGACGGATCATGGTCGACGACACCGACGTCACCCGCTGGGGCGCGCGCCGGCGCGCCCGGCTCGGCATCGCCCGCACGTTCCAGTCGCTCGAGCTGTTCGACGACCTGACCGTCAGGGAGAACCTGGCGGTCGGCGCCGACGACGGCGCCGTGCTGCGCTACCTGTCCGACATCGTGCGCCCGGCCAGGCCGCGGCTGGGACCGCTGGTGCTCGACGCCCTGCGGGAAAGCCAGCTTGAGGACACGCTGGACGTGCTGCCTTCGTCACTGCCGTTCGGCCGCCGCCGTATGATCGCGATCATGCGCGCCCTTGCGTCGAACCCCGCGGTGCTGCTGCTCGACGAGCCTGCCGCGGGTCTCAGCGACCCCGAGAGCGAGGCTCTCGGCACCCTCATCAGGGAACTCGCGACCACCAGGAACATCGCGGTGCTGCTCATCGAGCACAACCTGGACATGGTGCGGGCGGTCAGCGACCGGATGACGGTCCTGGCGGCGGGGAGCATTCTCGCCGAGGGCGCCCCGGCCGACGTCCTCGCGCACCCCGGCGTGCTCGAAACCTACGTCGGTGACTTCGCGACCCCCGGGGGAATCGCGTGACCGAGACCGGGCCCGTCGAGGACGACCACTCAGAGACGTACGTCACCGCCTTCAGCCGCGGTATGGCGGTCATCCGCTGCTTCTCCGCGGCCAACCCGGTACTGACCATTGCCGAGGTCGCCAAGGCGGCCGGGCTGAACCGGGCCACCGCGCGCCGGTTCCTGCACACGCTCGAGGCGGACGGTTACGCGGGCAGCGAGAACGGCCGCTACTCGCTGCGTCCCCGGGTGCTCGAGCTCGGCTACGCGTACCTGTCGTCCATCTCGGTCGACCGCCTGGTTCACCGCCAGCTGCTCCAGCTCGCCGACCAGCTGCACGAGTCCTGCTCGGCCGGGGTGCTCGACGGTCACGACGTCGTCTTCGTCGAGCGCGCCCAGACGTCGCACCCGCGGGTGATGACCCTGGCCCTGCACGTCGGAACCCGGATCCCCGCCTACCTGACGGCGCTCGGCCGGGTGCTGCTCGCCGAGCTGCCCGACGACCGGCTCGATGAGTACCTGCGCACCACTGAGCTGCGCAAGGAGACGGAGAACACCGTCAGCGACCCGGCCGAACTGCGCGCGCAGATCCTCGGCGTCCGGGCCAAGGGGTATTTCATCATGGACCAGGAGATCGAGCTCGGCATCCGGGCGGCCGCGGTGCCGGTGCGGCGGCGGGAGGGGCCGTCCCTGGCCATCAGCGTGGCGTCGCACGCCTCGCGGCACTCGCTGAGCTACCTCGAGGCGAACTTCGTGCCGCCGCTGCTGGAAACCGCCGCCGGGCTGGAAAAACTGCTGAACATGCGCAACTGAGCCGGCCGGCGCGGCCGGCCGCTCAGTTCCGCAGCAGGAGCAGGTGCTCGATCTCGGTGGCGGTCTGTTTGAGCGCGGGCAGGAAGCTGTCCATCATGACCTGCGCCGACACGTGCGAGGCGATGCTGAGGGCCAGCGTGTTGCCGTCGGGTGTGGCCACGGGCACGGCGATCGCCCGGACCCCGTACTCCACCGGCTCGTCGGCCAGGTACCAGCCGTTGACCCGGGTGGCGAGGATGTCAGCGAGCAGCTGAGCGGGGCTCGTGATCGTCTTGTCAGTCTGCTTGCGCAGGTCAGCGGTGCGCAGGTACTCGTCGAGCCGGTCGTCTGGCAGGCCGGAGAGCAGCACCATGCCAAGCGCCGTGAGGTAGGCGGGCCTGCGGCTGCCGACGCGGTTCACCAGCGTCATCACCCGCGGGTGTGACGTCTGGGCGCGGGCCACCCAGACCACGTCGTGCCCGTCGAGCACGCCGGCTGAGCAGGACTCGCGGAACCGGTCGGCCACCGCGAACAAGCTCGGGTAGAGCAGGGTGTCGAGCGGCAGCGACGACAGGTAGCTGTAGCCGAGGTCGAGGACCCGCGGCGTGAGGCTGTACCGTCCGTCGCGCTGGCTGGCGTACCCGTCGGCTTCCAGCGTCAGCAGCAGGCGGCGGGCCGTGGCCCGGTTCAGGCCGGCCGCCTTGGCCACCTCGGCGATCGTCAGGCTCGGCCGGGCGGCGGAGAAGCAGCTGATGATGCGCAGGCCCCGGCTGAACGCGGTGACGTAGGTGCGCCCGCCCGCGTCCTGGTCGTCGGGATCGTCGGGGGCGCCCCGGTTGAGGTCCGCCCGGTCGTCGATCGCGGACGGGGAGTCGGTCATCTTGCGGATGCTACCAGCCTGCTGCCGCGAGCCCGGCGGCCCAGCCGAACACCGCCGCCTTGCCCAGTCCTGTCCCGGTCAGGTAGCCGGCGCCGTGCAGGCCGCCGACCACCTCGCCCGCGGCGTACAGGCCGCCGATCGGCTCGTCGAAGACATCGAGCACCTGCAGCCGGCTGGTGATCCGCAGGCCGCAGTACGTGGTCGTCAGGCCCGCGCGGCACGGGTACCCGTAGAACGCGGGCGCGGTGATCTCCGCGGCCGCCGCCAGGTCGCGGCCGTGCTCCGGGTCGGCGCCGCCGCGCACGTAGCCGTTGTAGGCGTCTACCGTGCCGCGCAGCGCGGCCGGGTCGACGCGCAGCAGCCCGGCCAGCGCGTCCAGCGTCGGCGCCTGGAACAGCAGGCCGTCGGCGAGCGCGCCTGCGAAGTCGCGCGGCTTCGGCACCGGGACGGACTTGTCCATCACCCGCTGGTCGAACACCTGGAAGGCGAGCCCGTCCGGCTGGCGCGCGCAGACGCCGGCGATGGCCTTGTAGCCGAGCCCCTCGTTGACGAAACGCCGCCCGCCGCCGTTGACGACGATCGCGCCCGCGCTGTGCGGGAACAGCAGCCGCGGACCGGTCCCGGCCGGGGCGGCCAGCCCGGGGAAGTCGACGGCGGAAGCGCCGAAGGTGCCCTCGACGTAGCCCATGTCGGCCAGCTGGGCGCCGCACGCCATCGCCATCAGCAGCCCGTCGCCGGTGTTGCCGTCGCCGCCCATCGCGACCGCGTCGGCCCAGCCGGGCGCGAACGTGCGCAGCAGCCGCTGGCTCTGGGTGAAGCCGCCGGTGGCCAGGATCACGCCGCGCCGGGCGCTGATCGGCCGCTCACGGCCCTGGTGGCGCACGCATACGCCGGTGACCCGCCCGTCGGCGGCGATGAGGCGCCGGGCGGGCGCCTCCGTCAGCAGCTGGCCGCGGCCGGTGTCCGCGAACCGCTCGAGCAGCAGCCGGGTCAGTGCCTCAGGCCGGGCCGCGTGCAGGCGGGGCACGGTGATGTCGCCGTTGGCGGGCGCGAGGGAGAAGGCCTGGCCGAGTCCGGTGAGCCAGTCGTAGGCGGCCAGCTGGTTGCGCACATAGACGTCGACGGCGACGGGATCGCCGCGGTCGCGCCCGGCCGCCACGATCGACTGGCGGAGCGCCTCGGCGCTGTCGGTCACGCCGTGCTGACGCTGCAGGCTGGTGCCGGCGAACAGCAGCCCGCCGCCCGCCTTGACCGTGGAGCCGCCCGCCGCGGGTCCCTTCTCAAGCAGGCAGACCGCAGCGCCCCGTTCGGCCGCGGCCAGCGCGGCGGCGGCGCCGGCCAGCCCCGCTCCCACCACGACCACGTCCACGGCGGCGGGCGGCTGCTGGCCGGCCGCGGCGGTGTCCGGCGCCAGACCGCCTAGTGCCACGGGCGCCTGCTCCGCAGCTCCACGTAACGCTCCAGCTGCCTGATGCCGTCCGCGATGTACTCCTCGCCGGGAGCGGGCAGCCGCGCGGCCCAGCGGTCGTCGCCGGGCAGCGCGTCCGGGTACCCGTAGTCCAGGCACTGCCCGACGAGCTCGCACCAGCGCCAGAACACCCGGGTCAGCCAGGACAGCAGGGCCTGGACGCCGCCGCGGTTCACGCGGCACCGTGCGGGCGGATCAGCAGCCGCTCGGGGTTCCAGAACTTCAGCGTCGCCCGGAACGGCAGCTTCTGCCCGGGCAGGCTCGGCTGCGGGAACGCGTCGAGCAGCTCCTCGAGGACGACGCGGCCTTCCAGCCGGGCCAGCGGCGCGCCCAGGCACAGGTGGACGCCGGCCCCGAAGGACAGGTGCGAGTGGGCGTTCGCCCGGTCCGGGTCGAGCTCGTCGGGCCGCTCGAAGGCGGCCGCGTCGTGGTTGCCCGAGCCGAGCAGGAGCAGTATCTCGGCGTCGGCCGGGATCACCGTGCCGCCGATCTGGACCTCTTCCTTGGCCCGCCGCTGCCAGTTGATCACCGGCGGGTCCAGGCGGAGCACCTCCTCGACGACCCCGGGGATGAGTTCACGGTCCGCCCGCAGGCGCGCCCACAGGCCGGGCTCGGCCAGGCAGCGGCGCATCAGGTGGGTGAGGAAGCCGGTGGTGGTCTCGTGCCCGGCGAACAGGATCGAGTACATGATCGTGACCAGCTCGTCGAAGTCCGGCGCGGTCTCGTCTCCCTGCCCTGACCTGATCAGGTCGCTTGGGAAGTCGTCGCGGAGCTCGGCCAGCCGGTCGGTGATGATCTCGCGGCAGTAGGCGAAGAACGCGCCGACCCCTTCGGCCGCCTGCTGCAGCTCCTCCCCCGCGGCCTTGCCGTCGGTGAGCGTCACCCGGTCCCTTGATCCTCGCTTGATGAGCTCAAGCCGGTCTTCCGGCACGCCGAACAGGCGGAAGATCACCAGCGCGGGCAGCGGGTACGCCAGCGCCCTGACGAAATCGATCTCGCCGTCGCCGGCTTCGGCCAGGTCCGCGATGTGGCGGCGGGCCAGCTCCCTGATGTCGGGTTCGAGCAGCTGCAGCCGGCGCGCGTTGAAGGCCTTGTTGACATGCCGGCGGATCCGCACGTGGTCCGGGGGGTCGTTGTCGACCAGCACCCGCCGGGGCCGGAAGTCCGCCCGCGCCAGCGCGGCCAGCGCCTCGGGCGGCAGCGGCTGCAGCGGCTTGGTCGCGTTGTCAGCCGAGTAGCGCTTCGTGTCGCGGAGCACCGCCCTGATGTCGTCGTAGCGGGTGACCAGCCACTGGTCGAGCTCTTCGCTGTAGAAGACGCGGCCCTCGTCGCGTGCCCGCGCGAACACCGCGTACGGGTCGGCCAGGTAGGCGGGCCCGAACGGGTCGAGTTCCTTGGCCAGCGCCTCGCTGACCGCGGGCGCCGCGTCCGCGTGAAACGGGCAGCGCCCGGCGTCATCCGGCTGATCGTCCATCGGGCGGGCCTCCTGCTGTGGGTCGCGGTACTCGTTCACGGATTGCCACCTCGTCACGTCTGGCCATTAACATCGATTATCCATGAGATAATCGTCATGTTTCACGGCTTTTTGTCGCCAGTAGGGTCATAATTATCGCATTATCTTGTTGTTGTCGTACGTTCTTATGGTTAGGATCGGCGTATGGAAAAGGCACTGACGGCGGTGGTGGTAGGGGGCGGGATCGGCGGCCTCGCGGCGGCCGGGGCACTGACCCGGGCTGGCGTCGAGGCGTCGGTCTACGAGCAGGCGCCCGCGCTTGGCGAGGTCGGCGCGGGCGTGCTGATCGGGCCGAACAGCGCGCGCTTGCTGCACCGGCTGGGCCTGGGCGATGCGCTGGACGAAGTCGGCGGCTGGGTGGGCGAGGGATCGACCTACTACCGGCACGACGGCACGCGGGTCGCGCCGGTGATGACCACCGACTCGTCCGGCTGGGCCGCGATGTACGGGATGCACCGGGCGGACCTGGTCGACGTGCTGCGGCGCGCGGTCCCCGGGCACCGGGTGCACACCGGGCACCGCGCCGTCTCGGTCGACCAGAGCGCCGAGAAGGCCCGGGTCACGTTCGATAACGGCGCCACCGCCGAGGCCGACGTGGTGATCGCCGCCGACGGGATCCACTCGGCGCTGCAGCCGTTCGTGACCGGACGGGCCACGCCGGTCTTCTCCGGCTCGGTCGCCTACCGCGGGGTGATCGACGCGGGGCGCGCGCCGTGGTGGCCTGAGCGGATCTTCCAGGTCTGGATGGGCGAGAGCAAGCACGTCATCGTCTTCCCGCTGCGCGCGGGCAAGCTGCTCAACTTCGTCTGCTTCGTGCCGGCGGACGAGGAGATGCGCGAGTCCTGGTCCGCGCCCGGCTCGCCCGACGCGCTTCGCGCGGCCTTCCGGGGCTGGGCGGAGCCGGTGACCCGCTTGCTCGAGCAGGTGGACACCACGTTCTGGTGGGGTCTTTACGACCGTGAGCCGCTGGCCGACTGGACCAGTGGCCGGCTGACGCTGCTCGGCGACGCCGCCCACCCGATGCTGCCGCATCTCGGCCAGGGCGCCAACCAGAGCATCGAGGACGGCTTCGCGCTGGCCGCGGTGCTCAAGGGCGCCTCGGCGGCGGACGTGCCGGCCGCGCTGCGGCACTACGCGCAGGTGCGGCGGCGGCGGACCGACGTCGTGCAGAACAATTCGCGGCGCAACGGCGAACGCTACGATCAGGTGAACCGCACGGCCGAGAGCCGGGACCGGGAGATCGTGGACACGCGGCAGCTGCGGGCGTGGATCTATGATTACGACGTGGAGGCGGAGCCCGACCTCGCGCGGTTGCCGGGCTGACGAGAACGCTGGGGACGGGCTGAGGAAGAAGTGACAGCTGGCGATCGGGCGCCTTCCGACGGGCTCACCTACGACCGGATCCGCAGAGACCTGATGTCGGGCGTCTACGGCCCCGGCCAGCGGCTGCCGATCGCGGCGCTGTGCGAGAAGTACGGCGCGGGCCTCAGCGTGGCCCGCGAGGCGCTCACCCGGCTGGCGGAACAGGGACTGCTGCGGGCCGAGCGCAACCGCGGCTTCGCCACGATCCCGCTGTCGGTCGACGCGCTCGAGGACCTGATGCTCGCGCGCGTGCAGATCGAAGAGGCCTGCCTGCGCCGGTCGATGGTCCGCGGCGACACCCGGTGGGAGGCCAGCGTGGTCGCCGCGCATCACGCCCTGTCCAAGGCGCCGGTCGTCGACCCGGCGGCCGATCCCGGCGGCTTCGCCGAGTGGACCGAGGCGCACGCCGCGTTCCACGCCGCGCTCTGCGCCGCTTCGGCCTCGCCCCGGCTGCTTGAGCTGCGCCAGTCGCTGTTCGACACGGCCGAGGTCTACCGGTCGTGGCTGCGGCCGCCAGGCGGCCTGCGCGACCGCGCCGACGAGCACCGCGAAGTCATGGACGCGGTCCTCGTCAGGGACTCGGCGAAGGCCTGCGCCCTGATGACGGTGCACATCACCCGCACCTCCGACCAGCTGATCGCCGCGGCCAGGGACGGGCAGGCCAGCGCCTAGCCGCGGCGCGGTCCGCGCGGCTGCCAGGCCCGTCCCGGCACGCCGCCTGCTCACAGGCGCAGCACCGGCTTCACCGTGCTGCCGTGGTGCGAGTCCGCCGCCGCCTGGTCGATCTGGTCAAGCGGGTACTGCCTGACCAGCCTGTCGACGGGAAAGCGGCCGGCCCGGTACAGGCCGATCAGGGCTGGCAGGAACGTGTAGATGTCGCTGCCGCCCTCGACGACGCCGTGCACCGCCCGTCCCTTGAGCAGCCCCGTCGCGGGGGTGGCGAAGTCGGCGCCGAACTGGGCTCCGATCACCTGCAGGGTGCCCCGGTAGGCGAGCGCGTCGACCGCGGCCCGCTGGACGACGGGCACCCCGGTCGTCTCGATGCCCGCATCCACGCCCGCGCCGCCGGTGATCTTGGCCAGCGCCGCCCCGATGTCTTCCTCGGCGCCGTTGACGGTGTGCGTGGCGCCCAGCTCGCGGGCCAGGTCAAGCCGGGCGGGCACGACGTCGACCGCGATGATCAGCGCGGCCGGGGTGAGCGCCGCCGCCAGCACCGCGGCCAGCCCGACGGCGCCGGCCCCGAACACGGCCACCGCCTGCCCCGGCTGCGGCCGCGCCTCGTTGAACACGGCGCCCGCGCCCGTCTGGATGCCGCAGCCGAACGGCGCCAGACCCGCCAGGTCGTCCTCGGTCGCCGCGTCGACCACCAGCACGTTGCGGTCGTTGGCGAGCGCGTACCCGGCGAACGACGACTGGCCGAAGAACCCGCCCGCAAGCCGGGTCCCGTCGGGCAGGGTCAGGCCCGAGGTGCCGTCCGCGCGCGGAGTCCCGGCCGCGTTCATGTTGAGGTCGTTGAAGCGGCCGCAGTAGGACGGGTGCCCGGTGCGGCAGGAAGCGCAGGTGCCGCAGGAGCTGAAGGTGACCAGGACGTTGTCGCCAGGGGCGATGCCGCGCACCGCGCGGCCGGCCGCCTCCACCACGCCGGCTCCCTCGTGACCGAGCACGATCGGTGGCAGCGACGGGCTCGACCAGCGGTCCTTGACGGTGGCGTCCGTGTGGCACATCCCCGCCGCGACGACGCGGACCAGCACCTCGTGCTCCAGCGGGTCGCCGACGACGATCTCGGTGACCCGGTAGCCCTGCTCGCCCGGCACGGCCAGCGCGGCCGTGGTGCGGGTGCTCATCGGACGTCACCGACCCCGAGCGGCACGTCCTGGCCGGACAGCCAGGCCCGGTCGGCCGCGTCAAGCGCCGCCACCAGGTCAGGCCGGTCGAGTCCCGGCCGGTCGGCGTTCGCGGTGCCGCCCTCCTGCTCACGGTGGTAGCACTGGAAGTCGTAGCTGGGGCGGTAGCCCGCCAGCCGCTGCTCGTCCAGCTTCGGCGCCGTCCCCGGCAGGACCGGGACCAGGGTGTTCTTCTCGTAGACGCCGACCAGCGACAGCAGCCGCCAGCGGCCGTCGCGGCGCTCGACCCGGGAACGGTGCCGGCAGTAGGCGGTCATGTCGCACTCGACGCCGTCGAACAGGCGGCGCATCAAGATCGCGCAGGGGGTGTCGGCAAGCGCCCGGTCCCCGTTCAGCTGGACGAGGGTGAAGCCGTTCTGGTGCAGCGCGTGGCCGCCTGGCCGCTCCGCCATGCGCTGCGACGCGGCGGTAAACTGCCCGGCCGTGCCGTCGATCCAGGACAGGAAGATCCGCGCCTCGGGGTGGTAGCAGTCCAGCATCAGCGGCCAGTCTTTGTCGTCCCTGGCCCGCCGCTCGCGCTGGGCCAGTTCGAGGACGAGGAACTTGTCGGCCAGCTCGGACGCGAGCGCGGGGCCGGTCATGACCGCGCCCCTGCCTGCTGGCGGTACTTCGCGTCGAGGGCGGCGAACCGGCGGCCTGAGGCGCGGGCGCCGTCGGCGTAGTCGGGCGGGCAGCTCAGGTAGGGCGGCCGGGACGGCCCGGCCTTGATGTAGCCGGCCTCGTCGATGCGGATCTTCTCGAGCTGGATGTTGTACTGCGCGAACAGCGAAAACTGCCCCTGCGGCAGGAACCCCCGCGCGGCCTCGAGGAACTCCGCGGTGAGCGCGCGGGCCCCGTCGGCGTCGCCCGCGGCGATGCGCCGGGCCAGCTCGGTATGCGGCCGCGGCCCGCAGGAGGCGCTGCCGCTCCAGCACGCGGTGCTCTCCTCCGGTGCCTTTTCCCAGGCGGCGAACCAGTCGCGGTCCACCGGGAGGATCCGCATCCGGCCGTCCATCGCGGCCAGGTCGTCGGCCAGGGACGGGCCCAGGGTCGGGTACTTGGCCGCGATGACCTGCGGCAGGGCGGCCAGCTCACGGTAGGCGGCACTGCTGATCTTGCCCTTGAACGCCTCGGGGTTGTCGTAGACGATGATCGCCAGCTCGGGGACGGCCCTGGCGACCGCGGTGTAGAAGGCCACGATGTCCTGGTCGCTGAGATAGCACCACATCGGCCGGCCGAGCAGCAGGCCGCTCACGCCCAGGTCGCGCAGCACCCGGGCCCGTTCGATGGTGTCGCGGGTATTCAGCGTGGTGGCGCCGGCGAACACCGGGACCCGGCCGGCCGCGGCCGCGACGGCGGTCTCGGCGAAGCCGCGCAGCTCCGGCCAGGTCAAGGTGGCGCACTCGCCGAACGTCCCGGTGGTCAGCACGGCGTCGACGCCGTCACCGATCAGCGCCCGGACGGCGCGGGCGGTCTCCGCGTGGTCGACGGTGTCGTGCGCCAGGTCACCGGGCGCCGGGTCGTCGGCGCCTGGGAGGGCCGGCGTCGGCATGATCGCGAAGACGCCGCGGACGTCGGCCAGGCTGACGCGGGGCCCGGTCATCGGCCGTTCTCCCCGCTGGCTTCGTCGGCCATCTCGGCCCAGGTCTTGAGGCCGACCGAGGTGCGGTAGTTAAGCCCGAGCGCCTCAAGCAGCTTGGAGTTCTCGATGATGAGCATCCGCACCGGCTCGGTCTCGCTGCCGTTGTAGTGCCGGTGCCACATCATCGGCGGGACGCTCACGAAGTCGCCCGCCGCCCAGGGGTAGCGCCGGTCGCCGATCTCGCTGTACCCGCTGCCCGCGAGCACGTAGTGCACCGCCTCGTGGTGATGGCGCTGCATGTCCGAGGAGCCGCCGGGCGCGAAGTCCTGCAGGAACAGCTCGAAGCTCTTGACCGCGGTGCCCAGGACGGGCGCGAGCCTGGTCGGGTTGTCAGCCGGGTCGTACCAGACTAGGTCCTTCTCCCTGACGACGAGGTCGTCGGTCTCCGGCGGCCGCGGCAGCGGCGTCCGCTGCGCCTTCACCGTCGCGCGGAACCCGGCCAGGGGGTCTGCCTTGTCGTTCATGTCGCTCCTGCCGATGCTGGCGTGCTGGTCACTTGACCAGGCGGATCGCGTGGTCTTCGACGTACTCCTGCAGCCCGAGGGCGGTCCGCTCGCGTCCCAGGCCGCTGCGCTTGACCCCGCCGAACGGCATGTCGAAGGACAGCGAGGACACGTTGTGACTGTTGACGAACGTCGCGCCTGCCTCGATCCGGCGGGCGACGGCGACGGCCCGGTCGGTGTCGGTCCCCCAGACCGAGGACGCCAGGCCGTACTCGGTGCCGTTGGCCAGCGCGACCGCCTCGTCGTCGTCCCGGTAAGGCAGCACCGGAAGGAGGGGGCCGAACTGCTCGACGGCCACCAGTTCCGCGTCCGGTGCCAGGCCTCGGACGACGGCCGGGCGCAGGTAGTGACCGCCGTCCCAGTCGACCGCGTCGGTGGCCCGGCCAAGCTCGCGGACCTGGCCGCCGGCGGCCCTGGCCCGGTCCGCGAGGCCGCGTACCCGGGTGAGCTCGCGGCCGCTGATCAGCGGCCCGAACGTGGTCTGCTCGTCGAGCCCGTAGCCGACCCGGTAGCCGTCGGCGACGGCGCACAGCTGCTCGTAGAACTCCGCGAAGCGGCGCTGCGGCACGTAGACCCGCTTGACCGCGAAGCAGATCTGGCCCGCCCTGGTGAAGGCGCCCTGGCACAGCCGCGGCACGGCCGCGTCGAAGTCCGCGTCGTCGAGCACGACGGCCGCGTCGTTGCCGCCGAGTTCGAGGCTGACCTTCTTCAGGTTCCCGGCGGCGGCGGCCATGATCTGCTGGCCGACGGCGACGCTGCCGGTGAAGGAAACCTTCCGCACGTCCGGGTGGGCGACCAGCGCCTGGCCGGCCTCGGCGTCGCCCTGGACCACGTTCAGCACGCCCGGCGGCAGCAGGTCCGCCAGCAGCCGCAGGTACTCGGTGAGGGCCGCGGGCGCCAGCACCGACGGCTTGACCACGACGGTGTTCCCCGCCAGGAGGGCCGGCGCGAGCTTGGACACGGTCAGCACGACCGGCGAGTTCCACGGCACGATCAGGGCCGTCACCCCGACCGGGGCTTTCTCGACCGACAGCCAGTGCTCCGGTGTGTCCGCAGTGCGCGGCGCGAGGAAGCCCGGCGCCAGCGCCACGAAATCGCGCAGCAGGGCGGTGCCGCGCAGCAGGTCCATGGTGGACTCCCGTAGCGTGCCGCCGTTCTCCCGCGACAGCAAGGGCGCGAGCCGTTCCGCGGCCGACTCGGCGAGGTCGGCGGCCTCGGCGAGTACCAGCCCTCGTTCAGGGGAATCGGTGTTACGCCAGCCCGCGGCGGCCCGCGCGGCCGCGGCGACCGCGGCGTCGGCGTGCTCGGGCCCGCCTTCCTCGGCCAGGGCGACCACGTCGCTGGTGCGGCCCGGGTCGCGCACCTCGAAGACCGCGCGGCCGGTGACGGGCTCGCCGCCGATCAGCATGGGGATGTGGCGCGGGCGGGTGCCGCCGGGACCGGCCGTCATGCCGGTGTCCCGGTCGGCGCGGCGGGCGTTGCCCCGGTCGGCGCGGCGGGCGTGAAGGCGTGGACGGTGAATCCGCGCGGGTCGTCCAGGTAGACGGCGGTGACCGGCAGGCCCAGGCGCAGCGGCGGGCGCGGTGTGGAATCGGCCCGGGTCGGATCGGCCGTGGTCGGATCGGCCAGGGTCGAGTCGAGCAGCAGTCCCGGCTGGACGTCGAGCTCCACCTGGACGACCGTGTACGGCGTGCTAAGCCCGGGTGCGAACGGGCGCTCGGCCGTCGCCCAGGAATGCAGCGTGCCCCGGCCGGGGACCTCCCGCCAGGCCGCGGTCGCGCTGAGACAGCGCGGGCAGCGGGGTGCGGGCGGGTACCAGTAGGCGGCGCAGCCGTCACAGTAGGGCAGCATCAGCCGGTGCTCGCGCAGGCCGTCCCAGAACGGGCGGTCGTACCGCGCGGGCACCGGCCTGGCCCGTGAGCCCGCGCCGGTCACGCGGGCACCGGCCGGTAGAGCGCCTTGGCCTCGGTATACGTCTCCAGCCCCTCGCGGCCGAACTCGCGCCCGATGCCGGAGGCCTTGATGCCGCCGAACGGCATCGAGAAGTCCGGCCGGAAGCCGTTCACGCCGATCATGCCCGTGCGGACCTGCCGGGCGATCGCCTCGCCGCGGGCCAGGTCGGCCGACCAGACCGAGCCCGCCAGGCCGTAGTTGAACGACGCGGTCCGCAGCCCCGCCAGGACCTGGTCCAGGTCGGCGTCGTCGCAGATAACGGCGGCTGACTTGCCGCCCAGTTCCAGGGTGCAGCGGCGCAGGGCGGCGCCGCACACGGCGGCGATGCTGCGTCCGGCGGCGGTGGAGGTGCGCCGCCACTCCCCGGCGTCAAAGCAGGCGCGGGCGGCCGCGACGGCCGCGTCCGCCTCGCCTTCCGTCGGCGCGGGGACCGACCCGATCACCTGCCCGGTCAGCGGCGAGGTGACCTCGATCCGCGCCGTCGACTCGGCCGTCACCCGCCGGCCGCCGATGTAGAGCTGGCCGGCGTGGCTGTTACCGGTTTCCGCGGCCGTTTCCGTGTTCGTTCCTGGGCTCGTTTCTGTGCTCGTCATGTCTCCCCGCCCGCGTCAGGCCGGCATGGTCTTGCCGCCGTCGACGACAAGCACCTGACCGGACATGTACGCCGAGGCCTCGCTGGCCAGGAACATCAGCGGGCCGATGAGGTCGGACGGCTGCCCCGCCCGCTTGACACACTGCTGGGCGATGTTCGCCTCGGCGAACAGGTTGGCCGACTTGTTCAGCGACGCCTCGGTGGCGATACCGCCGGGGGCGATCCCGTTCACCCGGATCCCGTACCCGGCCATTCCCTTGGCCATCACCTTGGTCAGCGCGATGACCGCGGCCTTGCCCGCGGTGTAGTCGGCGGTACGCGGTGTCACCATGTAGGCGGCGGTCGACGCCTGGTTGATCACGGTGGCACCCGGCCGGTCGCGCATGTAGGGGGCGGCGGCGATAGCGGCCAGCCAGACACCCTTGACGTTCACGGAGAACGACTTGTCCCAGCGTTCAGGGGATATGTCGAAGATCGACGCGAACTGGAGGTCGCCCCAGATCCCGGCGTTGTTCACCAGGATGTCGATGCCGCCGTAGGCCTCCGCCGTCTGCTTGGCCAGGTTCGCGGTCGAGTCGGGGTCGCTCACGTCGGCTCTGACGAAGATGGCCTCGTGGCCGGCCTCGCGCAGCCCGGCGGCGGCCTTCTCGCCTTCTTCTTCCAGGATGTCGGACAGCACAACCTTCAGGCCGGCCTCGGCGAACGCGGTGGCGTAGGCCAGGCCGATGCCGCGCCCGGCCCCGGTGACGATCGCGACTTTCCCGTTAAGGTCCTCGAACATAAGTCTTTTTCTCCTGGTCAGCTGGCGTAGCGACGTGAGGGCCGAGATTTGTTGCGAATATCGCCCACAAGTTCGTCAGGCGTACACGTATCTGACCAGTACGGTAGATCTTGTTTCCGGCGTGTGTCAATAGACGACCGGATGTTCGCTGAGCGAACATGCTTAGTCCGGCGCCCTGAGCTTGTCCGGGGCACCGGCGGACCGCTCTTGACGCTGACCGACGGGGTCATTCGATACGGCGTCGGCCGGGAACTGGGCGTCGAAGGACCGCGTGACTACCTCGAAGCGAAGCTCGTCACTAACCGCGTCGCGGGGTGATATCTCCGGGCTGACTGCCGTTGGTCCCGCATCTGCGGGACCAGGCGGCTACGCATCCGCGACGATGTCTCCGGCCGACGTCCGGCGCACGGCCCTGACGCGCGGCACGAGTGCGACCATGACGCACGGTACCGACGCGAAGGCGGCCGCGGCGACCAGCGTCGGGGTGAGGCCGACCGACGCCGACAGCGGACCCATGACCAGCCAGCCGACCGGCATGATGACCAGCGACACGAACGAGTCGTAGGCGCCCGTCCGCGCGCGGACTTTGTCCGGGATCAACTCCTGCACGGCGGTGTACCACACGCTGTTGCCCACCATCATCGTGAAGCCGAACACTGCCTCCGTCGCGGCGATGAGCGCCACCGAGCGCGAGAACGCCAGCGCTAGCAGAGGCAGGGCAAGCCCGGTCATGAGCAGGTCGGTGGCAACCAGCGGCCGCCGCGGCTTGACCCGCAGCCCGGCGATGCCTCCGGCGACCGCCCCGGCCCCCCATGCCGCGGACAGGACGCCCCAGGCCGCAGCGCCGCCAAGCGAGCGGGCGGCGATGACGGGGCCGAGCACGAACAAGGCCGGGATGGTGAAGTTGGCGCAGGCATGGGCGAGCAGGCTGAGCCAGTACCAGGGGCGCACGGCGAGCTCGTGCCAGCCCTCGGCAAGGTCGGCCACGAACGGACGGGGGGCGGGCAGCGGGCGGGGCGGGACGCGCAGCAGTGCCAGGCAGGCCAGGCTGACGAAGAAAGAAGCGGCGTCGGCGGCGAACAGCCAGCCTGGCCCGAAGGCCGCGATCAGTACTCCGGCGGCAGCGGGGCCGGCCACGTTGAAGAACCCCTGCGGCAGCCCGAGCAGGCTGTTGGCCTGCTGCAGCTGCTCGGCCAGCACCGTCTCGGGGACGAGGGCGGTCGAGGCGGGATTGAAGAAGGAGGCCGCCACCCCGTACAGCGCTGCCCCCGCACAGAGTTCCCAGATTCGCGCGTGCCCGCTGACAAGCAGGACCGCAAGGGCCGCCTGCACGACCCCGCGCACGCCGTCGGCGGCCACCATCACGTACTGCCGCCGCAGCCGGTCCGCCCACACACCGCCGACTAGCAGGAAAGCGACCCGTGCGACGGTCTTCACCGCCAGGACGACGCCGATGTCGGACGCCGTTCCGCCGATGTGGAAGATCGCGAAGATCAGCGCTACCTGGACCACGGCGTCGCCGAGCGCGGAAGTGGCGGAGCCCGCCCACATCAGCCGGTAGGGGCGGCTGGCCAGCGGCCTGAGGGCCTCCGCGATCCGCGTCCGCCTGACGGAGGCGCGGGTCGCGGCGGACGGCGGGCCGGAATCTGCCGGAGCTGGCCGAGAACGGCCGGTATCGGTCACGGCAGGGGAGCTTGCCCGGCGGCCTTGCCGGAACCTAAAGTTTCGGCGGGAGGCGAAACATGGGCGTGTGGCTGGTCACCGCCGACGTGCTGGCCGCCAGCCGGTTCGTCACCTCACCGCTGATTGAGACCGTCAACGCGCTGGGCGTCCTGGCCGCTCAGAACCCGCAGCCGTGGGAGCGAGGGTGGCTGGCCAGGCATCACCCGGCGTTCCTTGCCCGGATTAAGACGGACCCGTTCGCCGCGGCACTGGCCCGAGGCATGCGGTCCGGCCGCTGGCTCCCGGTTGACCTCAGCGTGCCCCCGCGCCCCGGCGACGTCACGTTCGAGCAGGAACTCGCCCGCGTGCGAGCTGTCTCGCCCTTGGTGGCCAAGTTCGACCTGGCCCAGTCCGCCGGGGGACGCCTTCCGGCCGCGCTGGACGTCAGCGACCCGGCCGGCACCTTTGCCGACCTGGTGCAGTGGACATGGGACCGGGCCGTCCGGGCGGACTGGACACGCCGGAAACGCAGGTACGAGGCCGACATCGTCAGCCGCACCACCGTGCTCAGTCAGCGCGGCTGGGCCGCTGCCGTCGACGGGATCGCGGACGACGTCCGCTGGCTCGGCCGTGGGCAGCTGCAGATCACCGTCAAGGACGACCCGCCCCTGAGCCTGCGCCACGCCGAGCTTGTCTTCGTCCCCGGCAGCCTGGAGGGCGGGCGAGTCGCCTGGGAGTACCCGGTCCGCTTCGCCGTCATCTACCCGGCCACCGGAATGCTCGCCGCGCCCATCGCGCCCGCCGCACCAGAACCGCTACGGCGGCTGCTCGGACCGACCAGGGCCAAGATTCTGCTGCTGATCGGCAGCCCCATCACCACCACGCAGCTAGCGGCCGTCACCGGGTGCGCGATCGGCACCGTGGGGAACCACCTGCGCGTCTTGCTCGACGCGGGGCTGGCCGAACGTCACCGGTCTGGTCCGCACGTCATTTACCAGGCGACACCGGCCGGCCGGCAGGTACTCGGCTCCTCAGGCTCCGGTGATCAGTGACGCGCGCAGCGCTAGTGCCTCCAGGTGTCGACGCGTACTGTCCGCCCGTGGAATGCGGACATCATCACTGGCAGATTAGAAGATCTTGGAACTTTTTCGCGTCCTGGTACATACGAATCACCAAATAGACAAAAGTTTCCATAACAATAAGCTGGTCAGTCACATCAGACGCTGTGGTGTCCAGGATTGCCGGCCTGGGTGGTGGCGGGCGGTGCGAGTTCCCTGGTTGCCGCGCGGGGTGGTTGCTGGCGTGGCTGGAGGGCCCGGAGTGGCCGGATTGCCGTTGGCTGGGCGGCGTCGCGGCGCCGCGGTTGCCGGCCGGAGCGCGGCGCCGGGGCCGGGTCACGGGGCGTGTGTGGTGGCGGGTGGCACCGCCCGGGTGCCTTGGCTGGGTGCCGGGGCGGTGGCCGGGGGCGCGGGGTGCGGGGGGTGCGGGTGGTGCGGGCTGGGCCACCAGGGGTCAGCCCGCGCCGTGCGGCGCCGGGGGTGGGTTAGAGCTCGATGCTGACGGTCTTTTCTACGGTGCATTCCTCGATGCCGGCGTAGCTGAGCTCGCGGCCGGTGCCGCTGCCCTTCATGCCGCCGAACGGGACTGAGGGGGCGGGGATGCTGGCGCCGCCGTTGACCCGGACCATGCCCGCCTTGATCCGCGCGGCGGCGCGGTGGGCCTTGGACAGGTCGCTGGTGTAGACGACGGAGGCGAGGCCGTAGGGGGTGGCGTTGGCCAGCCGGATGGCCTCGTCGTAGTCGTCGAACGGCACGACAAGGCCGACCGGGCCGAAGATCTCCTCCTGCGCGATCGTCAGGTCGTTGCTGCCGGTGAACAGGGCCGGCTCGAGGAAGAAGCCGGTGTCGCCAAGACGTGCCCCGCCGGTGACCAGCTCGGCCCCTTCGCTGACGCCCGCCTCGATGTAGCCGGTGACCCGGTCGAACTGCTTGCGGCTGATCAGCGAGCCGATCTGCGTCTTGGGGTCGAACGGATCGCCGACCCGGACCTTGGCCAGCTCGGCCGCCACGCCCGCGACCACCTTGTCCAGCGCGGAGCGCTCGACGAGCAGCCGCGTCCCGGCCGCGCACACCTGGCCGCTGCCCTGGTAGAACTGGCGGGCCATCATCGGGATGTGCCGCTCGATGTCCGCGTCGGCGAATACCACCTGCGGGGACTTGCCGCCCAGCTCAAGCGTGATGTACTTCAGCAGGCCGGCGGCGGTGGCGCCGACCCGGCGGCCGACGACCGAGCTGCCGGTGAAGGTGATCTTGTCCACGCCCGGGTCCTCGACCAGCGCCGCGCCGGCCTCGGCGCCGAAGCCGGGGACGATGTTGATCGCGCCGGCCGGGAACCCGGCCTCGAGCGCGAGCGCGCCCAGGTGCAGCGTGCTCAGCGGCGCGTCCTCCGGCGGCTTGATGACCACCGAGCAGGCCGCCGCGAGCGCGGGCGCGATCTTCCAGGCGCCGGTCATCAGCGGCGAGTTCCACGGGGTGATCGCGCCGACCACGCCGACTGGCTCGCGGCGCACGTAGGCGTGCACCGGGCGGCCGCCTGAGTCGGGCAGCGAGACGTACCGCCCGTCGATCTTGTCGGCCCAGCCGGCGTAGTAACGGATCGCCGCGATCGCCGCGGCCGGGGTCTTGAACGGCTGGCCGATGTCGAGCGACTCCAGCCGGGTGATGTACTGAAAATCCCGTTGCAGCAGGTCGGCCAGCTTGAACAGCAGCCGGCCGCGGTCAAGCCCTGACAGCCGGGACCACTCGCCGTCGTCTACGGCGCCGCGGGCGGCGGCGACGGCATCGGCGACGTCGGCCTGACGGCCGCGCGCGACCTGGGCGGTCTCCCGCTCGGTGGCCGGGTCGATCACGGCGAAGCGTTCCCCGTTCCTGGCCGCCCGCCACTCACCGCCGACCAGCAGGTCAACGGGCGGCAGCGCGACCGACGCGCGGGCGTCGGTGTCGATGGAAGGGGCAATGGTCATGCTGAGCTCTCCTCGGTGATCGATATGGCCAGCGCCGGGCAGACCCGGGCGGCTTCCCTGACGTTCTCCCGCACTTCCTCCGGCGGGTCGGTGTCCGTCAGCAGCCGGACGGTGCCGGTCGCTTCGTCCTGGTCGAAGACGGAGTCCTCCACCAGGACGCACATGCCGGACGCCACGCACTTGCCGGGTTCGACGCTTATCTTCATCGCGTTAGCTGTCAGCCTTTCTTTGTTCGCCGGCCGCGGGGGGGCGCGGGCTGACCGGGGTCAGCCGCACCCGTTCCGGATCACGGTTCGGGGTCTGCCGCGGTTGACCTTTCCGCCGCCAGCCGCCGTGCGGCGTCGTCGTCCCAGCTGACCGGGAGCGAGCGCAGGCCGTAGAACACCGCGTCGCGCTTGAAGTCGACCTGCGCGAGCGGTATCTCCGTCCGCAGGCCAGGCAGCCGGTCGAAGACCGTGGCGAAGACCTCGGACAGTTCCATCCGGGCGAGCGGCTGGCCCAGGCACCCGTGCGCGCCGTAGCCGAACGTGAGGTGGCCGCGGGCGCCCGGCCGCGACAGGTCGAGCGTGTGCGGCGCCGGGAAGACCGCGTCGTCGTAGTTGGCCGCCGCGACCGGGACGATGAGCCCGTCGCCGGCCGCGATCGGGCAGCCGTCTACCTCGAAGTCGTCTTTGGCCAGGCGCACCCCCATCGACTGGGAGATCGTCAGGTAGCGCAGCAGTTCCTCGACCGCCATCGGCACCAGGGTCTTGTCGCGCTGGATGCGGGCCAGCTCGGCCGGGTGCTCGAGCAGGGCGAGGATGCCGAGCGCGATCATGTTCGCGGTGGTCTCGTGCCCGGCAAGCAGCAGCAGGTTCGCGTCGACGACCGCGTCCTCGTGCGACACCTCGCCCGTCTCCACGTGATCGTTGACGAACCGGCCGAGCAGGTCCTCGTTGCGCTTGCCGTACTTGGAGCGCAGCACCCGGTCGACGTACTCCGTCAGTTCCGCGTTGGCCGCGCGGACCTGCTCCGCGGTGGAGGTGCGGTTCAGCCGGACGGCGAAGCGGGTCTCGAAGAACACGTGGTCGGCGTAGTCGACGCCGAGCAGGTCGCAGGCGACCGTGGACGGCACGGCGAGCGCGAGCTTGTCGACCAGGTCGGCCGGGGGCCCGGCGTCGGTCAGCTCCGCGTAGTAGTGCTCGATCATGCCGCGCACCCGGGGCCGCATCTGCTCGACGCGCTTGATGGTGAAGTAGGGCATGAGCTTGCGGCGGCGTCCGGCGTGCCGCGGGTCGTCCCAGCGCTGGAACGACTGCGCCCGCTTGGAGACCTTGTCCGCCGGATTCAGGAACGGGAAGTCCTCGGCGAGCGTCTCCGCGCTGACCGCCGGGTGCGCGAGCACCGTCCTGATGTCCTGGTAGCGGGTGAACAGCCACGCCTGGCGGCCGTCGTAGAGCCGGACCTTGGTAATCGGCTCGGTGTCGCGCAGCCGCTGGTACTCGGCGGGCGGCGCGAACGGGCATTGGCCGTCCCGGGTGAAGGGGTAGTTCAGCGGGGTCTCTTCGGTCGTCATCGACTCCTCCTGGTTCACGACAGGGCCCCCTCGGCGGTCAGCTCGGCGACCACCTGGCGCCGCCCGGCCAGCACCTGGCGCGGGCTGCCGAGGCCGACCGCGGCGGTGAGCCGGCCGCCGCTGCGGTACAGGGCGGCGAACCGGCCGCCGTCCAGGTCGCCGTGGACGACCTCCACCTCGTCGGCCGGGCCGGGAAACCCGTAGGCCTGCAGCTTGACGCCGTACTGGTCGGACCAGAAGTAGGGCACGGTGGCGAACGGCTCGATCGCGCTGTCCGGCTCGGTGATCCGCCGGGCGACGTGGGCGGCCTGCTCGACGGCGTTGGTCCAGTGCTCGATGCGGACCGGCCGCCCGGCCAGCGGGTGCGGCCAGCGGGCGACGTCGCCGACCGCGTAGATGTCGGGCGCGGCGAGCAGGTGCCCGTCACAGGCGATGCCGCCTTCCAGGTCAAGTCCTGAGCCGCGGAGCCAGCCGACCGCCGGCGCCGAGCCCACCGCCACCAGCAGCGCGTCGGCTTTGACGACGCCGCCGCCTGGCAGCTCGACCCGGCCGCCGTCGCCGTCCTGGGCGACGGCGGCGGCCCTCGTGCCGAGGTGGAACCGCACGCCGCGGGCGGCGTGCAGCGTCTGGAGCGCCCGGCCGACGACTTGTCCGAGCTGGCGGGCCAGTGGCGTCTGCTCCGCCTCGATGACGTCGACCTCGGCACCCGCCGCGCGGAAGCTGGCGGCGACTTCGAGGCCGATGAACCCGGCCCCGATGACGGCCAGCCGGGTGCCTGGTCCCCGCAGGGCGCGCAGCCGGCTCGCGTCGCGGCGGGTGCGCAGCGTCAGCGCGCTGGGAATCCGCCAGGCGGCGGGGCACGCGGGCGCCACCCCGGTGGCGATGACCAGCTTGTCGTAACCGAGCACGCGGCCGCTCGCCAGGCCGATCTCCCGGCTGCGGGGGTTGAGCGAGACCGCCGCGTCACCCAGGTGCCAGTCGGCCCCGAGCGCGGCCAGCGCCTCGGCCGCGCGCAGCAGCGGCGGGTCGCCGGCGTCGGCGGCCCCGCCCGGGCCGTCGAGGGACAGGGACAGGTACTCCTTCGACAGCGGCGGGCGGTCGTAGCGCGGCTCGGCCTCCGCGTCCACCATCGTGAGGCCGCCGTCGTAACCGCGGGAGCGCAGCGCCTCCGCGGTGTGCAGCCCGGCCAGCGAGCTGCCGACGATCAGCACGTTCCTTGTCGTCATCAGAACGTCACGATGCTCCGCGCGAAAGAGCTCGACCCCAGTTCGGCGAACGCCTGCCCGACGTCGTCAAGCCCCAGCCGCAGGCCGACGAGCTCGGCGAGCTGGAGCTGGCCCGAGCGGTAGAAGTCCACGATCCGCTGCAGGTCCCTGGCCGGGACGACGGCGCCGCCGCGGCAGCCGAGCAGCTGCCGGTTGGCGGTGAACCGCAGGGCGTCGAGGGACAGGGTGGACCCGACGGGCGGGATGCCGACCATGACGGTCTTGCCGCCGACCCGGGTCATGCCGAGCGCGGCGGCAGTCAGCTCGGGCCGTCCGACGACCTCGAACACGACGTCCGCGCCGTCTGGTTCGACCGCCGCGACCGCCGCGGCCACGTCCGCGCGAGCGTCCACCGTGTGGGTGGCGCCGAAGCCGCGGGCCAGCTCCAGCTTGGCCGGGAGCGGGTCGACCGCGATGATCCTGGCCGCCCCGGCGATGCGGGACGCCTGGATGACGTTGGCACCGACGCCGCCGCAGCCGATGACCGCCACGGTGTCGCCCGGCTGGACCCGGGCGATGTTGAGCACGGCGCCCACGCCAGTCACCACACCGCAGCCGGCCAGGCAGAACTCATCCAGGGGCAGCGCGGGGTCGATCTTCACCGCCTGCTGCTGCCTGACGGTGGTGTACTGCGACAGCGTGCCGACCCCGAAGAACGGGTAGACCGGGGCGCCGTCGCGGCGCAGCCGGGAGGTCCCGTCGACGCCGACCCCGGCCATCGCCTGGGCGCGCTGCGGGCTGTTGCAGTGCGCGGCGAGGCCGCGCACGCACTGGCGGCAGGTGCCGCAGGGCACCGCGAGGGCGCACACCACGTGGTCGCCCTCGCGCAGCGCGGTGACGCCCTCGCCGGTGCTCTCGATGACGCCGGCGCCCTCGTGCCCGAGGACCACGGGCAGGTTCCGCATCGGGTGGGTGCCCTCGACGGCGTGCCCGTCGGTGCCGCACACCCCGGAGGCGGCCAGCTTGATCCTGACCTCTCCCGGCCCTGGCGCGAGCACGTCGATCTCAGTGACGACCGGATCCGTGTGGGGCTTGTCGAGTACCAGCGCGCGGGACTTGATCACCGTCATGGCTGCACCGCCTTTCCGCTGCGCTGGGGCAGCAACTCGTTCACTGAAGTACTCCGTCGTCGTGCAGCCGCTCGATCTCGGTCTCGCCGAGGCCGAGGACCGTCCGCATGACCTCGTCGGTGTGCTCGCCGAGCAGCGGCGCGGCACTGGTCAGCCGCGTCGGCGTGCGTTCGAAGCGGTAGGCGGGGCCGTTGTAGTCGAGCGTGCCCATCTCCGCGTGCTCGAGCGCCCAGAAATGCCCGCGCGCCCGCAGCCGCCGGTCGGCCAGCAGGTCAGCGCCGCTGAGCACCACGCCGGAGGGGACCCTGGCCGCCTGCAGGCGGTCCATCAGCTCGAACCGCTCGGCCGTCGCGGTGATCGCCCCGGCCAGCCGCTCGACCTCGGCGGTCCGGTCGAGAGACTCGACCGCGGAGAGCTTCCGCAGCGGCTCCGTGTCGCCGTAGCCGGCCAGGACCCCGAGCAGGCCGTCCCACTCGGCGTCAGTCCGGACCTCGACAGCGATCCAGGTGTCGTCGCCGGCACACGGCAGCACCGCGTGCACCCGCCGCCCGCGCGCGGCGTTCCCGGCCCGGTCGGGGGCGTCGCCGGTGAGCTGGTACTCGAGCAGCTGCGCGGCCAGGATCTCCACCGTGGTCTCCACCTGCGACAGCTCGATGCGCTGGCCCAGGCCGCTGCGCCGGCGCCAGATCAGCGCGGCCGCCAGCGCGGACATCGCGTAGCGGGGCGAGGTGGAGTCGGTGTAGGCGCCCTTGGGCAGCGCCGGCGGGCGGTCGGGCCATCCGGTGAGCCCGTGGATGCCCGCCGCGGCGGCCCCCTGGGCGCCGAAGCCGGCCAGCCCCGACCACGGGCCGTCGTCGCCGTAGAGCGACGAGCTGACGTAGATCAGCCGCGGGTTGAGCTCGCGCATCCGCTCGTAGCCGAGGCCCCAGCGGTCCATCACGCCGGGCCGGAAGTTCTCGGCCACCACGTCGGCCCAGGACGCCATCCGCAGCACCAGCGCCCGGCCCTCGGGGGAGCCCATGTTCACCGCGACGCTCTGCTTGGAGCTGTTGAAGTCGGCGAAGAAGCCGCTGCGGTTGACCCCCGGCTTGGCGTCCTTGAACGGCGCGCCGAGCCGCACGCTGTCCGGGTGGCTGGCCGACTCGATCTTCACCACGGTGGCGCCGTTGTCGGACAGCTGCTTGGTGAGGATGGGGCCGGCCGCGGCCCAGGTGAAGTCGAGCACGTTGAGCCCGGCGAAGATGCCGTCGCCGGCTGGCGCCGGCGGCTGAGTGGCGGTCATGTCAGATCACCTCCGCGTGCCGCAGGGCACTGATCTCGGCTGCGCTCAGGCCGGCCGCGGCGAGCACTTCGCCGCTATCGGCCCCTGGGCCGGGCGCGGGCCGGAGGTCAACGAGCGGGGTCTCGCTCAGCCGCGCGAACGGCCCCGGGTGGAGCGCGGTCGCGCCCCGGCGGTCATCGGGCACGGTACGGAAGAACCCGCGCGCGACCAGCTGCTCGGCCTGCAGCAGCTGGGGCACGGTGTAGACCGGCGCCAGCAGGATCCGCTGCTTCATCCCGCGCTCGATCAGCTCGTCGATCGTCCTGGTGGCGATGAAGGCCCCGATGACCTCGGTCACCGCGTCGTAGGCGTCCTGCGGGACCGAGAAGCGGTTCGGCCCGTTCCAGTCGTGCGCGAGCAGGATCTCGTCGAAGAAGCCCTCCTCGCGCAACCAGCTGATGAGCGCGCTGAGCGAGATGTCGCGGGCCTTGCCGCCGCCGCCGCCGACGGGGCCGAACTGGATGAAACCGTCCTTGCAGGGCCACACGAGCCGGGTGAAGAAGGGGTTGCCGCGCTCGCGCTTCACCGCGCCGCCGCGCAGCTCGTTGATGCCCATGCACTGCCAGGTCATGGTGGTGTTCAGCAGGGTCCAGATGACGCACGCCTGCATCGAGACGTCGACCCGCTGGCCTTCGCCGGTGCGCAGCGCGTGGTAGTAGGCCATCAGGGCGGCGCTGGCGGCCTCGGTGCCGCCCGCGAGGACCGCGACCGGCGCGCTGACCCGGGTCGGCGGCCGGTCGGTGTCGCCGTTGAGGTACAGGTGGCCGCCCTGGGCCTGGACCGTCAGGTCGGTCGCGACCGTGTCCTCGTGCTCGCCGCGGCCGTAGGGCCAGATCTCGCAGAACACCAGCCGCGGGTTGGCGTCCGTGCAGAGGGCACGCAGCCGGTCGGCCTCGGCGGGCGTGCCCGCGCGTTCCCAGTCGAGCAGGACGATGTCGCTGGCGGCGGCCAGCCGGCCGAGGATCTCCTGGCCGGCGGCGCTGCCGAGGTCGAGCGTGACGCTGCGCTTGCCCAGGTTGAACGCGAGGAACGCGAAGCCGTGGCGCTGGCCGTCGGCGCCGTCGAACGCTGGCTCGGCCTGCCTGGCCCGCTCGCCGCCCGGCGGCTCGATCTTGATGACCTCGGCGCCGAGGTCGGCCAGGACCCGGCCGGCCACCGCGGCGGCCGAGTAGCTGAGCTCGAGCACGCGGCACCCCGCGAGCGCCGCCCCTGGTCCGGCAGCACGCCCGGCGGCGTTCCCGGCGGCGTTCCCGGCGGCGTTCCCGGCGGCGTTCCCGGCGGCGTTCCCGGCGGCGTTCCCGGCGGCGGCCTGCCCGCCGGGGGTAACGTCGGTCATCGGTCTCCTCCTGGTTCTGTGGACAGCACGGCGAGGGCCGAGAGGTCGAACGGGCCGATCTGGACGAGGCAGTGGCGCACCCCGTCGACCTGGCGCGGCCCGGCCGTGCCCATCACCTGGACGATGGCCTCGCGCAGGTGGCCCATGCCGTGCAGCCGCCCCTCGCCCAGGGCGCCGCCGAACGTGTTCACCGGCAGCGCGCCGCCCGGCGCGGTGCCGCCGTCGGCGACGAACTTCCACGCGGTGTGCTCGTCGCACCAGCCGAGCCGTTCAAGCCATTCGTAGATCATCGGCGAGTAGCCGTCGTAGAGCTGGCAGACACCGATGTCCGCGCGGGCGACGCCCGACCGCTCGAAGATCGAGTCCGCGTTCGTCCAGTTGGCCCAGCCGCGCAGGTAGGCGGCGGGCCGGCCGCTCGCGCGGGCCTGGTCGGCCGCGACCATCACGAAGGCGCCCGCACCGCAGACCGGCATGTCGCAGTCGAACAGGCACAGCGGGTCGACGGTCACCGGCGCGGCCAGGTAGTCCTCGCGGGACAGCGGCACGTCGCGGAAACAGGCGACCGGGTTGTTCGCGGCGTGCGCGCGGGCGGCCCTGACTACGTGCCACAGGTCCGCGCGGCGGGCGCCGGACAGTTCGAGGTAGCGCCGCGCCCGGGCGGCGAACCGGGTGCCGCCAGGTCCGGTGCCGAACGGCAGCGTGTACTGCGCCCGGCCGCGGGCGAGCGGTTCGGGCTCGGGCGCGGCCCGCATCGCCTTGTCGTGGTAGACCGCGCGCACGCCGAGCACGACCCGGCACTCGCCGCTGGCGATCGCCTGGGCCGCGGTGGCGGCCATGTTGACGGCGAACCCGGACACGTCGGCCGCCCAGGACAGCGGGCCAAGTCCCAGCGCCTGCGCCATCAGGTAGGCCGAGACCTGGTCGGCGCCGTCGACGTGGGCCGCGCCGGGATTCGGCGAGGTGCCGATGCCCACGTAGCCGTCGATCTCGTCCCGGCTGACGCCGGCCGCCGCGAGGGCATCGACGGCGGCGTCGAGCGCGTAGGCCACGATGCCGCGGTCCGAGCCGCGGTCGACGGCGCTGTACCCGGCGCCGGTGAAGGCCGCCGCGGACCTAGCGGTCATTCGTCGTCCGCATCGGGTCCCTCGGTGTTGCGGTGGAAGTCGGCCGGCATCGGCGGTCCCCAGACCGCGGACCCGGACTCAGCACGCGTCCACTCGCGGCCCTGCCAGGCGCAGGTGATCTGGTCGATGTCGGCGAAGTACTCAGTCCAGCTGCCCCACGGATCCTTGATGTAAGTAAAGAGATTGGATCCGAACGTATGCCGGCCCAGACCCCACTGGTCACGGTGCCCGCGTTCGGCCATGTGACCGGCGCCGCGGGCGATCTCGTCCACGTTGGCCACTTCGAAGCTGGCGTGGTGCAGCCCCGGTGCCTGGCTCGCGCCGACGCCGAAGATGTGGTGGTCGCCCTGGCCGCAGTGCCAGAACGACAGCCGGCCCGCCATGCTGTCAGACAGCCGCAGGCCGAGGGCGCCGAGGTAGAAGCGCTCCGCGCGGGGGATGTCAGGCGAGTACTTGATGACGTGCCCCAGGCGCCGCGGGCTGGGGGCGGCGGCGTCGCGTACCTCGAGCCAGCGGGCCCGGTTGGTGCGCGGGTAGGCGCCGTCGACGTTGAGCGGCAGCGGCTGGTACGGCCGGGACTTGGCCGGCTCTTCTTCTGACAGCCGGACCGGCGTGCCGTCCGGGTCGCGGAACCAGTGCCCGTCGGCGCCCGTGTCAGGCCCGTCGGTGCGCGGGTAGCCCGCCGCGACCACCCGGCGGGACAGCTCGTCGAGCGATCCGGGCTCGACGCTGAAGGCAACCCAGGTCAGCCGCTTGCGCCGGGCCTCCCTGATCTGCAGCTGGTCCTGGTCACGCCCGGCGCAGCGGGCGAGCAGGGCGCCGCCGCGCTCGGCCGTCCGCAGCCCGAACTCTGAGTAGTAGCGGGCAGCGACTTCGGCGTCGGGGACGTCGAGGCCGAAGCTGTGCAGTCCGTTGACCGGCATGTCGTCCTCCTGGCGTAGTACGGGGTAGTCAGCTGACCGGGCCGGCCGCGGCCAGCCCGGCCGCGTCCCGGTCCCACAGCGACGCGACACGGTCCGCCAGCCCGGCCCTGCGCACCCGGCCGAGCGCCTGCTGCTCACCGAGCGGCGGGCGCCGAGCGGCGGGAACCTCGCCGCGGGACAGCATCGCGATCACGACCTGGATGCGGCGCTTGTCGAGCAGCTGCAGAGCGTCGGTGATGGAGTCCGCCTCAGCCGAGCAGTCCGGCAGTTCCGGGTGCTCGACGTGGCGGATCCAGCTGCCGTCAGCCCGCGGCTGCGACTCGGCCGTCACCAGGTAAGGGATGCGCAGGTAGTCGCCGACCGTGTGAGCTGCCCAGGTCACGCCGGTTCCTCGAAGATCGCCGCTTCCGGGCAGTGGAGAAGAGCCTCCCGGACGTCTTTCTCTCCGCTCCCGGTGACCTCGGGGGTCTTCAGGACGACCAGGGCCTCGTCGTCGACTTCGAACACGTCGGGCGCGAACAGCTCGCACTGGCCGTGACCCTTGCAGCGCTCCCGGCTGACGGCGATCCTCATGGACAGTGGCTCCTCTCTCAGGTGCGGGCGGTCAGGGGACTTCGTAGCCGAGCGGCGCGCCGCCGGAGCGGCGGATGAAGCCGTCGAGCGCCTCGGTCCACGACTCGTCGCTCTTCAGCACGGCGGCCACCGACCGGACGCGGTACAGGTCGGGCCTGACCGCGACCGGGGGGAGTTCGCCGCATGCACGGTAGGCCTCCACGCAGTCGCGCATCGTCTGCCGCGCGACCACCAGGCCGGCGTCGCTCGAGGTCAGGTGCTCGTGGCGGCGCGGCGCAAGGTGGGTGGCGCCCGACTGGGTGCCCGAGTCCTGCACCCACAGCCCGGGCAGCCCGGAGAAATAGGTCTCGCGCTGCAGCTCGTAGTCGAACAGGAAGTTGGTGGCGCGCCGGTACTTGGAGATGAACCGCCAGTACGGCTCGTTGTGCGGGATCGTGTCGTCGTAGGCGAGCTTGCTCGGGTGGCCGGTCTCCCGCCCCTTGGCGCTGTTGACGAAGATGTCGACCATCCGCTCCTTGAGCGGCCGGTCAGGGAGGTAGGTGAACCCGACGCACAGCGTGTGGGTGTCGTCGATCGGCACCCAGGCGTGCCCGGTCAGCTCGGCCCACTCCGCGCTCTTGGGCGGCACCAGCGTGTAGAACGGCAGCACGAACTGGTTGACGCGCCAGTACAGCTCGGCGCCGTCGCCGATCGGCCGCCGCGCGCCCACGCTGACCCCGAAGTCCTGCTGCACCACGTCGAAGACGGGGCGCCCGGTCCTGGCGGCCATGGTGTTGGACCGCTTGCTTGTCGTGTCCAGGCGGCCGTGCAGGATCGGCGCGTGGGCCGAGTCGATCTCGCCCTCGTAGGCGCTGAGCCAGTCCGTCTCCTGCACCCGGAAGGAGACGTGCACGTTCTCCGCGGGCACCTGGTTCCACTCCAGGTCAGGCAGCTCGGGCGGCTCGCCGGTCCCCATGAAGGTCCACAGCACGCCGTTGCGCTCCCGCACCGGGTACGCCTTGATCTTGATGTGCTGCCTGAACCGGCTGGTGGCCGGCTCAGCCGGCATGTCGGTGCACTGGCCGGTGATGTCGAACTGCCAGCCGTGGTAGACGCAGCGCAGCCCGCAGCCCTCGTTGCGGGCGTACAGGAGCGGCGCCCGGCGGTGCGCACAGGCGGTGTCCACCAGCCCCGTCGCGCCGTCTTCGCGCCGGAAGGCCAGCAGGTCCTCCCCCATCAGGCGGACAGGGAACGGCTCGCCCCCCGCGGTGACCGCGTCCGACGGCAGGAACGGGACCCAGAACTGGCGCAGGAAGGCGCCGGTCGCCGTCCCCGGCCCCACCTTGGTCAGCTCATCGGCTTCCTGGCCACTGATCACGACTGCTCTCCGTTTCTCTCAGTTCCGCGGAATCACGATGCGGCCGGCGACCGGTGGCTAGCGGTGAAAAATGACCGGATGTTCGCCAGACGTACAAATGCCGGATGTGGAGTACGGTAGTTCTCGTTTCCGGCATGTGTCAATAGACGACCGTCTGTTCGCTCAGCGAACATTGAGGAGGCCGTGCCCGTGTCCGTACTTCCGGCCGAGAGCCCGCCAGACGAAGAGAACCAGGCCGAGGAGGAGAGCAGCGAGCGCAGCGAGCTGGTCACCGGGTTCACCCGCGGCATGGCGGTCATCCGCGCCTTCTCCGCCGCCGCGCCGTTCCTCACCATCGCCGAGGTGGCCAGGGCGGCCGGCCTCAACCGCTCGTCCGCGCGGCGGCTGCTGCGCACGCTCGAGGCGGAAAATTACGTCGGCTGCCAGGGCGGCCGGTACTTCCTGCGGCCGGGCGTCCTCGAACTCGGGTACTCCTACCTGGCCGCCTGCTCGGTCGACGACCTGCTCCAGGGCAGGCTGTTCGAGGTCGCCGAGCAGGTACGCGAGTCGTGCACCGCGGCCGTCCTCGACGGGCACCAGGCGGTGTTCGTGGCCCGGGCGCTGACCACGCACCCCCGGGTCACCATGCTCGCGCTGACCGTCGGCACCCGGGTGCCCGCCTACCTGACGGCGGCCGGGCGGGTGCTGCTCGCCGACCTCGCCGACGCCGAGCTTGAGGACTACCTCGTCACCGCCGATTTCCGCCAGGCGACGCCGCTGACCGTGGCCAACGGCGACGACCTGCGGCGGAACATCCGGGCGATCAGGGACCAGGGCTACTGCATCCTCGACCAGGAGATCGAGCTCGGCATGCGGGCCTGCGCCGTGCCGGTCCGCCGGCCGGGCCGTCCGACGCTGGCCATCAGCGTCTCGTCGCACGCCTCGCGGGGCACGGTGGAGTCGGTCCGCCGCGACCACCTGCCAGCCCTGGAGGAGGCGGCGCGCGAACTCGTGAAGGTCTTCACGCTGCGCACCTGAAGCCCGCACCTGAAGCCTCGTGCCCGCACCGCGGGTATTGACGCTGCCCGGCGAACCGCAGATACTCCTCGTACGTTCGTGACCATATGTTCGTAGAGCGAACAGCGATGGAGCTAGCATGGCCGAGCAGATTCCCGCCTTCGACTTCGATCCGTTCTCCGACGAGTCGCTCACCGACCCGTACGGCTACTACCGCACCCTGCGCGACGCCGGCCCGGTGTTCAGCCTCCCCCGGTACGACGTGCTCGGCATCGCCAGGTTCGACGACGTCCGGGCCGGCCTGAAGGACTGGCAGCACTTCTCCTCGACCGAGGGTCCCGGGTTCAATGCCAGGCACAACGAGAAAATGCGCGGCACCGTCGTCGCCTCCGACCCGCCGGAGCACGATGTCGCCCGCACCGTGATGATCAAGCGGCTGCGGCTCGGCCGGCTGCGCGAGGTTGAGCCGCTGGCCGACAAGATCGCCGCCGAGCTGCTCGACGACTGCCTGGGCCGGGACTCGTTCGACGCGGCCAGCGACCTGGCCCGGCCGTTCGTCACCCGGTTCACCGGCGCCGTCCTCGGCGTCCCGCTGCCGGTCCTCGACCAGTGCGTCGAGGGCAGCGTGGCGGGGTTCAACAATGTCGGTCCGCTCAACGAGCGCGCCGTCGCCGCCGGGCCGGTGATCGAGCAGGCCTTCGAGGTCATGCACTCGCTGACCAAGGCGGACATGACGCCGGGGAGCATCGGCTGGGACGTGCTCGACGCGCACGACCGCGGCGAGATTCCCAAGCTCAGCTCGTTCACGCTGCTGTTCAACTTCCTCGGGCCCGCCTTCGACACCACGATCAACGCGATCGGCAGCATCGTCTGGCTGCTGGCCGGCCACCCGGGCCAGTGGCAGGCGCTGCGCGCCAGCCCCGGCCTCGTTCCGGCCGCCGTCAACGAGGGCCTGCGGATCGAGTCGCCGCTGCAGATCTGGAGCCGGACCGCCCGTGGCGACCTGTCGGTCGACGGGGTGACCGTGCCTTCCGGCCGCCGGATCGCCGTGTTCCTCGGCGCGGCCAACCGCGACGAGCGGCACTACCAGCGGCCGGACGACTTCGAGATCACCCGCAACCCGGTGGACCACCTGAGCTTCGGCAACGGCCTGCACATGTGCGTGGGCGCGCCGCTCGCCCGGCTCGAGATCTCCAGCGTGCTGCGGGCGCTGCTCGACCGCGTGCGCACCCTCGAGCCCGCCGGCCAGCCGGTCCTGCGGCTCAACAACACCACCCGCGGTTTCGCGTCCGCACCGGTCCGGGCGGGCTGACCGCGGCCGGCGAGCCGGCTGACCGGGACCGGCGGCCGCGCAATGTTTCCCGGACATTGCCGTTGACGTCGCGCAAATCGCCGTCACATACTTACCACAACAAATGACCACATGTTCGCTAGACGAACAGATCTTGTTGCCGGCGCGTCGTCGCCGGCGAGGCCTGGCCCCATCAACAGGACTGGCCCATCAATGGGAGGGGAAAGAGTGGAGTCTCGAAGAAGCTGGCTACCCGCCAGGCGAGTCAAGGTGGCATCCGCCGCGGCGATCGCCGTGGTGGCCATCGCCGCCACCGCCTGCAGCAGCTCAGGCGGCAGTACGTCCAGCGCCGGCACCGCCGGAAGCACCGGGAGCACCAGCAGCGCTCAGGCCGGCTCGAGTTTCGCGGCCACCGGCAGCCCGATCGATGTCGGCCTGGTGACGTCGCTGACCAGCACCACGCTCGCCCCCTACCCGCAGGTCGCGGTCGCGCAGAAGGCCGCCATCGCTTACATCAACTCGACGGGCGGCATCAACGGGCACCCGCTGGTGGCCAACCAGTGCGACGACCAGGACCAGGCCAACACGGCGGCCACCTGCGCGTCGGCCGCCGTCCGGTCAGGCGACGTGGCGATCATCGGCGGCACCGAGGTCTTCCCCGGCTTCTTCTCCACCGTCAACGCCGCCAAGCTGACCTTCACCGGCGGTCTCGGGCTGATCCCGCAGGAGCTGTCGAGCCCGGTCTCCTTTCCGGTGACCTCCGTCGCGGCCGGCTGGTACTTCGGATCCGGCGCGCTCGCGGTGAAGCTCGGCGCGAAGAAGGTCACGATCGTGCAGTGCAGCATCCCGGCTTGTGAGGGGACGGCCCAGGAGTCGGCCGCCGCGCTGAAGATCGCCGGCGACAGCACCGCCCCGCAGTTCGTCACCTTCCAGCTCGGCCAGGCGATCAGCGCGACCGACGCGCAGCAGGTGATCAAGCAGAACCCCGACGCGGTGCTGATCGCCGCTCCGGGGCCGTACCCGCAGCAGATGATGACCGCGCTGCGGCAGGCGGGCTACACCGGCAAGATCATCAACAACATCGGCAGCTTCGACCCGCAGGCCATCAAGACCGTCGGCAACTCCGTCGCCGACGGAACCTACGTGGTGAGCACCCTGCACCTGCCCACGGAGACCAGCATCCCGGCGGTGGCGCTCTACAACACCTGGATGGACAAGACCGACGCGTCGGCGCAGAAGGACGAGCTGTCACTGCTCGAGTGGACGGCGGTGCTCGACTTCGCCGACATCGCCAAGTCACTGCCGACCGTGACCAGGGCCTCGGTGCTGAGCGCCTACCAGAACCTTAAGACGCCGATCAACGTCGGCACCAGCGCGCCGTTCTCCGTCGCGGGCAGCCCGTCGCCGCTGTCCACCGCCCCGCAGCTGCACAGCACGGACGTCATGTACAGCGAGATCGAGAACGGGCAGTACAAGCCGCTTGGCGGCTTCGTCAACCCGTTCGTGCCCGCCAGCTCGTAGCGGCCGCCTCGCCAGTCAGTTGCCGCCCCGGCGGTACCGCACCACCGCGGTACCGCCGGAGCCTCTTACTCAGGGGGCAGCGGCACCGCCCGCCGGCGCCGCTCAGTCGACTCAGCGCGGCAGCAGGCCCCGCTCGAACCCGGTGGCGACCGCGGCGGCCCGGTCGTTGACGCCGAGCTTGACGTAGATATGCAGCAGGTGGTTCTTGACCGTCGCCTCGCTGATGAACAGCCGGGCCGCGATGTCCCTGTTCGCGCTCGGCAGCAGTGCTCGCAGCGCTTTTTCAGCCGGAGTCCCTTGACGGCCGACTGCCGCTGATCGGCATCGAGGAGCCTGAAATCGCGCTGCACCCGGCCGCGGCAGGCGTGCTTTTCGACGCACTCACCGAGGCGAGCGAGCACGTCCAGGTAATCGCCACGAGCCAGAGCGCCGATCTGCTGGACCGTGAAGATCTCGATCCAGCCGACATCCGCCCGGTGACAATGAGGGACGGTCTCACGATCATCGGCGAAGTCGATGACGCTAGCCGGGAGATCGTCAGGCAGAAGCTCTACACACTCGGTGAGCTTATGCGCGGCAACCAGCTTTCGCCCCAGCCCTCGCAGGAAGCCGCTCCGGACGCGTGAGCGCCGCATGGGCCCCGACCACTGTGGCCTCGATCGTCGAGGGCGACGGTGAAGTGCCTGCTCTCCCGAAGCTATTGCACCGGATCGCGGCTGAAATCGGCGTGCCAAGTCTGCTCACACCAACTCCCATGCGCATACCCCGAGGGAAGATCACGATCACTGGTGGAATCGAGCGGGTCAAATCGGACTCACCGGCGGCTTCGATTTGTACCACGACGCGGGCGAGGTGATGTCAGACGTGATCCGCGCGTCTGACGGCATGTACGCCTACCCGCCCGGTGCCAGCCCGGACTCCGCGTACGCCCTGTGCGCCGACTACACGAGCCCGGCTTCGACCGACGGCGCCTACGAAGCGGCGGCAGGGCTGGAGACAGGCGACGCTTTCCGCTTCCGCACGACGCAGGGCCAGCTCGCCTGGGCCACCGTAGAAGCCGTCCAGCCGGACAGCTACGTGGCGGTCCTGCAGGTGCGTATCTGGGATGAGCCGAAGTCAGCATGACTCCATACCCGGTGCACACCGGGCGGAGCGGGCGCGGTATCAGGCGGCGCGGGACGGTTCCCCGGTGGCGTGGACGACCTCTTCGGCGGCGGCGATGACGTCGTGCTCACCGGAGATCTCTTCGAGGCTGCGGCCGGCCGGCTCGGGCAGGACGAGGGTAAGCAGCGCGCCCAGGACCGAGACGCCGGCGGTGAGCAGCAGGGTGCCGCGCAGCCCGAGGGAACTTTGCAGGACCGGGAACAGGAAGACGCCGATGAACGCGCCGAGCTTGCCGACGCCGGCCGAGATGCCGTGCCCGGTCGCGCGGACCCGGGTGGGGAACAGCTCACCGGGCAGCACGAACGTCGTCACGTTGGGGCCGAACTCGGTGAAGAAGTAGCTGATCCCGTAGGCGATCAGGAACGGGGCGACCGCCGTCGTCATGCCAGGGACCAGGCCGATCACGGCGAAGCAGGCGCCCATCATGATGAAACCGGCCAGCTGGAGCCTGCGGTGGCCGAACCTGTCCATCCGCGCGATGGCGAGCAGGTAGCCCGGGACCGCGGCAACCGTGAAGATCGCCAGCTGGATCGCGATCGTCGTGGTCTGGGAGGCGTGCGGCGTGATGAGCGTGATGATCTGCGGGGTGGAGATCGTGTTGCCGTAGTAGGCGTAGTCAAGCAGGAACCAGCAGCCAGCGGTGCCGGCCAGGAGGACCAGAAGCCTGCGACTGGCCGCGAACGCCCGCAGTCCCGTGACCGGGGCCGCCGCGGCGCTGCCGTGCTGGGGGCGGCTGGCGGCGCTGCCCTGAAAACGAGGCGGCTCTGGCATCTTCCTGCGCAACCAGACAGCGGCGGCCGCGGGGATCGCGCCCAGGCCAAGCAGCAGGCGCCAGGTCAGCGCCGGGCCGGCTCCGCCGCCGAGGAGCGCCAGGGCGAGCAGCGGGCCGACGACCAGGCCGACCGCCTGGGCGGAGAAGACCAGGGCGACCATGCGGCCGCGGTTCGCGCGGTGGGCATACTCGCTCATCAGCACGGCGCTGACCGGGTAATCGCCGCCCACGCCGAAGCCAAGCAGGAACCGGAACACGACCAGCACGATCAGCGACGGGGAAAACGCCGAGCCGACCGCGGCCACCACCATCAGCGCGGCGGACATCCAGTACACCCGGGTGCGCCCGATCACGTCGGCCAGCCGGCCGAAGACCAGCGCGCCGAGGAACGCCGCCCCCAGCATGACCGCGTTGAGCAGCGCGACCTGGTTCGTGCCGAGGTGCCACTGGCTCTTCAGCAGGGTCGACACGATGCCGATCACGAACAAGTCGTAGGCGTCGGTGAAGAACCCCATGCCGGAAACCAGCAGGGCACGCCTGCGCAGGCCCGCCAGCGCCGTCTCGTCGGCTGGTCCGGTCAGGGCTGGAGACCGCGTCTCGGACACTGGCATTCCGTTCATGTTCCGTGTGACTGCCAGACGCGCCGCGCCGGCCGGGTACCCGCATGTCCCCGCCTTCCGCACGGTACGGGGGTATGGAAACACTCCGCCGACCTGTACATGAACAGAAAATGAACGAAACATGTCTTTCGGGCGAAGCACGCGTCACCTGCGCAACTGGGCGAGATGTCCCGCCTCGCGTAGCATCGAGCGGTGGCCGAGTACCGGAAGTGCGCGCAGTGCGGGACGCCGTTCACGCCGATGCGCGAGCACGCCCGGTTCTGCTCGGCCCGTTGCCGGATGGCGTGGAACCGCGAGCACGCCGGGGTCGCCGCGGCCCCCGCGGTCGCGATCGACTGGTCAGTCACGGCGATGACCGAAGCGGCGGAAAGGCTCGGGGCGGCGGATAGCTGGAACCCGGCCCGTTTGGGGGCCGCTGTCGGGGAGACCGTGTGGTGGGTGACCCTCGTCGACGCCACCCTGGTCCGCTATCACCCCCGCGACTACGAAAAAGCGCTGGCCAGCGAGGCCAGGCGGCGGGAGGAGACCGAGGAGACCCTGGAGGGCCTGCGCTACGTCCGCAACCAGCTGGGCAGTTCCGTCGACCCGGCCGAATTGGTCCGCCGAGCCGACGGCGACGACAGCGCGGCCGGCTGGACATGGCAGCCGCTGCCAGAGCCTGAGCTCGAAGAGCTCCCGCCCCGCGCGCAGCAGTGGGAGCTGAGCAGGTACCGCGCCTACCAGGCGCGCCTCGCCGGACGTGACATCGGGGAGACGTTCGCCCGCTGCACCCGGTTCCTCGCCGTCGCCGCCGACCTGGCCGGCGGGACCGTAGGCTCAACGGCATGACCGTCGTGAGGATCCCAGGGTCGAAGTCGATCACCGCCCGGGCGCTGTTCCTGGCCGCCGCCGCGCAGGGCACCACCGTGCTGAGGTACCCGCTGTACTCGGACGATTCGGCGGGTTTCGTCGAAGGACTCCGGGCGCTCGGCTACCGCGTCGCGCAAGAACAGGACGCCTGGACGGTCGACGGCCAGCCAGCAGGTCCGCCGGCCAGCGAGGCCGCGGTCTACTGCCGCGACGGAGCCACCACGGCGCGTTTCCTGCCCGCACTGGCCGCGGCCGGGCACGGGGTCTTCCATTTCGACGCCTCCCAGCAGATGCGCCGCCGCCCCCTGGGCCCGCTGACCCAGGCGCTGCGCGATCTCGGCGTCGAACTGACCCACGAGGGCGCGGAAGGCCATCACCCGCTCACCATCCGCGCGAACGGGATCGCCGGCGGGGATGTCACCCTCGACGCGGGACTGTCCTCCCAGTTCCTGACCGCGCTGCTGCTGCTCGGCCCGCTGACCGCCAAGGGGCTCGACATCACCGTCACCGACCTGGTCTCGGCGCCTTACGTCGAGATCACGCTGGCGATGATGGAACGCTTCGGCGTCGGGGTCTGCCGTGAGGGCAGCACCTTCCAGGTGCCGTCGCAGGACTACACGGCCACCGACTACCTGATCGAACCGGACGCCTCCACCGCCAGCTACTTCCTGGCCGCCGCCGCTCTGACCGGGCACAGCGTCACCGTTCCCGGGCTCGGCTCAGCCTCGTTGCAAGGCGACCTGAAGTTCACCGAGGTCCTCCGGCAGATGGGTGCCTCCGTCCAGCTGAGCGGTGACTCGGTGACGGTCGCCGGCCCCCGCGGCCGGCTGCACGGCGTGACGGTCAACATGCGCGACATCTCCGACACGGTGCCGACCCTCGCCGCGATCGCCCCGTTCGCCGACGGGCCGGTCCGGATCGAGGACGTCTACAACACCCGGGTCAAGGAATGCGACCGGCTGGAGGCGTGCGCGCAGAACCTGACCGCGATGGGCGTGCCCGTCCGCACCGGCCGGGACTGGATCGAGATTCAGCCCGCAGAGCCTGGCCCCGCCCGTGTCGCCTGTCACGGCGACCACCGGATCGCCATGAGCTTCAGCATCACCGGACTCAAGACGCCGGGCATCACCCTCGACGACCCGGGATGCGTCAAGAAGACCTTCCCCGGTTTCCATGACGCCCTGACCTCGCTGCGGGACGAGTGGAACGGATAACCGGCGACGGCGCTGCCGCCCTGCGGCCGGGAACGAACAACGGGCCGCCGGCTTAGCCCCGGCGGCCCGTTGCCGTGCTCCCGCTGCCTGATCGTCAGGGGATGTAGTACATCGGGTTCGGCAGCTTGACCTGGTGCCCGGCGTCGCCGCCGAGCAGGTCGCTGTACTGGTCGCCGAAGTCGGCGACGATCGTGTAGCCGAGGCTGGAGATGTACTTGCGGGTGCCTGACTTGTACTCGGTCGTGGTGCAGGCCGGCGCGGCGGCGCAGTGCAGGTAAGCAGGCGGCGCCGACGGCTTGAGGAACAGGTGCCCGGCCGCGGGCGCCGCGTACCCAGCGCTGGTCAGGTCCTTGATTGTGGCCGCGGTCTGGGACTGCGGCCGGCCGGTGATATAGAAGACCGCGTATCCGTGCTTGGCGGCGAAGGTGACCAGCTGCGGCATGTAGAAGACCGCGGGGAACGCCGCGTCGTCGATCCAGACCTGGTTGGTGGCGGAGTCGTAGCCGAACTGCTCGGCCAGGGTGTAGTCGTAGGTGCTGAGCAGCGTGTCGTCGATGTCGAAGACGACGGCGGGCTTGCCCGGGCCGTGGTAGCGACTGGCGGCTTGCGCGAGGTACGCCTCGGCCCCCGCCGCGATCTGCTTCATCTGCCTGGCGTAGTTGCTCGTGCTGGACGCCACCGTCACCGCGCCGACACCGGGGAAGGTTTCGCTGGCGGACCCGTAATAGTGCTCTACCTGGTCCTCGAGCACGTTGACGTTCAGTTCCGCGTTCCCGTCGGCCGGCGTGTAGGCGTCCTGCGCCTTGACCTTGGCGGCTTGCTGCGCGATCGACGGCGGCGGCGAGTGGCGGGCCGCCTGCGCGCTGGCCACGCTTACCGACCCGAAAGCCAGGCCAGCCGCCGCGATCAGCGACCCGGCGATGAGAGGCGCGGAACGGCGCAGCCGGCCGCGTTCACCCGGGACCGCGGCGCTGGTGTCTGCCGGGGATTTAGTCATGCTATGCCCTCCTGACGGGAATCAGCCCGGCGTCGGTATTCACGCCGGCCTCAGACATGTATGACGCACCCGTGCCATCCCGTCACTAGCGTGGCCTAAATCTTTACTTAAGGTTAATAAAAGTTGAACGCAAGGCCTCCGGTAAAAGACGGTATTTGCGGCCAGAATAGTCATTTGCGGCAAGCTAGTGCGGCTGCTCTGGACCTGAACCGCTCGACCGCGGGCTCACTCGGGGCGGGTGAGGCGTCCGCGCCCGACGACGGTCATCATTCGTAGCTGACGGTAGCCTTCCGCCCGAGTTCGGCGCTGGTGCGGAGTTCGAGCTTAAGCACGGAGGCGAGAAGCTAGAGTTCGATGTATCGAAAAAAGTAACCTTTGAGTTCGAAATCGAGATCAAAGACGGCGATACGGAGCTCGAGCTAGAGATCAAGTGGTCCTCGGAAGCGGCGGCTGCCGCATCCGCCAAGCGCAGGCCGTTAACCGCGGCCACCCGGGTCTGCCCGTAGCGCTTATGCTCTGAATGGCCGGGCCGCGCCGAAGGCCGGTTATGTCCAGGCTGGGGGTGGATCATGGCAGCCGTCCGCCGGGCACGCATGCCGGCCTCGGTGGCCGACCGCGACCGTGCCGTTGCGAACCTCCAGGAATCGTTCATCGAGGGCAGGCTGACCAGGGACGAGTTCGAGCAGCGGGTAGGGCAGGCCATCGTCTCGCGGGATTTCTGGGAACTGCTCGCGCTGACCGCCGACCTGCCTGTCCGCGGTCCGTTCGACCGGCTGCCGGCCCACCGGACCGTCCCGCGCCTGCCACCTCGTGGTGAACGGTCACGGCGCTGGCTCGCGCGGGTCATTGCCAGGCGCACCGCGACGGCATGACGACTGCACCCGTTTCAGCCGTCACGAAAACGGGGCGCGGCCCGTTCGCCGGCCTGCCGCGCGAGGTGGCGATCTTGTCGGCGGTGTCGTTCACCGTGGCGCTCGGCTACGGGATCGTGGCGCCGGGCATCCCCGCCTTTGCCCGCCAGTTCGGTGTCAGCGTCGCCGCTGCCGCCACCGTAATCAGCGCGTTCGCGCTGATGCGGGTCGCGTTCGCGATGCCGGCCGGCCGGCTGGTGGACCGATTCGGCTCACGGCGGGTGATGGCGGCCGGCATCGCCGTCGTCGCGGCCAGCAGCGTGCTCGCGGGCTTTTCGCAGTCGTTCGCCCAGTTGCTGGTGCTGCGCGGCGTAGGCGGACTCGGGTCGGCCATGTTCTCCGTCAGCGCCCAGGCACTGCTGCTGGCGAGCGTGCCGAACAGCCAGCGGGGCCGGGCCAGCGGCCTGTACACCGGCGGTTTCCTGCTCGGCGGGATCACCGGCCCGGCGCTTGGCGGGGTGGTCGCTGCCTGGTCGCTGCGCGCGCCCTTCTTCCTGTACGGCGCGCTGCTCGCGGTTCCGGCGGTCATCGCCGCGGCCGCGTTCAAGCCGACGGCGTCTCCGGCGAGTCAGCGGGCGGCGGCCAGCCCGCGGGAGAGCCTGGGCGCGCTGGCCGGGGCACTGCGCAGCCGTGCCTACCGGGCGGTCGCAGCGGTGGCCTTCGCCGACGGGTTCGCCGTGCTCGGCGTCCGCACCGCCATCATCCCGCTGTTCGTCCGCGACTCCTTGCACCGCTCAGCGACCTGGACGGGCATCGGGCTCCTGGTGTTCGCGGCCCTGAACGGGGCGGCGCTGCTGCCCGCCGGCCGGGTCGCGGACACGCTCGGGCGGCGGCCAGTCATGGTGGCGGGCTGCGCGCTCTCGGCGGCCGGCCTGCTGCTGCTCGCCGTGCTGCCCGGTCTGTGGGCCTACCTGGGCGCGCTCGCGGTGGCCGGCGCCGGCTCGGGACTGCTCGACGTCGCGCCGTCGGCGATGCTAGGCGACCTGCTCAGCACCCAAGCCCGCCAAGACGGCATCCTGGTCGCGTTCTTCCAGATGGCCGGCGACGCCGGCACGGTGACCGGGCCGGTCATAGCAGGCTTGCTCGTGGACAGCGCGTCGTACCAGGCGGCGTTCGCGCTGGCCGGCGGCGTGCTTGCCGCTGCCTGCCTGCTCGCCGTCGCGACCCCGGAACGCACGGTGACGGGGAGGAGCACCTCCCCGTCACTGCCGGAGAGGGCCTCCCCGCCCGTGGCGGAACCAACTGACTTACAACTTGCCGGCCGCGATGCCGGCCACCGTCACCCGGGTGACCTGGTACGTGGTCGTGGAATCAGGTGCCTGCCCGACCTGACCGTCGGTGTACTTGAGCGGGATCCCGGTGCTGGCGTCGAGCGTCATCGTCGCTTCCGACTTGCCGTTGCCGTTGGCGCCCGGTGTCACGTCGCTCACCACGAGCGCGGGCTGCCCGTCGAGGGTGCCGTGGGTGACGACGACACCCGACACCGTCGAGAGCAGGCGGAGGACGCCGGCCCGGACCTGGGGATTGCCTGCCCCGGCTTCGAGCGCGTCGGTGGCGTCGCCCCAGACCCAGCTGTCGGTGAACGCCTTGTCGTAGGCGGCGGCCAGCGACTGCCCGGGCGCCGGCTTTACGCCGAGGAGCCGGGCCTTCGCCTTGAGCAGGGCCGGGGACATCTGGGCGGCCACCGACTTTCCCGCGTTCGCGGGATCGGGCGCGAACGCCATCCGCTCCCTGGCGGTCGCGAGGTTGCCGTCGACGGCGTACTCGGCCGCCGCTATCTCGCGGGTGAACAGGCCGTCGCCGAGGTTGTGGTGCGCGGCGATCTGCGCGGGAAGGCCGCTCTCGGCGGGCGCCCAGTAGTACGGGCCCTTGTCGGTGTACAGGTCAAAGCCGCTGCCTGAGGCCTGCCCATCGGTCGATGTCGTGCTGCGGAAGATCAGCGTCGCGTCCCCCGGCTGCTTGTGCGCGCCGGCCGAGATGCGGTCCGCGAGCAGTACGAGCGGCGAGCCGGCCGCGGCCGTGGCCGGCTGCGCCGCGGTGGGGCCGCCAGCCAGCTGGTGGGCCGATGCCCCCGAAGGCCGGGACGCCGACGTGGCCGTCAGCGTCAGCGCCACCGCCACCGTCACCGCGGCGGCGGCGATCCCGATGCCTGCCGTGCCGCCGATGGCCAGCATCCGGCGGCTCGGACGGCGCTGCCTGGCCGGCGCCTGCCCGCTCTCGGTCAGCATGTGGTTCATGAGGATCTCCCTGTGCAGCTCGCGTCGGCCGGGAGGCAGGTCACGTTCCCGCGGAGCGGCGAACCGTGCCTCGAGATCTGCGTGCTCAGCGTTCATCGACGTGCCCCCTTACCGGACGTGCCGGATATATCGGACCGACTGGACAGACCAGCGATTGCGGGTCTGTTCACTAGCTGGTCCGGTGCGGCCGCTGGTTCCCGTGTTTTCTGGCGCTCCGCGCGGCCAGCCGGCCGGTGCAACTCGGCGTCGGTCAGGCGGGCCAGCTTGGCGCGGGCACGGGAGAGCCGTGAGCGGACCGTCCCGACCGGGACGTGCAAGGCCTCGGCCGCCTCTGCGTAGCTCAGTCCGGACCAGACGCAGAGGGCGAGGACCTCAAGCTCGGGACCTGGCAGGCCGGCCAGCGCCTGGTGCAGCGCCTTGATCCGCGCGACGTCGTCCAGCCGGCCGGACACGTCGTCCGCGAAGTCAGGCAACTCGTCGGCGACGGCCAGCCGGGCCAGCGCGGCCCGGTGCCGCCTTGCCGTCCGGCGCAGCCCGCGGGCCACGTTGGTGGCGATCCCGAGCAGCCAGGGCCGCAGCGAGCCGCCGTCGGCCAAGATGCTGTCCCGGCCGCGCCAGGCTTCGAGGAAGGTCATCGCCATCACCTCCTCGGCCGTCGACCAGTCGCCGGTCAACCGGAAGGCGTGGTTGTACACCGACTGGGCGCACGCGTCGAAGACCGCGCCGAACGCGTCAGCATCCCCGGCCCGGGCACGTGCGCGCAACTGCGCCGTTGGATCGTCCACATTGAGCAACTGGCCCGGCCTGTCCCTGGGTTCCCGTGACCCGCATCACATTATGCGGGCGGGCACCGCACCGCCGCCGCGAGACCGCCTAGTCATACCTTGCCCTGCTCCTGGCCTTCTGACTGCCTGCGGAGGCGGCGGTTCTCCGTCCAGGCCTGCAGCCAGGCGTCGTGGAACCAGCGCCCGGACAGCTGGCCGCCGTAGATGACCCAGCCGACGCCGATGAGCCATGACTGCACGATCAGCACGGTGCCGAGGGAACCGTAGGTGACCGCGTTCTCGACGATAAGCGGCTGGAAGACCAGGGCGGAGAACGCCCGCAGGCCGGCCAGGAACGCCACCGTGATCACCGCGCCCGGCATCGCCGCCAGGTACTTCACCCGGCCGCCGACCAGGAAGCGCAGTCCCCACCAGAAGAAGACGGCCCCGAGCACTACCGCCACCGACACCCGGATCACGGTCTCGGACGGCGTGTGGCGGGTGACCGTGCCCACGCTGGCCGCCGCGTAGATGTAGCCGACGAACACCGCCAGCCAGACCAGCTGACGCCAGATCTTGTGCCACGGGCCGGCGGGCAGGCCCCACACGCGTTCGAACGCGTTCTGCACGCTGCCGGCGAACGTTATCCCGAAGACGGCGACCAGCGCCAGGCTGAAGAAGCTGGTCGTGCCAAGGACGCGGGCCGGCGCGGAAAACAGCTGTTCCACCGCGCGCGCCGAGGAGCCGGTCAGGCCCATGCCGTAGACAACCCATACGGCCAGGCCTCGATGGGTGGCGGCGCCGACGGCGGCGACGACGACCAGCAGCGGGAAGATGGTGAGCATGGCCAGGGCGGCGAACCCCAGGGACCGGCTCATCAGCTCAAAGTCCTTGCCGCTTTGGTACAGGTCCTTGACGCGGAGGTCGCGCCAGAACCGCTCGACGACGCGGGACACCACGCGGCGCACCGCCCGGAACCGGAGCTGGCCCGCCTGTCCGCCTTCACGCCCGTCGCGCCGCTGCCCCATCACGCTCCCCCTCGCTGACGGCGGAACCTCTGGCCTACCACAGCGGCGGCACCGCCGGGCGACCGGTGCCCCAATAGCATCAGCGTGTCCCGGCGTTTTCTTGACGGCCGGAGCCGCACGGCCGGTGATCGCTGTTCGCAGTCATTTCTATTCGCATATTTCCCGCCAAATCGTTAGCCGTCCCGGCTGCTGGGTAAGCGGGCGCCATGGAATTGGCTGAGCCGGGACGCGTGCTGTCTGGTCGCTACCGGCTCGACAGCGTCGTCGGCCGGGGCGGGATGGGCGTCGTCTGGCAGGCTCGCGACGAGCTGCTCGAGCGTGACGTGGCGGTGAAGGAGCTCGTCTGGCCGCCGCACTTCAGCGAGGCCGAGCAGCAGACCGCCTGCCGCCGGGCTGTCAGGGAAGCTCAGATGGCCGGGCGCCTCGCCCACCACAACGTGGTCCGCATTTACGACATCCTCGAAGAGGACGGCCACCCGTGGATCATTATGGAGCTCCTTCCGTACCAGTCGCTGCGCGATCTGCTGGACACCGAAGGGCCGCTTACCCCGGTGCGGGCGGCGCGGGTCGGCCTCGGAGTTCTCGCGGCCCTGCACGCCGCGCACGCGGAGGGCGTGCTGCATCGGGACGTCAAGCCGGCGAACATCCTGGTGGGGGCCGACGGGCGGGTGGTGCTCACGGACTTCGGCATTGCCCGGTCCGTCGGCAGCCCGACCCTCACCGCCCAGGGCGCGCTGATCGGGTCGCCGTCTTACATCGCACCGGAACGGGCGCGCGGCGGGCAGTCGGGCCCGGCCGGAGATCTGTGGGGGCTCGGCGCCTGCCTGTACGCGGCGGTGGAAGGGCGCCCGCCGTTCGAGCGGAACGCCGCCCTCGCGACCCTGACCGCGGTGGTGGTGGACGAGCCTGAGAAGGCCGTCCACGCGGGACCGCTGTGGCCGGTGATCGCCGGGCTGCTCGTCAAGGACCCCGACGAACGACTGGACGCGGCGGAGACCGAGCGAATGCTCCGCGAGGTCGCTGACCAGCCGTCAGCGGCGCCAGCCGATGAGTCAGCGACGCCAGATGAGTCAGCGACGCCAGCCGGCGAGGAAGAGGATGAGGCGGCGGATCGGGACGCCGAGGGGACGGACGCGGCTCCGGGCGCGGTGTTTCCGACGGCGATCGCCGCTGCGTCGGCGGCGCCGCCGACCGAACCTGAGGCAGTCGCGTCTCCAGACATTGAGGGGCCGGCCGAGGTTCCTGTCCTGGCGGCGACGACCGCTGACGGTCGTCCGCGCCGGTCCCGGCGGCCGGCGTTCGCGGTGGCCGCACTGGCCGCCGTCGCCGGGACCGTCACCGCCATCGCGCTTGTGCTGACCAGTTCGCCGGGTCAGCCGTCCGCGTCGCCCGCGGCCGGCTCGGCCACTGCCACGCGTGGTGCTTCGGCGAGCGCACCCGCGGCCTCCACGCCGCCCACGTCCGCGTCCCCTGGAACTTCCGGCTCTTCCGGCTCTTCCGGGTCTTCCGGGTCTTCCGGGTCGGCGGCGGAGAGCAGCCCGGCCAGCACCGCCGCCGGCGCCCCGGCATCGTCTGCCCCGGGATCGTCGGCGGGCGGAAACGCGGTGCTCGCCGCGGGCTATTACCGCTTTACGAACTCCACTGGTTTCTCGATCGGTGTCCCCCACGGCTGGCTGATCTCCCACGTGGGCCACTACGTTTACATTACCGACCCGGCCAACAGCGGGATTTTCCTGCTGATCGACCAGTCCGATACGCCCAATCCGGACCCGCTCGCCGACTGGCAGCAGCAGGCAGCCAACCGGGCGGGAACATACCCGGACTACCACCTTATTCGCCTTCAATCCGTCGACTACCCGCAAGCCGAAAAGGCCGCGGACTGGGAGTTCACGTACGACAGGAGCGGCGTCCTGGTGCATATCCTGAATCGGAACGTGCTGGCTAACGCGCATCACGCGTACGCGCTCTACTGGTCGACGCCAGAAAGCGACTGGGCCGCGGACTATCACTACTTCCAGGTTTTCTCGAGCACCTTCCGGCCCGCTCAGTAGCCTTTTGAGGCGTCCAGGGCGTCGAGCTTGCGCGGGACGGCGTTCGGCCGCAAGATCAGATGTCGGACCGGCGGGTGATCCGCCGGCCGCGGACGGAGGGAACACATGCGGATCGGCATCCTGGCGACGGAGACCGGCGGGGACCAGGCGCTGACCAGGCTGAGCGACGACGTGCGCCGGGCGGCGGACGACGGGCTGGCGTCGGTCTGGCTCTCGAACGTCTTCGGGTTCGACGCGCTCACCGCGCTGGCAGTTGCCGGGAACCGCGTGCCGGGCATCGAGCTCGGCACGGCCGTCGTTCCCACCTACCCGCGTCATCCGGCCGTGCTGGCGCAGCAGGCGCTGACCGCGGCGCTCGCGGTCGGTTCCGGCCGGCTGTCCCTCGGCATCGGCCTGTCGCACAAGATCGTCATCGAAGACATGTACGGGTACAGCTTCGAGAAGCCGGCCCGGCACATGCGCGAGTACCTGTCGGCGCTGCTGCCGCTGCTTGACGGCAGCCCGGCCCACGTGGACGGCAGCACGCTGAGCGCGCACATCGGCCTGTCCGTGCCCAAGGCCGGCAAGGTGCCGGTGCTGCTGGCCGCGCTGGCGCCGCGCATGCTCGAGCTGGCGGGGGCGCAGACCGACGGCACCGTTCTGTGGATGACCGGCACCGCGACCGTCCGCGACTACGTGGTCCCGGCGATCTCGGCCGCGGCCGCCGCGGCGGGCAGGCCCGCGCCGCGGATCGTCTGCTGCCTGCCGGTCGCCGTGACCAGCGACCCGGCGGCGGCCCGGGCCAGCGCGGCGGAGGTGTTCGCCATCTACGGGCAGCTGCCGTCCTACCGGGCGATGCTGGACAGGGAAGGCGCGGCCGGCCCGGGCGACGTCGCCGTCGTCGGGGACGAGGACGCGGTCAGCGCGCAGATCGCGGCGCTCGCCGCGGCCGGGGTGACCGACTTCGTGGCGGCCGAGTTCGCCCGCGGCCAGGACCGGGATCGGACCAGGAGCCTGCTGAAAAAGGTCATCGCGGGAAGCTAGCAGTTTAGCCGGCGCGGCTGCGCGTGTTGATCACCCGGTCGGGGCCGATGCCGAACGACTCCGCGCGCACGCAGCCGCCGTCGAGCCAGTCAAGCTGACCGGGCGCGTGCGCGTCGGTGTCGATCGCGAACACGCAGCCGGTCTCCACCGCCAGGCGGAGCAGGTCGTCGGGCGGGTCCTGGCGCTCGGGGCGGCAGTTGATCTCGACCGCGACACCGGACTCGCGGCAGGCGGCGAACACCGCCTCGGCGTCGAACTGGGACTGCGGCCGGCCGCGGCCGGTGATGATCCGCCCGGTGCAGTGACCAAGCACGTCGGTGTGCGGGTTGCGGACCGCGGCGATCATTCGCGCGGTCATCGGCCCGGCGTCCATCCGCAGCTTGGAGTGCACGCTCGCGACCACGACGTCGAGCTGCCCGAGCAGTTCGCCGGCCTGGTCGAGCGAGCCGTCGTCGAGGATGTCCACCTCGATCCCCGACAAGATCCGGAACGGCGCCAGGGTGGCGTTCAGCTCGCCGATCAGCGCGAGCTGTACCCGCAGGCGGTCCGCGGACAGCCCGTTGGCCACGGTCAGCCTCGGCGAATGATCGGTGAGCGCGACCCACTCGTGTCCCAGGTCGCGCGCGGCCAGCGCCATCTCCAGCGGCGGGCTGCCGCCGTCGGACCAGTCCGAGTGCGTGTGGCAGTCGCCGCGCATCGCGGCCCGCAGCGCCGACGGCGGGGCAAGCGGCCCTTCGCCCAGCAGCCGGGTCAGGTAGTCCGGCTCCTCCCCCGCCACCGCTTGCGCGATCACCTGCGCGGTCACCTCGCCGATCCCTGACAGTTCCCGCAGCGTCCCGGCCGCGACCCGTTCGGTCAGTTCGTCCGGGCTCAAGGCGGCGACGACTTCGGCGGCGCGGCGGAACGCGCGTACCCGGTACGTCGGCGCGCCCGACCGCTCGAGCTGGAACGCGATCTGACGCAACGCCCACTTCGGGTCCACGCTGATTAGCTTACGGACGCCTGCTCTGCCAGCACCAACCTGCATTCGGTCGTCCCGGCACGTCAACGCCGGCGTCACCGTCCCGGGGCTTCGCGGTACGGTCCCCCGGGACGGTCGGACTGACGGGCGCCGGGCTACCAGTCCACGGTCTGGGACTCCAGCCAGCGCTTGATGAACTGGTACTTAGCCGGGGAGTCGGCCGCCGGGACGGGCCGGAACGCGTCACCGACTTCCATGACCCTGGGCGAGCCGGGTCGAAGGGCGGGCCAATAGGGCCGGACGACGCTCGCCTGTCGCCGCGCCGGTCCACACGTTCAGGTTGAGGCAGTGCTCCTCGCTCAGCGCCGTGACCTGGTCCGCGGGATCCCCTGCACCGGCTGCGGGCAGGCCGGCCCCCAGGTGTCCGCCTTGCGGACGCCGCTCCAGGACGGGGCCGGGGGCGGCGGCGCGAAGCGGTTGCTTCCGGCGACTGAGCCGGCGTAGGGGATGCCTTTGTAGACGCTCACTCCGGCCAGCGCGGACACGGTCCCGGTGACCCAGCCCGACTCGGTCGGTACTGGCTTGTCCGGTTCCGAGTGCGACGGCAGGGTAGCCGCCTGGCTCCCGGGGACCACGCCTTCGAACACGGCGGCTCCGACCGCCGCGGCCGCTGAGGCGCCGAGAAACGCGCGACGGCCGATGCCGGGGACTCCGGGGTCTGGGGATCTTCTTTCCGGCGATTTCGTGAGGCTTCCTATCTGTGAAAAGTGCCAGGTACGGCAGCGGCGGGGCCTTCGCGTCTGCGGGCCGCTGCGTCTGATTCCTCCGTTCCGTGCGGGCGGATGCGGCGAACGCCTTTGTTTCTACGCCGTTACGCACCTGACAGGGCGAAGCCTTAGCCTTCGCCATTCGTTGTCATCGCCGGGCGGACGGACACACCAGCCACTGGAGTACTTACCCGCCTCGGCTACCTCAGGGCAGCCGTGCGTGGCGGCCGGCGACACGGGGATAACCGCAACGAGGGTCAGGTGTGATGGCCGATCGCCGATCGCCGCCGGAGGACATATGCAAGTGGGGCTCCACGCGCTGGGGATCGGTGCCGGCGCTCGTCCTGATGTCATCCGGGCGGTCGCGACGGCGGCCGAGGCCGGCGGGTTCGCCACTTTGTGGTGGGGAGAACACGTGGTCCTGGTCGACGAGCCAGGATCCCGGTACCCCTACTCCCCCGACGGCCGGATCGCCGTTCCGGCCGACGCGGACTGGCTCGATCCGCTCACTGGCCTGAGCTTTGCCGCCGCCGTGACCAGCCGGATCGGGCTGGCGACGGGCGTACTGCTGCTTCCTGAACACAACCCGGTCCTGCTGGCGAAGCAAGCCGCGACGCTCGACGTGCTCTCGGCCGGACGGCTGACCCTGGGCGTGGGCATCGGCTGGTCGGCGGAGGAATTCGCGGCGCTCGGCGTCCCGTTCGCCCGGCGCGGGGCGCGCACGGCCGAGTACGTCGCGGCGATGCGGACGCTGTGGTCGGATGACGTGGCTTCGTTCAGCGGCGAATTCGCCTCCTTCGACCGGGTGCGGGTCAACCCCAAGCCGGTGCGCGGCCGGCGGGTCCCGGTGGTCGCGGGAGGCAACAGCGACGCGGCGCTTCGGCGGGTCGCCGCGTTCGCGGACGGCTGGTACGGCTTCAACCTCGCCGCGGACGAAGTCGCCGGCCGGGTTCGCGTGCTTGACCAGGAGTGCCAGTCGCGGGGGCGGTGCCTGAGCGAACTCAGCGTGGCCGTGTCGCTCGTCGACGGCAGTCCCGACCTGCTGCCTGAACTCGCGCGGACCGGGGTGACGCAGCTTGTCGTCGTCGTTGCGCCGCCGTCGGATCCGGGCGTGGCGGGCCCGTGGGTCGCGGAGCTCGCGGGCGAGTGGGGCATCGGCAACGGCTGACAGCGGAATGCTGTCGGTGCGGGCCTGAGCGACAGGCAGGGGCGCTAGCATAGGAATGCTCGCTTGCGCGGCCTATCGCGTGCTCAAAGGGGGTAACGCATGGGCGTGGACATGATCGCCCCGCAGTGGATGCACTCCCAGGTCACGGCTGAGGAATATGAGTCCTGGTCGGCGGAGCAGTGCGCGGGCATTGAGATCGTGGACGGGATGGTGGTCGTGAGCCCGAGCGCCTCTAAGCGGCATAACCGGCTCGCCCGGGTGCTCGCGAACGCCCTCGACGCCGCCGCCGGCCCGGACTGGAACGCCGACACGGACTTCGACGTCCGGCTCCACGACGTACCGCTGACCAATCGCCGCCCAGACGTCGTCGTGTACCGGGCCGACACCATCGACATCACCCCCACCCGCCCAGAGCACGTCTTGCTAGCGGCGGAAATTGTCTCACCAGGGTCAGAGACCACCGATCGGGTCGTAAAGCTCGACCAGTACGCCAGCGTCGGCATCCCCTTCTACTGGCGCGTAGAACTGACCCCGACCCACATCCCGGTCGTGTACGCCTACCTGCTCGACTCCGCGAGCAGACGATACCGGGACGGCGACGTGTACACCGGGCTCGTAAAAGCGACCGTGCCGTTCCCGGTCGACGTCGACCTGTCCACCCTCGCCTAATACGGCCGGGCCACCCTACGTACTGAGACCGCGAAGCCGACGGGGCTGCGCTTGTCGAGGAGTGAGGGAAGATCGGGATCCAGCTGGTCGGCTAGGACGGGTTCACGCTGGCAGGCCAGAAGATTCTGGTAATTTTTCGTGCCCCGGTACATAAGAATTTCCACATAGATAAAAGGTTCCATAACAGTAGGATGATCTTTCACGTCAGCCGCTTGCGACACGCTGGTGCGCGGGTTGCCTGGCGAGGGACCGAGAACGACGCCGACCTGTTCGCCGGCCGGGACGAGGCGGTCTGGGACTACGTTGAAGCCGCTCCCGTTCCGTACGTTGACGGGGTCGCGCGTTCTCCCTGGTCACGTCGAAGCGCTCGGGGTGCGCGAACACCGTGGGGTCGCGGTTCGCGCCGGCCAGGAAGGTCACCACCTGCGCGCCCGCGGGCAGTTCGATGCCCGCGACCGAGGTCGCGCGCGCGGCCACGCGCCCGGTCAGCAGGACCGGCGGGTCGAGCCGGAGCGCTTCGTCCACGGTGCTGGGCCACAGCGCGGCGTCCCCGCGCAGCCGGGCGGCCTGGCCAGGATTCCGGTCGAGCAGCGCGATCGCGTTTCCCAGCAGGTTGACCGTGGTCTCGAATCCCGCTGCCGGCACGAGTCCCGCGGTCGCCTTGAGCTCGCGGTTGTCCAGGGCACTGTCTTCGTCGCGGGCTTCGATCAGCTGGCTCAGCAGGTCCTCGCCCGGGTCGCGGCGAAGCCGCTCGACGTGGGCGTCCAGCCACCGCGCGAAGTCGCGCAGCCCCGCGGTGACGGCCTGGAACTGCCGCCGGCTGAGCGCGAAGTCAAGGCTGGGCGCGGCGCGGGTCCCGAGCTCCAGTACCTGGTCGCGCTCCGCGGGCGGCACACCGAGGATCTCGGTGATAACCCTGAGCGGCAGCTGCGCGCAGTACGCGGGGATCAGGTCGGCGGGCGCCGACGGGTCAAGCGCGTCGAGCAGTTCGGCGGCGATCGCCTCCGTCCGCACCCGGAGCCGCTCAACCGCGCGCACCGTGAAGACCCGGGTGACCAGCCTGCGGTACCGCGTGTGGTGCTGGCACGTTGACGTGCCAGCCACACGGTCCGTGTACGTACCAACAGAATGCACTGACACACGCATCGTCGGCCACCAGCACCCAGTGCCCGCTTTGCTCACGCTCACGATATTTATACGGGGTTGTCAGGTGCCCTGGAGGCTGGCTTGATGTCCGGGTACCAGCATCGATGTCATGACTACGCGACTCCCGGTGCCGGCCAGCTTCTGTAGTGCGCGACCCGTTTGCGCGGCCTGAACATGGAGTCCTGATGCCACGCCAGCGGCTCGACCAGGTCGACGCCATGCGGCCGATGAAGCAGGCCGGCGTGATCAGCACCCACGTGCTCACCTACTTCGTGCCGGCGGCCGCCATCGTGAGCACGAACGCCGTCATGCTGCTGACGCACTTTTCCCGTGAGGGATTCTTCTTCATCTCCGCGTGCATGCTGACCTACGCCTACATGGATATCGACAGCAGCGGCCTGCGCCGCTTCTACGGGCGCCGGTTCCTCGCGGTCGTTATCCCTTACCTGTGCTGGAGCGTCATCTATTTCTTCTTCCTGCTGCCCACCGCGCACTATGCGAGCGCGGCCGTAGCCCTGGAGAAGTTCGCCGAAGAGCTGGCGACCGGGTACTACCAGCTCTACTTCCTGGTCATCATCATGCAGTACTACCTGGTGTTCCCGCTTCTCATGATGTTCCTGCGGCGGACCCGCGGTCATCATGGCGCTATCTTCGTCATCGCCCTGCTGGGACACGTGGCGCTCATGACCCTGATGCACTGGTCGATCTTTCCCGTGCTCCGCGACGGCTGGATACGGGAGTTCACGCCCTACGCGTTCTACCTCATCGCCGGAAGTATCGCGGCGTTCCACCTCGAGGCGGTGAATGAGTGGCTGATCCGGCACGTGCGCCTGGTCATAGCGCTGACCGTGGCGGCGGCACTCTTCGCGGAGGCCGTCTACTTCCTGGCCGAAAAGGGCGTCACGACCGCCCTGGGCTCAGGTAACGACCCGTTCCAGCCGAGCGTGATCCCGTTCACCCTCGGCGCCATCGCCTGCCTGTACCTGCTGGGCGTGTACCTGGTGAAGCCGGAGCGCTCGCGGCGGCTGCGGGCCGCGGTGCGCTCGGGCTCGGATAACTCCTACGGCGTCTACCTGTCCCAGATGCTGTTCATCAACATCCTGATCTGGACGGGCTGGGCCAAGTTGGATTCCGTGGTGTGGTGGCCACTGCTCTGCGCGGCCACCGTCCTGCTCGTCTTCCTGGCCGGCGTCGCCTTGACCAGCGTCCTCGCCAGGACCCCGCTGGCCGTCCCGCTCACCGGCCGCCAGCGGCAGCCCTGGGCCACCTGGAGGCCCCGGTCGACGGCCGGTCCTGCTGAGGACATCGCCGTGAGCGGACGGCAGCCGGAGCTGGTGACGGCGGAGCAGGCCGGAGCCGCTGGTCGCGCCCCGGGCCTGCGCGCGAGCAGTGGCATCGCCGCTGATTGACCGCCCCGTACGTCCGCGGGTTCAGCCGGGGTGCGGCTGTCAGCCGCTCCCGTTCCGATAAATCGAAAGAGTCATCCATAACGGAGGCGTTGCTCCACCGCCACCCCAGCCTGGCTGTCTTCAGCGGCGCGGCCTGTGCGGTGCTCGCCTGGCGGCGGCGATCCCGGCACGGGTTACCTAGCGGATCAGGCGGCGCAAGGGGCGGGCATACTGGCCGCTACGACTGTTCATCGGTGCCAGCACAAGAAGGAACGGACAGCATGACGCTTCCCTCAGACGCTCAGGACCTCGCGGAACTTGCGGCGCAGGAGCAGCGCCTTGTCTTCAGTGCGTTCGACAACGCTACCGCCTGGGACCTTGGCGTCCAGCTGGTGACGGCCGCGCGAGAAGCGTCCCTGCCAGTTGTGGTGTCGATCATCCGGGGAGGGCAGCGGCTGTTCCACGCGGCGCTGGAGGGAACGTCACCGGACAACGACGACTGGGTGGAGCGAAAGTCACGCGTGGTCCACCGGTTCGGGCACAGCTCGCTGTACATGGGAACCAAGGCCCGCGCGGAGGCGTCCACCTTCGAGGAGCGCACCGGCCTCGACCCGGCCCGGTACGCGGCCCACGGCGGGTCGTTCCCCGTCATCGTGCGCCGGGTAGGCGTCGTCGGCTCGGTTACCGTGTCCGGCCTGCCCCAGCTGGAAGATCACCGCTTCGTCGTCGACCAGCTCGCCTTGTTCCTCGCCAGCCACGACGCGACAGCCTGACTACCGGCGAGTCGGCGGCAACGCCGAGGCGGCGTTGGTCCGGCAGAGCCCGGCGAGGGCCGCGAGCACCGCCAGGCCGGCCAGGAGCGCATCCCGCGGCGCGAGCAGCTTGTCGGTGACCAGCGTCTCCAGCGCGTTCTCCGATGTCGTGCTGCCGGGATCCAAGTGGTTGAGCAGCGCGGTGTCCTCCCGATCGGTGAAGGTGTAGGTGTGCGCCGCCGCGCAGGCCAGGGCCCGCGATACGGCGGCCCCGGTCAGCTCGGCGGGCAGGCCAAGCGGCACGAGGGCCGCGTCCATGACCGGCTCAAGGAACTCCAGCACCGGGGCGATCCGGTCCTCGGCGATTACCGCGCGGACCGCCTCCACCAGGGCACTCCCGGTGACGAAGGCCGGGCCGGTCACGATCTCTTCGGCCTCGGCATCGCTAACCGGCCGGCCGTAGTGCCCGGCCTCCCACTCGATGACGGGAGCGAGGTGATCCAGGAGCCCGCCGATCGCCGGGCCCGACGCGGGCAGACCGTCGAAGACCACCACCCTGAGCAGAACGCAGGCGACCGCCTCCCTCGCGCTGCCGTGAGCGAGCATGCGCTCCGTCGGAGGCAGCACCGCCGCCGCTGCCGACGGCGCCCCCGCTGCCCTGACGATGACCGGCTCGGTGAAGAAGAAGTCGCCAAGGGACCCGTCCTCCCACTGCGGGATCTCGGCCGGAACCGGCGTTACCCCGCCCCATAGCCCGGCCGCGTCATTGTCTGCCGCCGCCGGCGCGGTGGCGGACTGCCCGGCCAGCTGACGCAGCGCGTCGGCTAGCTGACCCGGCTGGCTCAGCGCCGCAGCCAGCCGCCGCCTCACCAGTTCCTGCCTGACCCTGGACTCGATCTCCGTCCGGGACGGCCCGCTTCCCGCACGCCGGCCGGACTTCCGCTTGCTCGCCTTTCCCATGGCACTAAACCTATTGAAGGCGGACTGTCCTCGGCTGCTCTTCCTCGCGTCAGCGGGCACTTTGGTTACATGAGCCCGATGCCACTTCCTATCACGGGACCTACCTGGCCAGCGTCGTCGCCGAGACGCGGGCTCTGCAGGTGCTTGACGTCGGGTGCGGCACCGGCGTGTACGCCCGGATCGCGGCCGGCCTGAGCCCGCATGTGCGGGTCGACGGCCATCGACCTGGCCCCGGCGGTGATCGACGCCGCGCCGGGCTCGGTCGCCGCCGCGCACCTGAACTTCATGCTCGCCTGCCAGACGGGCGCGGCGGCCCTGCCGCGCGCCGGAGAACTGGAGGCTGGCCTGGCCGGGGCGGGCTTCACGGACATCCAGGCTCAGTCCATCGTCTCTGGCGAGCCCTTTCTGGCCGTGCGCGCCGTCCTGCGCTAGCCGGCTCCGCCTGGAGAGTACCGGGACAGACACGTACCTTGTCCCTGCCGGCCCTGATGGACGAACGGACGCACCCCATGACCTGCAAGAACGAAGACGAGCTCAAGAAGGCGCTTGAGATCGACACCTGGAAGAATCTCTCCAGGGACACGATGATCAAATTCGTAGCCACGGTGCCCGACATGGACAAGGAGGGATCAAAAGCTATATATCCCGGACATGATCATGGAGACCGTAAAACTCGAGTTCGCCAAGGACAGCGAGAATAAGCGTTTCCTTGACCGCCTGTTCGGCAAGGTGACCCTGGTAACCGTTGCCGCTATCGCAACGGGAGCGGCTGTTCTCGGCGGCCGGGTACTGGCACAGCACGAGGACGGCGATGCCTGAGACCCCCGTGGTGAACTGCGTCCTGCTCTGGGCGGCCGACCCCGGGCCCCCGGTCTTTGCGGACAATGCGGCCTGACGGTGCCACACTGAGGGGGACGGCTCCCTGCGGTCATCCCCGATCGCGCCGCCGTATCGATGGATGGTGATTGGCGATGCCTTCCCGCGTATCGAGAACCCCGGGTCTTCCCTTCGGCGGCGGACTCAACGTGGTGCTACTGGCCGGCGGAGCGTACTTCGTGTGGGAACACGGTCAGGACCGGCACGAACGGCCGCACCTGCTGTGTCCGGTGTGCTGGCTGGAAAGGATCGATCCGGCCCCCGAGGCGTCAGGCGGTCCTGGTCCCGCAGAGGCTGGTCCCGCCGGGCCTGGTCCCGCCGAGCC
>DASYAD010000394.1:0-8665 GCA_036501515.1 Trebonia sp. | reverse complement strand
CGCCGTCCACCTTCAGCACGCCGTCGTAGTTGGCGAACATGTGCCCGGCGACCGGGCGGGTGAACGAGTACTGGGTGTCGGTGTCGACGTTCATCTTGACCACGCCGTAGCCGATCGCCTCGCGGATCTCGCTCTCGGCCGACCCCGATCCGCCGTGGAAGACCAGGTCGAACGGCTTGTCCTTGCCGTACTTGGCCCCGACGGTGTCCTGGATCTCCTTCAGCACGGGCGGTACATCCTGGCCGCGACCTTCGGCAACGTGCACGGGGTGTACAAGCCGGGGCACGTCAAGCTGCGCCCGAGCGTGCTCAAGGAGATCCAGGACACGGTCGGCGCCAAGTACGGCAAGGACAAGCCGTTCGACCTGGTCTTCCACGGCGGCTCCGGCTCGGCCGAGAGCGAGATCCGCGAGGCGATCTCCTACGGCGTGGTGAAGATGAACGTCGACACCGACACCCAGTACTCGTTCACCCGCCCGGTCGCCGGGCACATGTTCGCCAACTACGACGGCGTGCTGAAGGTGGACGGCGAGGTCGGCAGCAAGAAGGCGTACGACCCGCGCACGTGGGGCAAGGCAGGCGAGGCGGGCATGACGGCGCGCGTCACCCAGGCCTGCCAGGACCTGCTTTCCGCCGGGACCAAGCTCTCTTAAAACACACCCCGTCATCCCGAACGGGGGCTGGTTTCACGACTCGGTGAAACCAGCCCCCGTTCAGCGGAGTGCTTGTTCTCTTACTTATCTGCTGAGTGCCAGACAGGCGTCCTGGCTGCTGTCGGCCGGGAAGTCCCGGCAGCGCGGTGTCTTCTACTTACTCAGCGCCACGTAGGCGTCCGGGCTGCTGTCGGCCAGGAAGTCCCAGCAGCGCTGCTCCTCGTCGGCTTCGCCGATCTCGCCCGCGGCGGTCGCCAGGGCGGCCAGGCAGCGCAGGAAGCCCTGGTTGGGCTCGTGCGACCAGGGAACCGGGCCGTGGCCCTTCCAGCCGCTGCGGCGCAGGGCGTCGAGGCCGCGGTGATAGCCGGTCCTGGCGTAGGCGTAGGCCTCGACCGGGTTGCCCGCGGCCAGGGCCGATTCCGCCAGCAGGGCCCACGCCAGGGAGAAGGCGGGGTATTTGGCAGCAATATCGACCGGCGCCGCGCCCGACGACACGAGCGCCTCCGCCTCTGTCAGCGGTGGCAGCAGCGTTGCGGGAGGCTCACCGAGCAGGTTCCTGTGATCGCTCATGCGGACGAGTCTGCCAGATCGATACCGTGACCTGATCCCGGCTGGGTTCCACCAGGGGGTTTCGGGTAATCTCATGAGGCAAGAGCCCCTGTGTAGCGCTTGCGCTGACAGGGGCTTTCGTCGTGTGAAAGGCGTGAAGAGTATGCCCGCGATCGTGCTAATCGGCGCCCAGTGGGGCGACGAGGGCAAGGGCAAGGCGACCGACTTGCTCGGGGACCGTGTTCAGTACGTCGTCAGGTACCAGGGCGGCAATAACGCCGGGCATACGGTCATCATCGGCGAAGAGAAGTACGCGCTGCACGTGCTGCCCTCCGGGGTGCTCTCGCCCGAGGTCACCCCCGTCATCGGCAACGGCGTGGTCATCGACCCCAAAGCGCTCTTCGACGAAGTCGACGCGCTGGCCGCGCGCGGCGTCAGCTGCGACCGGCTGCTTGTCAGCGCCAGCGCGCACCTGATCATGCCCTACCACCGGGCGCTGGATAAGGTCAGCGAGCGGTTCCTCGGCAACGCCAAGATCGGCACCACGGGCCGCGGCATCGGGCCCACCTACGGCGACAAGATCGCCCGGGTCGGCATCAGGGTGCAGGACCTGTTCGACCCCGGCATCCTCCGGCAGAAGCTCGACCTTGCCCTCCGCGACAAGAACCAGCTGCTGACGAAGGTCTACAACCGCCGCGGAGTGGACGCGCAGCAGGTGGCCGACGAGTACCTGGCCTACGGGGAGCGGCTGCGGCCTTACGTCGCCGACGTCGGGCTGGTGCTCGGCAAGGCCCTCGACAACGGCGAGACCGTGCTCCTCGAGGGCGCGCAGGGGTCGCTGCTCGACATCGACCACGGCACCTATCCGTTTGTCACCTCGTCCAACCCGACCGCCGGCGGCGCCTGCGTCGGCGCGGGCATCGGGCCGACGCGGATCGACAAGGTCATCGGCATCGTCAAGGCGTACACCACGCGGGTCGGCTCGGGCCCGTTCCCGACCGAGCTCAACGACGAGGCCGGCGACTACCTGCGCAAGGCGGGCGGCGAGTACGGCGTGACCACCGGGCGCGCCCGCCGCTGCGGCTGGTTCGACGCCGTCATCGCCCGCTACGCGACCCGGGTAAACGGGGTCACCGACTTCTTCGTCACCAAGCTCGACGTGCTGTCGTCCCTCGACAAGATCCCCGTCTGCGTCGCCTACGAGGTCGACGGCAAGCGCTACGACGAGATCCCGATGACGCAGACCGATTTCCACCACGCCAAGCCCGTGTACGAGTACCTGGACGGGTGGTGGGAGGACATCTCTGAGGCGTCTTCGTTCGACGACCTGCCGAAGGCGGCCAGGGACTACGTCAAGACGATCGAGGAGCTGTCTGGTGCGCCGGTCAGCGCGATCGGTGTCGGGCCTCGTCGCGACCAGACCTTGCAGCTGCGTCCCCTGCTGTAAAAAATATGTCGCCCTGCCGGTGACGCTCGGGCGTCCGGACGGCAACTAGAGACGTGACCGAGAAAACAGCAGTGACCCGGCCGCCAGCCGTGTGCGGGACCGGTGCGGCCGCCGAGTTCGAGCGGCTCTACCGGGCCAACATCGACGCGGTAACGGCGTACTTCGCCCGCCGCAGCGCCGACGCGCAGCTGGTCGCCGACCTCACCGCGGACACCTTCGTCGCGGTGATCACCGGCTTCACCTCGTTCGACCCGGGCAAGGGCACCGCCCGGGCCTGGATCTTCGGCATCGCCCGGCACGTCTGGGCGGCGTACTGCGCGGCCTACAGCAAGCAGCAGCGGCAGCTGCGGCAGCTGGCTGGCCGTCGCGACCTCGACCACGACCAAGTCGAGGAGCTGCTCGAGCGGATCGACGCCGAACGGGATGGCCGCAACCTGATCAGCGAGCTGGCCGCGCTGCCCGTGGCCGACCGCGAGGTGATCGAGCTGGTGGATATCGCCGGGCTGCGGCCCGGGGAGGCGGCGGCGGCGCTGGGGCTCATGCCCGGCACGGTGCGGATGCGGCTGATGAGGGCCCGGGCCCGGCTGCGCGGAGGACACGGCAGCAACGAATCAGAGCAGGGGTGACAGGGAAATGACCAAGTTCGCAGACCAGCTTTTCGACGACCTGATGCAGGAGCACGGTGCGGCCCTCGCCAGCCTGCCCGCCCCGGCGCAGGCCAGGCGGCACGTCGCACGCCCGGCACTGCTGGCGGCGGGCGCGGGCGGCGTCGCCGTCGCCACCGCCGTCGGCCTGCTGACGGCGGGCGGCGGCACCCCCGCCTACGCGGTCACCGCCAACCCCAACGGCACGGTGACGCTCGACGTGTACGACCAGTCCGGGATCGCCGGGGCCAACGGCGCGCTGCACAAGCTGGGCGACCAGCAGGTGGTCGTGATACCAGTCCGGGCCGGCTGTCCCAGCCTCAACTCACTGCCGAAGGTCCCCGGCCACTCCGCTATCCAGGTCAAGGGCAGCGCCACCGGCACCGGCGCGATCACCGTGGACGCCCGCGGCATCCCGAAGGGCGACATCCTCGTGGTGGCCGTCGTGACGACCGCCGAGGGCAAGGCCGTGTACCGCGTGCTAACGGGCCAGCTGACCCGGCCCCCGGCCCCGTCGTGCGTGAGCGTCTCCGGGTTGCCCGCGCCCGGCGGCTCCGGCCGTTCCGGCGACGGGACCGCTCCGGCCAAGCCTTCCGCGGGCTGACGGAGCGGCGGCTTGGTGACTGCGTGGACCCGCGGCGGGCGGTGGCCGCCGCGGGGCACCCGGTAGGCTCCCGGAGCGTGCGAGTACTTGTTATCGGGAGCGGCGGCCGGGAACACGCGATTGTCCGGGCGCTGGCCGCCGACCCCGCCGTCAGCGAACTGCACGCGGCACCGGGGAATCCCGGTATCGGGGAGCTGGCACGGCTGCATGCCGTCGCCGTCGGTGACCCGGCGGATATCGTCCGGGTCGCAGCGCAGCTATCAGCCGACTTCGTCGTCATCGGCCCCGAGGGGCCGCTGGTAGCCGGGGCCGCCGACGCGCTGCACGCGGCCGGGATCACGGTGTTCGGGCCCGCCGCGGCCGCGGCGCGGATCGAGGGGTCCAAGGCCTTCGCCAAGGAGATCATGGCCGCAGCCGGGATCCCGACCGCCGGGGCGCGGGTGGCGACGACACGGGCCGAGGCCGAGGCGGCGCTGACGGAGTTCGGGCCGCCCTACGTGGTGAAGGACGACGCGCTCGCGGCGGGCAAGGGCGTGGTCGTCACCGGGGACTACGCGGCCGCGCTGGCGCATGCCGCCGCGTGCGAGCGGGTCGTGATCGAGGAGTACCTGGACGGGCCCGAGGTGTCGCTGTTCGCGATCTCTGACGGGACGGTGGCGGTGCCGCTGCTTGCGGCGCAGGACTTCAAGCGGGCGCAGGAAGGCGACCAGGGGCCCAACACCGGCGGCATGGGTGCGTACCTGCCGCTGCCGTGGGCCCCCGCGGACCTGGCCGGCGAAGTCGTCGACCGGGTGGTCAAGCCGGCTATCGACGAGCTGTTCAGGCAGGGCACGCCGTACCGGGGCCTGCTCTACGCGGGCCTGGCGCTGACCTCGGCCGGGATCAAGGTGGTGGAGTTCAACGCGCGCTTCGGCGACCCGGAGGCGCAGGTGGTGCTCGACCGGCTGGCGACTCCGCTGGCCGGCCTGCTGCACGCCGCGGCGGTCGGCGACCTGGGCTCAGCCCCCGCGCTCAGCTGGCATCCGGGTGCGGCCGTCACGGTGGTGCTCGCCGCGGAGGGCTACCCGGAAGCTCCGGCGCGCGGGGACGTGATCACCGTCAAAGACCTGCCCGGTTCCGGCTACCTGCTGCACGCCGGGACCGCCCGGCGCGGATCTGACCTGGTGACGGCGGGCGGCCGGGTGCTCAATGCGGTCGGCTCAGGACCCGACCTGGCGGCCGCGCGGGCCGCCGCCTACGCGGTCGCGGAACGCGCGGAGTTCCGCGGTGGCTGGTACCGCCATGACATCGCCGAGCGGGCCAGCGGCGGAGCCTGACCCGCCGCAGCGGGTCAGCACCCTCGAGCTGTTCTTCGGCCTGGTCTTCGTCTTACGACCACCCAGCTCACCTCGACGCTCGCGCAGGACGTGACGGCGGCCGCCGCGGGCCGGGTGCTGCTGATCTTCGGCGTGCTGTGGTGGATGTACGGCGGGTACGCCTGGCTCACCAACGCGCGGGCGCCGACCCGCGCGCCGGGGTCACCCTGTTCCTGGCCGGGGACGCGGCCTTCCGCGTGGTGCTCCGCATCGGCACGCCCCGCTACCGCGCGGCGGCCGCGGTAACCGCGCTGGCGGCGTGGCCGGTTTCCGTCGCGGCCGACGGCGCCGCCGGGATCGCGCTGCTCACCGCCGTGACGGCGGCTGCGCTGGCGGCGGAAGGCCGGGCGGAGCGCGCCGCCGGGCACGCTACCGTGGAAGCATGATCGACAGGTACACGCTGCCGGAAATGGGCCGGGTCTGGTCAGAGGCCCATAAGTACGAACTCTGGTGCCAGGTGGAAACCATGGTGCTCGAGGCGCACGCGCGGGCGGGGACGGTGCCTGCCGGGGCGGTCGGCCCGGTCCGGGCCGCGCCGCCGCCGACCCCGGAGGCGGTGGCGGAGATCGAGGCGGTGACCGAGCACGACGTGATCGCGTTCCTTTCCGCCTGGGCGGACAACACGGAGCCGCGTTCCGCCGCCGCCTACGTGCACTTCGGAATGACCTCGTCCGACCTGCTCGACACGGCGCTCGCGCTGCAGCTGACCGAGGCGACCGACATCATCCTGGCCAAGGCCGACCGGCTGGTCGCGTCGCTGCGCGACCACGGGCTCGCGCACCGCGCCACGCTGCGCTCAGGGCGGACGCACGGCATTCACGCCGAGCCCGACCTGTGGGGCCACCGGGTGGCCGACTTCGCCTTCGCCGCGGCCCGGTCACGGGACCGGGTACGCCGGGCCCGCGAAGCGGTCGCCGTCGGCACCCTGTCAGGGCCGGTGGGCAGCTACTCCAACATCGACCCGGCGGTCGAGGCCGAGGTCATGCCGGCCCTCGGGCTGCGCGCGGCCGATGTCGCGACTCAGGTGGTGATGCGCGACGGCATCGCCGAGTGGGTGTCCGCGCTGGCGGTGCTCGCCACCGTCTGCGAGGCGATCGCGCTCGAGGTGCGGCACGGCCAGCGGACGGAGGTGCGCGAGCTCGCCGAGCCGTTCAGGACCGGCCAGAAGGGCTCGTCGGCGATGCCGCACAAGAAGAACCCGATCCGCTCGGAGCGGATCACCGGGCTCGCCCGCATGATCAGGGCTTACGTGACACCAGTCACCGAGGGCATACCGCTATGGCATGAGCGAGACATCTCACACTCGAGCGTGGAGCGGATCGCGCTGCCCGATGCCGCTATCGCCACCGACTACACCCTGCACCTGACCGCGGGCCTGGTGGACGGCCTGGTCGTCGACGCCGCCAGGATGCGGGCGAATATGGACGTCACCCACGGGCTGCTGTACTCATCGTCGGTACTGCTTGAGCTGGTATCGAGCGGCCTGTCCCGCGAGGACGCGTACGCACTGGTGCAGGCCGCCGCGATGGAAACCTGGGACACGCAGACGCCATTCCGTGAATCTCTCACCGCGGAGGGTAAGAAGCGAAGCATGCTACTCGATGAGTCTGCCCTTGACCGGGCGTTCAGCGCGGAAAGTTACGTCGCGCGACTTGGACATGTCTTCGACCGTCTCGCAGGCCTCACCTGAACACCCGGGTCGGGTGGCATACTGGACAAGGCGTTCGCACGGGCGGGCACTTGACAGCACCCGCCGTTCTCGAATTTCCCCCTCGGACAGGAGTTGTATCCACATGACCAAGGGCACCGAGATCCGCTACCGTGTGCGCGGCGGTTCGCCCCTGCGGGGCACGGTTTTCGTTCAGGGCGCGAAGAACGCGGCCCTGAAGATGATTGCCGCAGCGCTGCTAACGGACAAGGGCCGGACCGTGCTGCGGAACGTCCCGCCGATTGAGGACGTCTGGCGCGCGGTCGAGCTCTGCCAGGCCATCGGCGCCCGGGTGGAATTCCACGAGGCGGAGCGCACCCTGGTGGTGGACGCCTCGACGCTCACCTCGCCGGTGCTGCCGGCCGAGATCGCCCGGCGCTTCCGCGGGTCGGTGCTGTTCGTGCCCGCGCTGCTGCACCGGTTCGGCGAGGCCGTGATCGAGGGCATCGGCGGCTGCAACCTGGGCAGCAGGAACCTTGACTTCCACTACCGCGGCTTCGCCCGGCTCGGCGCGACCGTGGACGAGGGCGAGTCGGTCATCCGCATCACCGCGGCCGACGGCCTCCGCGGCGCGCACCTGTACCTGGACACCCCGTCGCACACCGGCACAGAGAACCTGATGATGGCGGCGTCGCTGGCGCCCGGCACGACGATCATCGACAACACGGCCCAGGAGCCCGAGGTTCTCGACATGATCGCGTTCCTGTCCAAGATGGGCGCCGAGATCACCGGCGGCGGCACCGGCTTCATCACCGTGCACGGCGTCTCCGAGCTGCGGGCCGTCGACCACACGGTGATGGCGGACCGTATCGACGCGGGCGTGTTCGCCATGGCGGCGGCCGCCGCGGGCGGCGAGATCAACCTGGTGGGAGCGAACCTCGACCACCTGGGCGTGGTCCGCTGGAAGCTTGAGCAGATGGGCGTGGAGTTCTCCACCAACGGCGCCGTGCTCTCGGTCAGCCGGGAGAAGCCGCTGCGCCCGATAAACGTGATCACCAGCCCGTTCCCCGGGTTCGCGACCGACCTGCAGTCGCCCGTCATGACGCTGGCGACGATGGCCGAAGGCGCGAGCTATATCCGCGAGACCATCTTCGACGGCCGCTACGCCCTGGTGCCCGAGCTGAACAAGATGGGCGCGAAGGTGGAGATCGACAACAACGTCGCCATCGTGCACGGTCCTTCCGACCTGCACGGGACCGATGTCGTGGCGCCCGACCTGCGCGGCGGCGCCGCGCTCATCCTCGCGGGCCTGGCCGCCGAGGGCGAGACCGTCATCTCCAACGGCTACTACATCGACCGCGGGCACGCGGCGATCGCCGAGCGGCTCCGCACCCTCGGCGCTGACGTCCGCGCCGAGGAGCACGAAGTGGAGTACGCCACCACCAGCTGAGCCTGGCAGCGCGACGGGGGTCACAGCCCGGCTGCGGCCCCCGTCGCCTGTCTGGGGTTAGTTACGGAACGCGCTGGCGACGGCCAGGAAGGCGTCGTTCGCGTCCGGGGTGCCGATCGACACCCGGGCGCCTTCGCCGGCGAACGGGCGGACCGCGATGCCGGCCGCGTCGCAGGCCTCGGCGAACCGCGTGGTGTCGTCGCCGAGGCGCAGCCAGACGAAGTTCGCCTCGCTCTCCGGGACCGTCCAGCCCTGTTCCCGCAGCGCCCCGCTCACCCGGTCGCGCTCCTTGACGACGGCCTCCACCCGCTCGAGG
>DASYAD010000393.1:0-34903 GCA_036501515.1 Trebonia sp. | reverse complement strand
ACGTACAGGGCGGTGCCCATCACGATGCCCGTGGCGGTCAGGTTGACGTCGGGCGCATTCGCCTTGGCGATGCCGAAGTCAGTGATCTTGGTGGTGCCGTCGGCCATGATCAGCAGGTTGCCCGGCTTGATGTCCCGGTGGACGATGCCGGCCCGGTGCGCGGCGTCCAGCGCGCGGGCGGCCTGGGCGACGATGTCGAGCACCACGTACGGGTCGAGCCGGCCGTAGCGTTCGAGGATCTCGGACAGCGGCTGGCCGTCAACGAGTTCCATGACCAGGTACGGCCCCCCGAGCGGGCTCTGCTCGCCGTAGTCGAAGACCCGGGTGATCCCCGAGTGCGACAGCGAGGACGCGTAGCGGGCCTCGGCGCGGAACCGGGCACGGAACTGCTCGTCTCCCGCGTGCATCGCGGCCAGCATCTTGATCGCCACCGGCCTGCCGAGGAGCTGGTCGGTACCGCGCCAGACCTCGCCCATGCCACCTGTCGCGATCCGCTCGATCAGCATGTAGCGGTCGTCGAGAACGTAATCGGTCACTGAGTCCCCAAGGTTGCCAGATAGGCCTTGATGACCGCGACGGCGATCGGCGCGGCTGCGGCAGCCCCATAGCCCCCGCCTTCAATCATGACGCCCACGGCTATCTTCGGGTTGTCAGCCGGGGCGAATGCAGTGAAAACAGCGTCTGGGTTTGCGCTCGCACCGTTCTGCGCGGTGCCTGTCTTTCCTGCGATGACCAGTCCACCCTCATTAGACGAATTGAACTGGTAGCCGGTTCCCTCCGGCTGCTGCACGACGGCGGTCATCATCTGCTTCTCGTAGCCGGCCACGGTGGCCGAGACCGGCTTGCTCAGTTCCTGTGCCTGAGTCTGCTGGACGACCGACAGGTCGCTCGCGGTGATCTGCTGGATCAGGTACGGCTTCATCAGCGTGCCGCCGTTGGCGACGGTCGCCGCGAACATCGCCTCTTGCAGCGGGGTCACCGTGGTGTCGTGCTGCCCGATCGCGTCGTAAGCGGTGAAGGACTTGTCCGACTCGGCGGTGAAGTTGGACGCCGCCACGGTAACGCCGGGGATTTCCAGCGACGAGTTGTTCAGGCCGTAGCCGGTGGCCATCGACTTGATCGTCGTGCCGCCGAGCTGGAGGCCGATGTTGGCGAACGGGGTGTTGCACGACTGGGCGAAGGCGTAGAGCACCGCGGTCTTGCCTGAACCGTTGCCGCACTGCTCGTTGCTGTCGTTGTTCAGCGTGTTGCCGTTGGGCAAGGTGAGCGGCTGCGGTGAGTCGACGACCGTGCTGGGATTCCGTGCGGCGTCCTGGGTGTACCAGGCGGAGCTGGTGACGATCTTGAACGTCGAGCCGGGCGGCAGGGTGGTCTGCGTCGCGTTGTTGAGCAGCGGGCTCGGGTTCTTCGCGTTCAGCGCCGTGTCGGTCTTGTTGAGCTGCGCCGTGTCGTGGACCGCGAGCGTGTTGGGGTCGTAGCTCGGGTAGGAGGCCATCGCGAGGATGGCGCCCGTGGCCGGGTTGATGGCGACAACGCCGCCGACTTGCTGGGTGCCGTTGATGGTCTTACCCGCAAGCGTGGACGCCAGCTCCTGGTACGCGGTCTGCTGCGCCTTGGAGTTGACGGTGAGCTGGACGGTCGCGCCCTTCTGCGGCTTGTTGGTGATCATGTCGATGAAATTGCGGAAGGCGAGCTCCGACCCGGTGCCGCTGAGCAGGGAATTCTCCGCCCGTTCGACGCCGGTGGCGTAGTTAGGCGCCTGTGACGCCGAGTAGATGGTGTCGTAGCCGGTGACCGGCGCGTAGGCCTTGCCGCCCGGGTAGACACGCTGGTACTTGAACAAGCCGGCCGATGTCGCCGTCTTCGAGGTGGCCACCGTCACGCCGTCGGCGGTGACGATATTGCCCCGCTGCACCTGGTTCTGGTTGAACTCCGAGCGGTCGTTCAGGGGCCGGTTCGCCAGGCTCGGCGCCTCCACCGCTTGCAGGTAGTTGACGTTGACCAGCAGGATCACGAACATCACGAGTACCGCGATCGAGATCCGCTTGATCGGGCGGTTCATCCCGGTCACCGGAGCGACACCACCTGAGTCATCCCCTCGTCCTGAATCGGCCGCGGCGCCGGCCTGCGCGCCGCGTCACTGAGCCGCGCGAGCACCGCGACGAGCAGCCAGCTCGCCACCAGGCTCGACCCGCCCTGAGAGAGGAACGGGGTCGTGATGCCGGTTAGCGGGATCAGCCTGGTCACCCCGCCGACGATGACGAAGACCTGCAGGGCGAACATGAACGAAAGCCCGGTTGCCAGCAGCTTGGAGTAGTCGTCCTTGACCAGCATCGCGGTGCGCAGCCCGCGCTGCACGAACAGGCCGTAGAGCAGCAGCAGGCCCATCACCCCGGCCAGCCCGATCTCTTCGCCGAACGCGGTGAAGATGAAGTCGCTCTGCACCAGCGGGGTCCAGAACGGCTGCCCGTTGCCGAGCCCGCGGCCGAGCAAGCCGCCGTTGCCCATCCCGTACAGGCCCTGCACCGTCTGGTAGGAGAGCTGCGGAGGCTGGATAAGGTTCGCGTTGCTGAACGGGTCCAGCCAGACGGTGAACCGCTGCTGCACGTGCGGTACGAGTTCGGCGGCCAGGAAGGCGCCGATGACGAACAGCAGGAAGCCGAGTACCGCCCATGAGCGGCGCCCGGTCGCGATGTAGAGCATCGCGACGAACAAGCCCATGAAAACCGCGCTCGTGCCGATGTCGCTCTCGAAGATCAGCAGCAGCATGCTGAGCGCCCAGACCACCAGAATCGGGCCGAGGTCACGCCGGCGGGGGAGGCTGAAGATCCACCACTTCTCGGTGAGCAGCGACAGCTTCCGCCCGTTGATGACCAGGTAGCTGGCGAAGGAAGCCGCCAGCAGCAGCTTGCCGAACTCTTCCGGCTGGAACGAGAACCCGCCGATGCTGACCTGGATCTTCGCGCCGGTTCCGGCCACCCCGCTGATGCTGGACGGAAGCAGGGCGGGGATCGCGATGAGCGCGATGCCGATGAGGCCGAGCAGGTAGGTGTAGGGCTGCAGGACCTTGATGTCCTTGACGAACGCGAGGAACAGCACGAAGACGGCGACGCCGAGGACCGAGTAGATGATCTGGGTGACCGTGGCCGATGAGCTCAGGGTCGAGATGGGACTGCCGCTCGCGCTCGCATTGCCGTTGCGCCCGGCCTGGTTAAGGCGGTAGATCATCACGATCCCGAGCCCGTTGAGCAAGGTCGCGATCGGGAGCAGCAGCGGGTCCGCGTACGGCGCCCAGCGGCGGACCGCCAGGTGCGCGGCGAAGACGATCACCACGAACGCGACCATGTACTCGACGAAGGTCGACAGGTGCTGGCCCTTGAGTGTGAAAGCAACGTTCGCGAACGCGAACGCGACTATGCCGCACGCGAAGAGGACCATCCACGCTTCGGTGGACCTGCGCTTGGCGTGTTCCTCGTCCGGCGTGCCCAGCGCCGGCGAGGGCATGGTCAAGCTGCTCACGCGGCCGCCTGCGGAGTCGGGGACGACTTGGCAGTTGGGGATGACTTGGCAGTAGAGGTCGGCGTCGTGCTCGGCTTCGGGCTTGTGGACGCTGACGGCGACGACGCGGGGGCAGGCTGGCTGGCCGGGATCGTGACGCCGAGCGCGGTGGCCGAAGCGCAGTTGGCCGCGTCCGGTGCGTTGGGCTGCGGTCCCGGGTTGTCGCCGGCCGGGACCTTGATCTTGCCCTTGCTCTTGGCCGCGGCCGCTACCTCAGCCTGGTACCTCGCGTTCTCCGCGGGCCACGCGGCGACCGCCTGCCATTCCTGGGTGCACTGGTTGACCTGCCCCTGCAGCTGGTCGAGGAGCGTGTGCGCGTCGTTCAGGTTGTCCGTCGAGATCGTCTGGGCGAGGCCGGCCTGATCGCTGGTGCGGAGCTGGCTGACAGGCAGGGTCGAGCGCTGAACCAGGCTCGACAGGCTGATGCCGGCCACACTCTGGTTGGTGCCGCGGAAGATGGCGACGAAGCCGTTCTGCACGCCGACGTAGTACTGGCCCTGGTTGTAGCGCCAGAAGCCATAGCCGCCGCCGCCTATCAGCAGGACCAGCAGCACCAGGGCGGTGGTGACGATCGGCCACCGGCGCTTGCCGCGCTGGCCGTATTCGTCGTCGTAGCGGCGACGCCCAGCGCGGTGGCCGCCAGGCCGGCGGCCGCGCACGCCGGCCTGCGGCTCGTCCCCGTCGTCGTCCGGGCCGGGGAAGACGTCGCCCCGCTCGAAGGAGGCCGTGTCGCGCATCCCGTCCCGCTCGGGGCGGCTGCCGCCGTCGGGGCGCCAGTCGCCGCGTTCGAAGCCGCCGGCTTCGAACGGGCTGGTGTCGAACGCTCCGGTGTAACCGTTGCTGTAGCCGCCTGACGGCCAGACGCCGGTCGTGGGCTCATCGGGCACCACGGGCTGCGGAGCGGTCCTGCTCAGCCGCATGGCCCTCGTCGCCGGCGAGCTCTGCCTGGTCGGCGGGCCGGGCGCGCCGTTGGCGGCCGCGCCGGCGAACACCGGCTGCCACGTCGCAGCCACCCGGCTGCTGTGCGGGTCGATGACGTCCGCGACGATGCAGGTGATGTTGTCGGGGCCGCCGCCCTTGATCGCGAGTTCGACCAGGCGCAGTGCCGCCTTGTCCGGGTCGGGTATCGAGCCAAGCGTCTGGTGCAGCGTCTGCTCGGTCACCACGCCTGACAGGCCGTCGGAGCAGAGCAGGTAGCGGTCGCCCGGGTACGTCTCAAGCGGTGCCAGGTCGGGCTCGGCGATGGTCCTGCCGTCCAGGGCCCGCAGTAGCAGCGACCGGTGCGGGTGGGTGGCTACGTCGTCTTCGGTGATCTTGCCCTCGTCGACCAGCGACTGGACCAGGGTGTGATCGTGGGTGATCTGGACGAACTGGCCGTCACGCAGGAGGTAGGCGCGCGAGTCGCCGATGTGGCAGAGCGCCGCGTACCCGTCTGACCACAGCAGCGCGGTCAGCGTGGTGCCCATGCCCTCGATCGCCGGGTCGGAGATGATGAGTTCCTGCAGGCGCAAGTTAGCCGTCGCGACGGCGTCGGCGAGGGCGCCGACCAGGTCGGGGCCGGGATCCTCAACGTCGAGGGGCGCGATCGTGGTGATCGTGGCGGCGCTGGCGACCTCGCCTGCCGCGTGCCCGCCCATACCGTCGGCAACCGCGAGCAGGTGCGGGCCGGCGTACGCCGAATCCTCGTTCCCCTCGCGGAGGAGACCGACATCGGACCGGACCGAATATCTGAGGGCTAGTGTCATCTGCGCAGTTCCAGAACGGTTTTTCCAATGCGAATTGGCACGCCTACCGGGACCGTGGTCGGCCGGGCCACCTTCTGGCGGTCCAGGTAGGTGCCGTTGGTAGAACCGAGGTCCTCAACGAGCCACTGTCCGTCCTGCGGAAATATCCGGGCATGGTAGGTGGAAGCGTAGTCGTCGTTTAGTACGAGCGTGGCGTCATTCGCGCGGCCCATTGTTATCTGCTGGTCCGCGAGGTCGATGCTCGTGCCCGCCAGGGCGCCCTCGGTGACGACGAGGAAACGTGGCGTTCCCCGCCCTGGCTTCGCCGGCCGCGGCGGACGCGCCGGACGCGGCTGCTGCATGGGGGCGGGCTGGTTCCGTACCTTGCGTACCTTCGCGGTCACTGAGCCGAGCAGGTCTGTCCGCACCACGCCGATCGCAGCGATCACGAAAAGCCACAAGACGGCCAGGAAGGCCACCCTGATGAGGGTAAGGGTGAGCGCGTTCATTACGTGCTGAGTCCTCGGCATCTGCGTCGCTGTCGGTTGGCTGCCCTAAGGGTAGTCACTCCTTCGGGCTTCTGGCTCCTGTCTAGCGGTCAGCTGCTGGCACTGATCAATAGCGGTTGTCTTGATGGAAAACCATAGTGGTGCGGCCAAGCGTCACCGTCGTGCCGTCTGTGAGCACAACGCGTCGCATCGGCTGCCCGTTGACGAGCGTGCCGTTGGTGGACCCGAGGTCGACCAGGACCACCTGACCTTCCTCTATGCGCAGCTCAGCGTGGTGCCGGGATACCCCGGGATCAACCATCCGCAGATCGCAGTCAGTGCCGCGGCCGAGCAGGGTGACGGGCGTCTGCAACTCATAGGTACTGCCCGCCTCAACACCGGTCCCAGGCTGCGACCCGGAAATCACCAGCCGCGGTCTGCCGGGGAACTGGCCGCCGCCCCCGCGCGGCAGGTCACTGACCGGCTGCCTGACCTCGCCCGCTTCCACCGTGTGCCCGCGGATCACCCCGGACCTGATGCGGAACATCCCTGTCGTCAGGTCGGGCACGCCCTCGAAGCGGATCCGCACCGGGCCGACAAACGAGTAGCCCTGCTCCTTGGCGTGATCCCTGGCCAGCGTCGCCAGCTCAAGGCTCAGGCTCTCGACGAGGATGTCAAGGCGCTCCGCATCGGTCTGTGCGATCTCAACGACAAAGTCATTCGGCACCAGCGTCCGGCCCTGTGCCACGATGGCCGCCCGCTCGTCCATCTCATGCTGGACCGCGCTCGCCACTTCAACCGGTTGCAGTTCCGACTTGAACACCCGGGCAAACGTGCCTTCGACCATGCCCTCAAGTCGTCGTTCAAAGCGCTGCAGAACTCCCACCCGTCGAGCCTCCTTCCGCGCTTGTTATCCACCTGATGTTATCCGGGGTACGAGCACGCCGGCGGCCGTGCTAACCTAAACCGTCCTGCTGGGGCGAGTGGCGGAACGGCAGACGCGCACGGTTCAGGTCCGTGTGTCCGAAAGGATGTGAGGGTTCAAATCCCTCCTCGCCCACGAGCGCGATTCGATGCCCTGTGTGCCGCAAGGCGGCACACGGGGTATCGCGCTTTTATCCCCCGGGGGGACGCCCCCGTCCCCCGAAGACGATAGGCGATCTGTGTGCAGGGAAAGCTTGCACCGGGTCGCCTTTCGCCTTTTCTCCCGGGGGACGCCCCCCCGTACCCCCCGGTGCGGGCTTCGCCCGCAAGGCCGCGGGGCTCCCATCGACGCGGCGACCCCGCATTCCCACCTGACACAGTCACCGCGCAACCCCTCCGTGACTTGGCCGCCCCATCCCACATGGTGGCTCCACATCCCGTCCGATCACCCCGCGCCGCGCCGGGGTGGACAATCGGTGGGCTGTCCGCGATATCTTGGCCTGCCCGCAGGAGCGGACATTTCGGCTCGCGCCCTTATTCAGGACACGGTTATCTGATGCCATGAGGACCAAAAGCCATCCTGCGGCCTGGCAGGTCATTATCGGCACCGCCCGCGGGATCACGCATGTCGCGCGGCACCTGCCGAATCAGGACAGTGCCGGTTCCGGGCGGGTCGCCCTGGTCCAGGGGGTCGTTGCCGCGGTGGCGGACGGGCACGGCGCCAGCCGCCACTTCCGCAGTTCCACCGGATCCATGCTCGCGGTCAGGGCGGCGCTCGCGGTCGTCAGCGAGCAGACGGCCGGCACCGCCCAGCCGTGGAACGCCGAGCTGGCCGACTCGCTGTGCCGCCTGCTGCCGCAGGCGATCACCGACCGCTGGCGCGACCTGGTCGCGCGGCACCTCGGGTCGCACCCGTATACGGCCGAGGAAGCGGCCGCACTCAAGCTCGCACGCGACAGCGACCGGATTCCTTACGGCTCGACCCTGCTCGTTGCCCTCATCGCCGGCGACTGGCTGGTCTGCGCGCAGATCGGCGATGGCGACATGCTCGCGGTCCGTCCCGACGGCGGCGCGTGGTTCCCCGTCAGCGGTGACGACCGGCTCGACGGGCACCGTACGACGAGCCTGTGCCAGGCGGGTGCCGTGGCCTCGTTCCGCACGGCCGCGCACGACCTGCGCACCGAGCCGCTGCTCGCGCTGCTGCTCGGCACCGACGGCTACGGCAACGCGCAGGCGGCCGACCCCTGGCAGCCGGAAGTGGCCATGGAGCTGGCCGGGTTCGCGGCCGGGCACGATCACGACTGGTTCAGGCGGCAGGTCCCGCTCTGGGCCGAGCGCTGCGCGTCGGCGAGCGGCAGCGGCGACGACACGACGATCGCGCTGCTGCTCGCGCCGGACAGCATGCAGCGGGCGGCCGCCGCACGGTCGGCGGCTGGGCCGGACACCGCGGTTTCCGCGCCCGCCGCCCCCACGACGGAAAGCACGGCCGGCAGCACAGCCGACAGCGCGGCAGAAAGCTCGGCAGAAAGCGCGGCGAAGATCACGGCGGCACCGCGACCAGGCAGGTTCAGCGCGATCAGGAACCGGGTGTTCAGGGCACGACGATGACCGGGCAGCGGGCGTTACGGGCCAGCCAGCTGGGCACCGACCCGATGAGGTGGTGCCAGAAGCGCCGCGGCGCGCCGATCACCAGTGCGTCGGCGCTGAACTCGGCCGCGATCAAGGCGAGTTCCCGCGCCGGGCTGCCGCGCCGGGTTCGCACGTGCACCTCAAGCCCGCTCGCGTCGGCGGACAGGTCGAGCTCGGTCAGCAGCCAGCGCTCAAGCGAGTCGGCGTCCCGCAGCAGGCCTACTACCTGGCCGGTCAGCGGTTCGCAGTACACGCCCGGTGAGGTCACGTAGACCATCAGCAGCGGCCGTCCGAGCCGCCTGGCCGTTCCGGCCGCGTAAGCGAGGGCGTTGCGGGACGAGGACGACCCGTTGTACCCGGCGATGACCGGATGTGCCAGGGCCATGGGGCGGGCCTGGGCGACATGCGGAACAGGTTCCGGGCGCACGCGATCCGGCTGACTGCGCTCGGGGCGCCGCTGTTTGGGCGCACCCTCGTCCTGGGAAGGCTGGTCCATCTCCGCATCCTCGCGGCCACTCGGTCAATAGTTTCGTTATAGCAAGTATCTGCCCGCCAAGTTAAGCGGAACACCTGCTGCAGCTGAGGAAATGCCCTTTCTTGTCGGACTTATTCTGCCGCGTGGGCAGAACTATAGGCGTCGGAAGCCGCCCGGGGAAGAGGGCTGTTCGGCTGGCCCCGGCTTCGGGCAGGCCACTGCGCCCCGGGCTGGCTGGCGCCGATGCTGCCGGTGACCTTAGTCACCGGCAGCATCGCAAAACACTTCAGACACCGACATTTCATTAGGACACCCGCACATCGGTAAGAAGGGAAGTAACGGTCTTCCGCTGCCCAGGGCGGTTCCAAGGTGGCACCATTGAAGATGTGGTGGCAGAGCAAGCGCACCCAGCGTGGGGGCCAGGAACAGGCCAGAACCCTCCTTCCGGCCAGGTCACAGGACGAAGTGACCGGGAGCGTGTCGACGCGACCGCGCGAGCGGTCATCGAGTCCGCCGCGGACGCCATCGTCGCGTTCAACACCGACAGAACCGTGATGCTGTGGAACCCGGCCGCTGAGCGCATGTTCGGCTGGGCCGCCAATGAGGTGATCGGCCTCGAACCGCCGACGATCCCCGAGGAGCACGCCGCCGAGCACAACGCGGTCTTCGAGCGGGTGAGGGGCGGCGGCCAGGTCTCCTTCGCGACCAGGCGGATCCGCAAGGACGGTTCCATGCTCGACGTGCGCATCGACACCAGCGCGCTGACCGACACCGACGGCGAAGTCCTCGGCTGGGTCAATATCTGCCACCAGACCGGCGAAGACGACGTGGCCAGGCACTACATGGCCGAACGGGCGCGGGTGGTGCGCCGTCTGGGCGACGTGGTCGCCGACATGAACGCGCAGCGGGACCTGGAGTCGGTCCTCGACCGCATCGCCGCCAGCCTGCGCGAGCTGACCGGAGCCGACGCTGGCGGGTTCGTGCTCATCGAGGAAGACAGGCTCAGGCTTGTCTCCACGGCCGGCCTGCCCGCCCGGCTGCGGGGGCGGGTCGCCTCGCTGTCGAGCAGCCTGGTGGGCGAGCTGCTCCGGTCAGGCAAGACCGTGATGATGGCCACCGGTGACTCAGGCGGTTTCGACGACCTCATCTGGTCCGCGCTGCCCGGCCTGCACACGATCGCGCTCAGCCTGTCACATGTCGGCGGCCGTCCCTACGGCGCGCTCTACGCGCTGTACAGCAGGCGGACACTGAGTCATGTCGAGCTCGAGCTGCTCGAGCTCCTCGCCGGGCACGCCGGGGTCGCGCTCACCAACGCGATGGCGTTCGAGGAGGTCGTCAAGCAGCGAGCGCACGAGCGGGCGGTCATCGACGGCAGCGCCGACGGCATCGCCGTGCTCGACGGCGCCGGCAACGTCGTGCAGTGGAATCCCGCCGCTCATCGGATCACCGGCACTCAGGCGACCGAGGTGATGGGCGGACCGCCGCCGTTCCCGCTGCCCGCGCCGGGCGAACGGAAGACTCACAAGCTGCCGAACGAACGCTGGATCGACGTTCTCTGCACTGAGCTCGGCGACGGCGGGGAAAAGGTCGTCGACTTCCGCGACGTCACCGCGGCGAAGGAACTCGAAGAGGCCAAGGACCTGTTCCTCGCGACCACCAGCCACGAGCTCCGCACGCCCATCACCGTGGTTCAGGGGTTCGCGTCTACCCTGGCCAGCCGGTGGGAGCAGCTGTCGGACAACGACCGCCGGGCGGCCGTCAGGACGATCGCGGAGCGGGCCGGATCACTCGGCCGGCTGGTCGAGCAGCTGTTGCTCGGCGCGCGCGCCGGCGCCGACGCGCTGCCGGTCAGCAACGGCCCGTTCGACCTGGCCGCGCTGCTGCGCGCCGCTGTCGTGTCGTTCGGACCGCTGTCGGATAAGCACCAGGTCGTCGGGGACGTTCCTGCCGACCTGCCGCTCGCCAGCGGCGACTCGATGGCCACCGACATCATCGTCGGCCAGCTGCTCGAGAACGCCTTCAAGTACTCACCCGCGGGCGGTACCGTCACGGTCCGCGTCCGGAGGGTCGGGCAGGTGATCGAGGTCGACGTCGAGGACGAGGGCATCGGCATCGCCGCCGGCGACCATGAGCGGATCTTCGACCGTTTCGTGCAGGGCGAGACGGGCGACAGGCGCCGGTTCGGCGGGGTCGGCATCGGCCTCTACATCGTCAGGCGGCTGGCTATCGCCCAGCACGGCGCGGTCGTCGCCAGGACCCGCCCAGAGGGCGGCACGACCATGCGCCTGACCCTCCAGTGCGCCGAGTTACAACCGCGCGCGTTCGCGGTCGCGGGGCTCGCCGCCGGTCGCGGCGAGGTACTCGTCGATGATCGCGGGCACGTCGTCGCTGTCGCGCAGGATCTTGCCGGCTTCCATCCAGATCACCCGGTTGCAGCTCTGCTCGATCTCGCCCAGGTTGTGGGCGACCAGGAAGACGGTGCCGGCCTCGTCGCGCAGTTCCTTGATGCGGTTATGGCTCTTGGTGCGGAACGCGGCGTCGCCGGTCGCCAGCGCCTCGTCGATCATCAGGATCTCGTGGCTCTTAGCCGACGCGATGGCGAACCGCAGGCGCTGCGCCATGCCGGTGGAATACGCGCGCATCGGCAGGTCGATGAAGCTGCCCACGCCTGAGAACTCGACGATGTGGGAGAACCTTTTCTTGACCTCGACAGGCGGCATGCCCATGGCCAGGCAGCCGAGCACCACGTTACGCTCGCCGGTGAGGTCGTCGAGCAGTGCCGCGTTCACGCCGAGCAGGGCGGCCTGCCCGGTGGTGTAAACGGCGCCCTGCTCCGCGGGGAGCAGCCCGGCGATCGCCCGCAGCAGTGTGGACTTGCCGGACCCGTTCCGGCCGATGATTCCCACCACGTCGCCGTGATTGACGACGAAGGAGATGCCGCGGATCGCGTGGACTTCCCTGATCGATACCCGGCGCTGCCGCCTGACCAGGCGCATGAGCGAGGTGGCGGCGGTTCCCTTGTTGCCCCCCGCGCCGTAAACGCGGTAGACCACGTGCAGGTCGTCGACCACGACGGTCGGGTCAGCCATGGTGACACTCACTAAGTTCTCGGCGGGGCGGTCAACTGCTATTCGACGTTACCGTCTCGGGAGCGCGCTTGTGTATCGATGCGGGCGCAGTCCGGGCATTGTGGCCGATAACACTCCGGAAATCTGGAGTTCACGGTTTTACGCAGTCCGCACCGGGGCATTCCCGCAATGCCGGGTTCGTACGGTTCCACAGACGGGGTGTGCATGGAGGTGGGTACGTCGAGCGTTCTGATGCTCCCGTATACAGCCTCTAGCGTCGGCGTGGCGCGCCGACGCCTGCTCAGCGACCTTGCTGACGCTGGCGTCTACGAGACCACGGCGTGTGACGCCGGCCTTGTACTCAGTGAACTTATCAGCAACGCGCTACGTCACGCCACCCCGCTGACTGGGAGTGTCGTCAAGGTCTGGTGGGAATTGAGCGACGGCTGCCTCGAGGTCGCGGTGAGTGACGGCGGCGGGGCGACCGTACCTGTGGTCAGCAAGCCCGCGGCCAACGCGCTCGGCGGCCGCGGACTCGGCATCGTCGACCGGCTGTCGCTGCGCTGGGGTGTCTACACGCGCCAGGACGGGGCCGAGACGACGGTCTGGGCGGCCCTGCCGCTGAGCGGCGAGGCCGAGCTCAGCAGCCAGAGCGTGGCCGAGAACGGGCCGCGCGGGCACAACGGGACCGGCCCCGATCTGGTAATCGCATCGTCACGGGATGCGTAATCACGCACTGAAGTGGTGATAATTGGCGGCGGGGGATACCGCGCGGCGAAGCTGGTTCACTGCGGAGTGTGCGGTAGTCGGACGTGAATGTACGTATCCGGGGGGATTCGTGTCCGAGTTCTACGGGGTAGACAGCGAAGTGGGTCGGCTACGTACAGTAATCGTGCACCGGCCTGGAGCGGAACTGAGGCGGGTCACGCCGCAGCAGCGGTGCGGGATGCTGCTCGCGACCCTGCCGTGGGCCGAGCGCGCACAGGCGGAGCACGACGCGTTCGCGGCCGCGCTGCGCGCGGCCGGCGTCACCGTGCTTTACCTGACCGAACTGCTCCAGGACGCGCTTGAGTACGCGTCGGCCAGGGGCAAGGCGATCGAAACGACGGTTGGCGACCCGCGGCTCGGCGAGGAGCTGCGCGGCCAGCTCAGGGGCTACCTTTCCGGGCTAAGCCCGGAGGAGCTGGCCCAGGTGCTGATCATGGGTCTGGCGCGCGATGAGTTCCGCGGCGGCCGGGGAGCGGTGTTCGGCCTGCTCAGCGCCTGGGACTACGTGATCGACCCGTTGCCCAACCTGGTCTTCGCCCGGGACACCTGCGTCTGGATCGGCGACAGCGTCGCGGTGACCAGCCCGCCCGACCGCCGCCGGGAAGCCGAGCTTGCCGCGATCGTGTTCGCGCATCACCCGATGTTCGCCGGGACCAAGTGGCTCTACGAACCTGGGCACGAGCTGCTCGCGGGCGGCGACGTGCTGCTGCCCGCGCCCGGGGTGGTGGCGATCGGCATCGGCGCGCAGACCTCGCCCGCGGGCATGGAGCGGCTGGCCAGGCGCGTGTTTGACACCGGGTTCGCGCACACCGTGCTGGCGGTGCTGACCGACCCGGCGGGCGGGGAGTGCCTCGACACGCTGTGCACGTTCGCGGCGCCTGACACGGTGGTGATGCGTCCCTCCGTCGCCTACTCGCTGGTGGCGCGGACGATCAGCCAGCGCAGCGACGGGCTCAGGCTGTCCCACCCGCGCCCGTTCCTCGAAGCGGCGGCTGATGCCATGGGGCTGGACAAGCTGCAGGTCATCGAGACAGGACTAGCGCCCGGGCGGGTAGGCCCGACGGGGCCGGGCTCGCTCGGCGGGCCGGCCGGCCAGTGGGACGACGCTGGGAACCTGCTGGCACTCGGGCCTGGCACGGTGATCTCCTACGAGCGCAACACGCTGAGTAACGCCAGGCTTGAGGCGGCGGGAATCGACGTAATCCGCGTTCCCGGCGGGGAACTGGCCGGTGTCAGGGGCGGTCCGCGCGCCATCTGCTGCCCGGTCGGCCGGGAGGCGGCCGCGATGCCGGAACCCGCGGCGGAGTCCGTGCCGAACGGTGGGAAGCGCGCGGCGTGAGCGGCCGATGTTACGCCAACCACTGCCTGTTGCGTGGCTACTTGAGCATTGATAGGTGGTAACTGATCGTGACCTTGGCCACATTGGCGGCGGTGACGGCTAGCGTTCCTGCCTGACGGAGCGGTAGGGTTCCAGCCGTGGAGCTGAATGTCTCAAGTCGGTCTCAGGGCGATCACGAGCTCGTGGTCGCAACCGGGGAAATCGACCTCTATACCGCTCCCCGGCTGCAAACGGAGCTTGCCGCGGTGATCGCCAGTGCGGATCAGCCGCCGCGTGTCGTGGTCGACATGTCCGGAGTCGACTTCTGTGATTCGACCGGCATGAACGTGCTGCTTTCCTGCCTGCGCCAGGCGCGGGAACGCGGCGGTGAGCTGGAGCTGGCCGCGCCGCACCCAGCGGTGCGCAAGATCCTGTCGGTGACCGGGCTTGACGCGGTGTTCACCGTCACGGACGGGCAGTAGCGGGCGGGCACTAGCCCGGTAGCATCGGCTCATGGTGCCTGTCGCCGTCGTCATACCCGCGTACAACGAGGCCGACCGCATCGGCGAGACGGTGGCGGCCGCGCGCACGCTGCCGGGCGTCGACGCGGTAGTAGTCGCTAGCGACGGCTCGACTGACGCCACGGTCCGCCGCGCCAGGAACGCGGGCGCGACGGTCTGGCGCGCCGCACGCAACCAGGGCAAGGCCGCGGCGATGCTGGCGGGTGCCGAGGCGGTCCTGGCACTCGACCGGCGCGATCCCGGCGACGGCCCGCGTCACCTGCTCTTCCTCGACGCGGACCTGGGCGTGACGGCGGCCAATGCCTGGCCGCTCATCGAGCCGGTCACCGCGGGCACGGCCGACATGACGATCGCGGTCTTCGCTACCCGGGTCAAGCTCGGCGGCCACGGCCTGGTGGTCAGGCTGGCGGGCGCGGGCATCGCCCGGGCCACCGGCTGGCGTCCCGTTCAGCCGCTGAACGGGCAGCGCTGTCTGACCAGGGCCGCGTTCGAGGCGGCGCGCCCGCTCGCCCGCGGCTTCGGAGTGGAGACCGCGCTGAGCATTGACCTGAAACGCCGGGGGCTGCGCATCGCGGAGGTCGAAGTCGACATGGCCCACCGCGCGACCGGCACCGACTTCGGGTCCCAGCTGCACCGCGCGCGGCAGCTGGCCGACGTCGCCCGGGCCCTGGCGAGCCGGGTGACGGTGTAGGAGGAAACCGCCCTCGTTCTGACGACGTCCGGTTGTCCCAGTCCATCCTCCTGGGGCCGCTCCCTGCCCGGGCTCCTGTCGCCGCCCAGGCTCCCGTCGCCGCCCAGGCTCCCAGGCCCCGCTCCCCGCCTCGTCCGCGCCAGGCTTCATCCCGGTCCTGGTCCCGTCTTCGCTCAGGCTTCATCCCGGTCCTGGTCCCGTTTGCGGTCAGGGCTCCGTCCCCGCGCGACCCCTCGCTCACTCCGGGCCCCTATCTCACCCCCGCCTCAAGCTAGTTACATTCCGTGATGTGTATAGTGCTTTGCGTGACAGTGATTGTGATTGCAGCTGCGGCGGCGGTGGCCGGAGTGATCGGCATCGTGGTCGGCGTCAGCGCCAGCCGGCGGTCCGCACAGGCCGTCAGGGAGTGCCGCGACCTGGTACAGGGCGCCGTCGGCTCCAACGGCACGGTTGACCCGCGGGCACTGCGGGACGTCGCGATCGTCAGGTACGACGCGCTGCAGGAGATGTCAGGGCAGCTGTCGTTCTCGCTCGCGCTGCTGAACGCGACCGGCGACGGCGTGGTGCTCAGCTCCATCAACGGCCGGGCTGAGACCCGGACCTACGCTAAGCCGGTACTGGCAGGCAAGGGCGGCCAGGAGCTGTCGCCTGAGGAGGCCCAGGCGGTGCACACTGCCCGGCTCGGGACCGGACTCTCGCACTCCGTCCCCGCGCAGCAGGCCGGACGTGGCGAGCGGGCGTCGCGGCGCGCCCCCGCTACGGCATGATGGACGCATGCGCTATGCCTATCTTGGTCCCGAGGGGACGTTTACCGAGGCCGCAGTGGCCGCGCTGGCGCGCTCGCGGTCTGGCGCCGATGTCCAGCCGGTGCCGTGCGCGACGATCGGCGCGACGCTGGCCGCCGTCCGCGGCGGTGCCGCCGACCGGGCAGTGGTACCGATCGAGTCGTCAGTCGAGGGCATCGTCACCGCGACGGTCGACGACCTGGCGGCCAACGGCGACGTGCTCATCCAGGCCGAAACCCGGCTGCCCATCGAGTTCGCGCTGCTCGCGCGGGAGGGCACCACGCTGGCCGACGTGAAGACGGTGGGCGGCCACCCGCAGGCTGAGGCGCAGTGCCGGCGGTGGCTGGCGGCGAGTCTGCCGGGCCGCGAGTGGGTGCCGTTCCCGTCCAACGCCGAGGCGGCCCGCCGCGTCAGCGAGGGAGACCTGGACGCCGCGCTCGCGATGGCGGCGGCGGCCGGCCGCTACGGGCTTACGGTGCTCGCGCCTGACGTGCACGACCGGTCCAACGCGGTGACCAGGTTCGTCGAGGTGGCGCCGCCTGGTTCGCTGCCCGCGCCGACCGGGGCGGACCGGACCTCGCTGACCGCGTTCCTGGCCGACGACCACGCGGGCGCGCTGATGGAGATCCTGACCGAGTTCGCGGTGCGCGGCGTCAACCTGTCCACGATCCAGTCGCGTCCGACTGGTGACGGGCTCGGCAGCTACTTCTTCTTCATCGACTGCGAAGGGCACATCGACGACGCGCGCGTCGGCGAGGCGATGATGGGCGTCCGCCGGGTGTGCGCCGAGGTGCGGTTCCTCGGCAGCTACCCGCGCAGCGACGGAGGTCGCCCCCAGGTGCGCCCGGGCACGTCAGATCCCGAGTTCGCCGAGGCCGCCGCGTGGCTCGGGCGCCTGCGCTACGGCCGGCCTTAGTTGAACCCGGCCTCGAACGGGCCGCCGGTGAACAGGTCGGGCAGTGAGTTGAACTCGGAAGCTGACGGGTCGCCGGCGAACAGCTCAGGCAGTCAGTTGAACTCGGCGTCGAACGGGTCGCCCGTGAACAAGTCAGGCAGTCAAAGGTAGGGACCTGAGCCGCGGTGGGGCTGCTGGTCCTGATCCGGTGCGGGCATGAGGCCGGGCGGCAGTGCGCGGCGCATCTGCTCGAGCTGTGCCCGCGCCGCCATCTGCTGCGCGAACAGCGTGGTCTGTATGCCGTGGAAGAGGCCCTCGAGCCAGCCGACGAGCTGGGCCTGGGCGACGCGCAGTTCCGCCTCGCTCGGCGTGGCGTCCTCGAACGGCAGCGACAACCGCTCAAGCTCCTCGACCAGTTCGGGCGCGAGCCCGTCCTCAAGCTCCTTGATGGAGTTCTGGTGGATCTGCTTCAGCCGGGCGCGGCTCTTCTCATCGAGCGGGGCTGACTTAACCTCGTCAAGCAGCTGGCGGATCATCGAGCCGATCCGCATTACCTTGGCCGGCTGCTCGACCATCTCGGTGATCGGGCGGTCCGTCTGACCCTCGCCCTCCTCCGGGGAACCGATGGCCATGCCGTCAGGGCCGACGACGACGACCTGCGGCCTTCCCTGATCCTTCTGGCTAATCTCGTCGCTCATAAACACACGCTATCGGGTGCGAGCGGTTACTCGGTGCGCAGCACGACCTTCCCGGTGTGGCCAGACGCGTCCACGATCCGGTGCGCGTCCGCGGCCTGCGACATCGGCAGCTCGCGGTCGACGACGGGACGCAGCACGCCCGCGTCGACGAGCGGCCATACGCTGGCCGCGACCGCCGCCACGATCGCCGCCTTCTGCTCGGCGGGGCGTGCCCGCAACGTGGTCGACATAATCGTGCCGCGCTTGGCCATCAGCGCGCTCAGGTCGAGCTCGGCCCGGCGTCCCTGCTGCAGGCCGATGTTGGCGATACGGCCGTCGGGAGCGAGCGCGGCCAGGTTCTTCGTCAGGTACCCGGCGCCGATGATGTCAAGGATCACGTCCGCCCCGTGCCCGCCCGTGGCCGCGAGCAGGCTTTCCGCGAAGTCGTCTTCGCGGTAGTTGATGAGGATGTCTGCCCCGAGCCGCCGGCATACGTCGAGCTTCTCCTGCGAGCCCGCGGTGACCGCGACGACGGCGCCCGCATGCTTGGCCAGCTGGACCGCGGTGGTGCCGATGCCGCTGCCGCCGCCGTGGATAAGCAGCGTCTCGCCCTTGGCCAGGCGCGCGCCCTGGAAGACGTTGGAGTACACGGTGCACACCGTTTCCGGCAGCGCGGCGGCCTCGGCCAGTGTCACCGTCTCGGGGGCGGGCAGCAGCTGGCCGGCCGGAACCGCCACCAGCTCCGCGTAGCCGCCGCCGGCCAGCAGCGCGCATACCGGCTGCCCCAGCTGCCAGCCGGTCACGCCCTCGCCGACCGCGGCGACGGTCCCCGAGCACTCAAGGCCCGGATACGGAGGTGCACCGGGAGGCGGCGGGTAGTGCCCTTGGCGCTGCATCACGTCGGCCCGGTTGACCGCGGACGCGGCCACGTCGACCAGCACCTCACCGGGCCCGGGGTGCGGATCAGGCACCTCCGTCCACAACAAGACCTCAGGACCCCCTGGCTCAGTAATCACGACTGCGTGCATAGCTGCCTCCTTGCGCGGGAAGTCCAGTGACAGGGTCTTCGGTCACCAGGTCGGGGTGAGCTGCGCGATGAGCTGACGATATCGCGGTGCGTCCGCGGGCAAGCGCCCGCGGCGGTGCGCCGTTACGAGCACGGCAAGAGAGCGGAGCAGGTGGCAATTGGGGGCGGCCCATGACACCGGACGAGCACGACAATCCCGAGACGTACGAAGAGCCGACGACCACCGAGGTGCACCGGTTCTCAGCCGCCGGCTTCGGCGCCGCTGGCGGCCGGGCGGCCGGCGACACGCTGCCCGACGTCCCGGCCATGGAGCAGCTGCCCGACCCTGACGCGCTGCCCGACCCCGGCTTTCCTGAGATGCCGGCCCCGGTCCGGCCAGCGCGCCCGCCGGTGCCGTACCGCCAGCCCGCACCTGACCGCCCGCCGCCGCCTGAGGCACACCGGCAGCCCGACGCGCACCGGCAGCCCGACGCACACCGGCAGGTCTGGTCGCCTGATCCGTACGCGGCGCCGCGTGCCCCCGATGACGCGCCGCCGCTGCGGGGTCCCTCGGTCCCGTGGTCGCAGGTGCGCGCCGCGGCCGACTACGAGGCGGTCGCGGAGCCGCTGGCGGCGCCGCCGACCCTGCACCCGCATCCGCCAGCTCCCCGGGGCACCCCGACGCCGGCCGCACCGACGGGCCAGGCGCCAGCGAATCCGTGGACCAGCCTGCCGGGCGGGGCGCGGGGCGCCTCGGCGGCCGCCGCCGACGAGGCTGGTCCGTCACCGGATCAACTCGCACAGAGGCCGACGTCCCATTCGCTGACGTCCGACCCGCTGACGTCCGACCCGCTGACCTCCGACCCGCTCACGTCCGACTCGCTCACCTCCGACTTGCTGCTGCCCGGCAAGCGGGCGACACCGGACGACGGCTGGCGGCGGACGGTGTACCGGGCCACCGGCGGGCTTGTCCGCGTCGGCGAGTCGTCCGCCAGCATGCGCCGCCGGGACCTGATCAGCCGCATCAGGACGCCAGTGACGGGCGGCCACCACCGGGTCGCCGTGCTGAGCCTCAAAGGCGGTGTCGGCAAGACCACGGCCACCGTGGGCCTGGGAGCGACGCTGGCGTCGCTGCGCGGCGACCGGGTGATCGCGGTTGACGGTAACCCGGACCGTGGCACGCTTTCGGACAAGGTCCGCCTCGAGACCCCGGCGACCATTCGCGACCTGCTGAACGACCGCGCGCTTGTGGCCAGGTACGCGGACGTCCGGTCGTTCACCACGCAGGCGCCGTCCCGGCTGGAGATCCTGGCGTCCGACCGTGACCCTGGTGTCTCGGTGGCGTTCAGCGCCGACGACTACCGGGCGGTCGCCAGCGTCCTTGAGCACTACTACTCCGTGTGCATCACTGACTGCGGCACCGGCCTGCTGCACTCGGCCATGGCCGGCATCCTTGAGCTGGCCGATCAGGTCGTCCTTGTGAGCTCCCCGTCCGTCGACGGCGCGCGCAGCGCCAGCGCCACCCTCGACTGGCTTGACGCGCATTCTTACGGCGACCTGGTCCGCGGTGGCGTGGTGGTGCTGTCCGCCGTCCGCCGCAAAAGCAAGTCCGCGGTCGACCTGGACCGGCTCGAACAGCACTTCGCCGCCCGCTGCCGCGCTGTCGTCCGGGTCCCGTACGACACCCACCTCGAGGAAGGGGCCGAGTTCGAGCTCGGTTACCTCGACACGGAGACCGCCGAGGCGTACCTGACGCTGGCCGCCCTCGTGGCCGACGGCTTCGCCCTCCCGCGCCGATCCGCCGCCGGTGCGGCGTGAGGCGCTCCGCTCGGCTAAAGTTGGTCCCACAGGAGGGCTCGCCTAGTGGCCGATGGCGGTTGTCTTGAAAACAACTAGGTCGGGAGACCGACCTCCAGGGTTCGAATCCCTGGCCCTCCGCGTATTATTTCCCGATCTCGGGGCCGAGGCTCGTCACGCTCGGGCAGGATGCCACGCCGCCAGGTCACCCGGCGCTGTAACCTCCCGAGATATGCCGTACCCCGACATCGCCCTGCTGCGCGAGCTTGGCGTTCAGCTTCCGGTCATCGCCGCTCCGATGGCCGGCGGTCCCAGCACGCCGCAGCTGGTCACCAGTGCCTGGGACGCGGGCAGCCTCGGTTTCCTGGCCGGCGGCTACAAGTCGGCGGCGGACCTTGAGGCGCAGGCGAAAGCGGTGGCCGGCTCCGGCGCGGCCTTCGGAGTCAACCTGTTCGTGCCCAATACCGTGCCGGTCTCGGCCGAGGACTACCGCCGCTATGCCCGTGCCCTGGCGCCGGAAGCCGCCGCTTACGGTATCGACCTCGAGACGGTGCCGCTGACTGAGGACGACGATGCCTGGACCGGCAAGATCGACGTCGTGCTGGCCGCTCGTCCTGCCATCGTCACCACCACTTTCGGCCTCCCGCCGGGCGCAGCGGTCGGCGCGCTGCACCAGGCCGGCATCCCTGTCGGCATCACGGTCACCTCGGGCGAGGAGGCGAAGCGGGCCGTGGAAGCGGGCGCGGACGTTCTCGTCGTCCAGGCCAGCGCCGCCGGCGGTCATTCGGGCACGATGACGCCCGAGCGGCTGCCCGAGCAGGTTGACCTGGCCGAACTCGTCCGCCGGGTGCGGGCGGTCAGCACGCTGCCGGTGATCGCCGCGGGCGGCATCGGAACCAGCGGCGACGTCGCCCGGGCGCTCGCCGCCGGGGCCGGCGCGGTGGCGGCAGGCACCGCGCTGCTGCGCACAGCGGAAAGCGGCGCCTCGGCCACGCACCGGGCCGCGCTAGCCGATCCCGCCTTCGACCGCACCGTCGTCACCCGCTCGTTTACCGGCCGCCCGGCCCGCGCCCTGGCCAACCGCTGGACCGCCAGCTACGAAGACCAGGCGCCGCTCGGCTACCCGGCGATCCATCACCTGACGGCCGCGCTGAGGCGGGCGGCGGCCGCGGCCGGCCATCCCGACCGCGTTCACCTGTGGGCGGGCACCGGCTGGCGCGACGCCCGCGAAGAGCCGGTCGCGCAGGCGCTTGGCCGGCTGGCCAATTTCTGAACTCGACAGGGCGGGGGTGCGGAGGTCGGATGAGTCAGCCCACGGTTGGTCCTTACCCGCGTAACCGGGTCACCCTCGGCGACTGTGCCGAGCTAGGCGCAGGGCTGCCCGACGAGAGCGTTGACGTGCTTGTCACCTCGCCGCCGTACTGGGGGCAGCGGATGTCGGCGGGCATGGGCGTCGAGGAAGACCCGCGGGAGTACGTCAGGCGGCTGGTGGCGATATTCGAGGTGCTGCGGCCGAAGCTCAAGCGCGACGGCATTGTCTGGGTCAACATCGGCGACGCGTACAACACGCCGGTGAACTGGCGGCCGGACGACCGCGACTACAGCTCACTCGGGCCCGGCAGGTCGGGGCTCGACGAGAACAACTCGGCCTACGTCAAGCCGCGGGCCAGGCGCAAGGCGTACCTGCGGGCCGAGGCCCCCTGGCTCGCCTACGGCAACTTGCTTGCGCTGCCGTACCGCCTGGTCATCGGGATGTGCGACGACGGCTGGCTGTTCCGCGGCGAGGTGATCTGGCGCAAGAAGAACCCGATGCCCGAGGGGCGCTGCCGGCGGCCGCACCGGGCGCACGAGACCGTCTGCCTGTTCGCGCGGTCGGAAAAGCACGCGTTCCTGACCGATCCGCCGGTGAAGAGCGTCTGGGAATTCTCCAACGAGCGGATGGCCGGTCCCGCCCACTACTCGCGCTTCCCGCTCGAACTGCCGCGGCGCTGCGTTTCCGCCCTGGGGCGGCGCGGAACCGACGTCGTGGTGCTCGACCCCTTTTCCGGCAGCGGCACCACGGGACTGGCCGCTCTCTCGCTAGGCTGCTCCTACGTGGGCTTCGAGATCGACCCCGAGCAGGTGGCCGCCTCGAACGCCCGCCTCGCGGCCGCCGACGGGCGGCCGCCCCGCTGATACCGGCCCGGTCCACCGGCGTGGCGGTCCGCAATATCGCCAGATGCAGGTGTCCGGACGTTATTATCCAGACTAGGTTCCGTATGAGCATTCCCGGCTGAGGGCGGAGGGCATGTCGAGAAAGACGCTGATCCTCTTCGTCTGGCTGATTATCGGCGCCGCCGCCGCGGGCCAGCGAGGCTACTTCAGCAATGTGCCAGCGACCTGCAGTGCGGGCGCGACGATCGCCGCGACCATGGTCACCGGGCCGCTCAACTACCTTGGCGTCAATCCGCAGATCACCTGTAACTGGCCGTCGCCGACTGCCAGCTGAACAGCACTGCCGCACCCGGCGGCCGACTACGACAGTGCGTAGGACAGAGGTAGGCTCTCCATGACAGGAGGAGGAGCCGCCATGTTGCCGCCGTTCACGTGGGACGAGGCCGCTACCAACTGGCAGTTCGCGCCAGTTGTCACCGCGTTTACCGCGCTGCTCGCGCTGGCCTACCTATGGGGTGTGCTCCGGGTCAGGCGGCGCCACCCGCGCCGGCCGTGGCCGCTGCGGCGCACGATACCGTTTGTGCTTGGCCTGCTCGTCATCAACCTGGCGACGCAGAGCGGCGTCGGCACGTACGACGACACCCTGTTCTGGGACCACATGATCCAGCACCTGATGCTGATCATGATCGCGCCGCCGCTGCTCGTGGCAGGCCAGCCCGTCACCCTGCTGCTGCACGCGAGTAAGAACCCGCTGCACACCGGGGTCAAAAAGATCATCAGGTCGCGCCCCGTCCAGTGGCTGACCTTCCCGGGGTTCACCGTCGCGGCCTACGCGGCCACGATCGTCGGCACGCACCTGACCAGCTTCATGAACCTGGTCACCGAGCACGACGCCGTGCACGAGGGCGAGCACGTCCTCTACCTGGTCGTCGGCTACCTGTATTTCCTGCCGCTGATCGGCAAGGAGCCGATCAAGTGGAAGGTGTCTTATCCGCTGCGGCTTTTCCTGCTGTTCATCGCCATGCCGGTGGATGCCTTCACCGGGGTCGTACTCGGTTCGTACCAGACCGACCCGTTCGTCCCGATGGACCCGCGTACCTGGGGCCCGTCCGCGGTGAACGACCTGCACGAGGGCGGCGCAGTCATGTGGATCGGCGGCGCCGCGATCATGTTCGTGGTGATCATGGTGACGTTCTTCCAGTGGACCAGGGAGTCCCGGCCGTCGGCGGGCATGGGCTGGCTCGAGATGGCCCGCCGGTCGTCCATGGCTGACCGGATCGCCGAGTCCAAGCCTGCCGGGGCCACTACCGCCCAGCCGCGCCAGCGCGTCGGGGGCGGGACAGCGCGGGTCGACGTCGACGAGGACGAGGATCAGCTGGCGGCCTACAACGACTATCTGGCCCGGATCAACAAGGGTGAAGTGACCGGCAGCGCCGCCGAGTAGCCCCAGTGTGATTCAGATCACATATAACGTCCGACTACGTTGATGGCCGCGTGGGGTTACCGGTCACGATTGTTTCTGCTGTGAAAAATGAGTTCTCCCAGGTTAGCCCGTACCAGAACCGTGATGCGGAAGACTGTCATGCCGGGGGTGCAGGATGAAAGGCAAACAGCGTTGACCGTCAACATGAGCAAGGCAGACAGCCAGTACATCGATGACGCGCTGACGATTGAGGACGAGTACGAGTCCGAGCTCGCGGCGGTCCAGGTCGAGCTCACCCGGTACGAGGTGGCCCCGCACGAGTACGCCCGTCGTCGAGCCGAGATCGCGGCGCGCGCCTACCTCAGGCTGGCCGAGGCGCACAAGCGCTTCCTCAACCGGAACAACTGAGCCGTAATCCGCCGCGACACGCCGGTAGCGGTCTCTACGGAAATCTACGGATCCCGCTAGACGGCGTCATAGAGTCCGATCGTGGACCCCGTACGGAACCCCTACGCGCCCGGCGCCGGGCAGCGGCCGCCAGAGCTCGCCGGGCGAGACCGTGAGATCAGCCAGTTCGAGATCGTGCTTGAGCGAGTGGCCCGCGCCAAGCCCGAGCGGTCGATGGTGCTGACCGGGCTGCGCGGCGTGGGCAAGACCGTGATGCTCAACACCTTCAGGTCGATGGCGCTGCAGCGCCTGTGGGGGACGGGCAAGCTCGAGGCGAGGCCGGACCAGTCCATCAGGCGCCCGGTCGCCAGCGCCCTGCACGTGGCCGTGCGCGAGCTCGCGCCGCGGCACCGTGCCCCGGACCGTATCGACGACTTCCTCGGCGTGCTCAAGGCGTTCGCGCTGCGCGACCCGAAGGCGCCCAAGGGATCCACCGTCAGCGCGCAGTTCGGTATCGACGTGCCAGCGGCGCGCGGCCGGGCCGACTCGGGCGACCTCGAGGTCGACCTGATCGAACTGTTCACCGACGCCGCCTCGGTCGCGGCCGACCTCGGCGTGGGCATCGGACTGTTCATCGACGAGATGCAGGACATCCCCGCGCAAGACGTATCCGCGCTGTGCGCCGCCTGTCATGAGCTGTCGCAAGTGGGCGGCCCGCTCATCGTGGTCGGGGCCGGCTTGCCGCATGTGCCCTCGGTGCTGTCGGCCAGCAAGAGTTACTCGGAACGGCTGTTCCGCTACGCCAGGATCGACCGGCTCGACCGGGACGCGGCCGACCAGGCCCTCATCGCTCCCGCCGGGCGCGAGGACGTGCTGTTCAAACAGGACGCCCTGGACGCGCTGTACGAGGCCGGCGGCGGCTACCCGTACTTCGTCCAGGCCTACGGGAAGGTGACCTGGGATGTCGCCGCCGCCAGCCCGATCACCGGGGCCGACGTGGCCGTCTCGGCCCCGGAGGCGGAGAGCGAACTCGCGGTCGGCTTCTTCGGCTCGCGGTACGAGCGCGCGACCCCGGCCGAGCGGGAGTACATGCGCGCGATGGCGGCCATCGGCGACGAGCCGGTGCCGACCTCCAACGTCGCCGACGAGCTCGGCCGCAAGCCGTCAAGCCTCTCGCCGGCCAGGGACGGCCTGATTAAGAAGGGCCTGATCTACAGCTCGGAACGCGGCCTGATCGCCTTTACCGTCCCGCACTTCGGCAAATTCCTGCGCTCCCAGCCAGCCTGACGGGGCGCCCCGGTCGCGAGGCGGAGCCTGCGGTCGACCGCGGTGAGCCGCCCTCGTTCCGAGAATATCGGCTCTATTCTTTCGTATTCGGTTTTTCTTATAAGGGCTTAGACATTTCTAGCGGGCCCGTCGGCGAGCGCCAGCTCGAGGCGAAGTCGGCTTCCGTGTCGAGCATGCCGATGCGCACCGCCGGGCGGCGGCCAGACAGGTAGACGGCGAAGACCACCTCGACCCGGCGGCCGGCCAGCGCGCCTGGGAACACCACGAAACGCCAGCAGCCTTCGCGCCAGATGTCGACGGGCACGGTCGCGGTGAGGTACCGCTGGTGGCGCCGCCATGACGAGCTCGCGTGCAGCGCCGCCAGCGTCCTGGCGGCCGGCACCTCGCGCAGCTCGCACGGGTCGGTATGGCTCAGCCGGAGCATGACCTGGCCGACTTCCGGCGACAGCGCCGTGAGCGCGGCGAGTTCGGCCGTCAGCGCCGCCAGTGCCAGCCATGCCTGCCAGGCCGAGCCCGGCAGGTGCAGCGGCGGCGCGCCGACGGACGCGAGCGCGGCGAGGCCGAGCAGCACCGCCCGGGTGATCACGCGCCAGCTCACCGGCGTGTGACTCAGCTCGCCGAAACAGCCGCAGCCCTTGTCGGGGTGGCGCGATCGCAGCTCGTACAGTGCGCCTACGGCAGTACAGAACAGCAGCGCGGTCCCGACCCGGAAAACCAGGGCGGCCGCGCTGCCCGCGGCGCCCCCCGCGGTGATCAGCAGCCCGGCGCCGAGTACGAGCTCGCCCGCGCACAAAGCGGCGGCCGCCGGGCGGCGCAGGCTGAGCGGGAAGATGACGGTCGGACCGGCGCCCGCGCTGACCGAGCGGGCCGTGACCGCACGCCTGGCCTTGGCCGCGCAGGCGCCGATGAGCAGCACGGCCAGCAGCGGGACCTGGACCTCGCGCAGCACGTCGTACGTGATAGCTCCACTCACAATTAACCCCCGTATCAACCCAGACGGCTGCGTCAGCCGGCCACCGTCATCGTCGCGTTGAAGCAGCCGTCTTCCAGGTTCCCGCCGAGCTCGACGAAGGCGGCCATGGTCAGGTCGGCTACCCGCCCCCTGGGCGACGTGCCGCACTTCACGCACCGGTCGCAGAACTGCCTGGCCATGGCCCCGTCGCTGGTAACCGGGAGCACGGCCGAGCGGCTGGTGCACTCGTTGCCGACCCGGACCGCACTGCCGAGCGAAAGGAACGGCAGCCGGACACAGCCCTGACCGCCGCCCGCTGGCTCGGCGTCGGTGTCCGGGTCGAGCGCGGGGTAGCCGAGCCCGAGCAGGTCCCGCGGCTCGTCGTCGGGCTCATGCCAGACCGCTGACCCGCTGATGGTCGCCGGCAGCGGGCCGCTGACCAGGGGCGGCGCGGGGGTATCACCAGCCCGGTAGGCCGGCTGCGCGGCGGCGGGCGCCACCGCAAGCAGGTGGTCGCCGTGCCTGGTGCCGATGACGTCGAGCAGGTAACCGGGTGCCAGCCGGGGGAAACGCACCTGAACCGGGCGTACGGACGCGGCCGCCACCACGACCCGCCGCGGTTCGCGGTCGTGGCGGCCGGCGTCGACGAGGAACTCCCGGCCTTCGGCCGCGATGATCGTGCCGGTCACCCGGCCGATGCGGGCCCAGATACGCTCCGCCTGGCAGCGGCCAGGGCGTCGCGTGTCCCCGTCGCCGTGCCTGACGATGACGGTGTCGCCGCGGCGGAGCGCGGACGCCGCGGTACGCGCCCCGAGCCAGGTCACGGTGGATGAGGAAACGGTGACGAATTCGGTTCCGTGCCGGCTGTCGAGAACGAGGATGTCGTCCCGCACGTCCACGATGACGCCGGTGACGACGGAGGCGGCCACCGCGGGCCGGTGCGCCCAGAGCTCGTGGTCGCGGGTATCGAATACAGCCGAACGCAGCAGGGCCCGACGGGCGTACCAGGCCGGCGTTCCCGCGGTGGCCAGGTCGCCGTGGTCGGCGCAGGTATCTACCTTATGTCGCAATTGCCTGGAATGGGATTGCGGCCGTAGCCATGCCATGTCCGACGATTGTCACACAGGCGCGGGGGCGTCAAGTGCTTCGACAATATCGTTAAACGAAGACCAAGGCATTTTGCGGTAATGCGTGATTTTCTGGCCGAGTTTAGATACGGCTGTTTCTAGGGATTCTGGCGGGGGCTGAGTGGAGCCAGTTACCAAGCAAGGCGTATCGTAGCTAATTGATCACCCTGTGTAGCATCGTGTCTTGAGCGTAGGGGACCCATGAGCGTCGGGGACCGCGTTGCGTTTGGCGAGTACGTCCGCTCCCGCAGCCACGCGCTGCTGCGGGCTGCCCAGGCGATGACGGGAAACCGGGCCGACGCGGAGGACCTGCTCCAGGCGACGCTGGTGAAGGCGTACCAGTCCTGGGACCGGATCGACGATCAGGCCGCGCTTGACACTTATGTGCGCCGGGTGATGGTGAATACGCACATTTCCGGGTGGCGCAGACGGCGGGTAGACGAATACCCGACGGACGAGATTCCCGACTCGCCCACGGCCGAAGATGCCACCAGGGAGAGCGACCTGCGCGACGTGGTGCAGCGCGCGATCGACCGGCTGCCGCGCCAGATGCGGGCCGCCGTGATGCTGAGGTTCTACGACGACATGACCGAGCCCCAAGTGGCAGCGGCTCTCGGCGTTTCCGTGGGCACGGTTAAGTCCACCGTGGCCCGGGCAGTCGCCAAGCTCAGGAAGGACACGGAGCTGGGGGCCGACTCCTGGCCCGGCCAGCGGGACGTGTCATTAGATAGGTCCGTGCGGGGGCTGTAACGCGCCCCGGGTCCGTGGCACCCTTACCTGAATAGGAGCCCCTGACGGCGAGGGGATCCCCAGTAGGAACTCAATGAGGAGGCGCGGGGCCATATGGACAGCACGATGATGGATTTCCAGCTGACGGTCACCGCGATCATGCGCTACGGCACCACCGTCTTCGGCGATAAGGAAGTCGTGACCGCTGCCGGGGACGCCCCGGCCAGGCGGCGCACCTACGCTGACGTCGGCGAACGGTCAGCCCGGCTGGCGAACGCGCTGCGCTCGCTCGGCGTTGACGGCGACCAGCGGGTGGCGACGTTCATGTGGAACAACGCGGAGCACCTTGAGGCGTACCTGGCGATTCCGTCGATGGGCGCGGTGCTGCACACCCTGAACCTGCGGCTGTCGGCCGACCAGGTCGGATACATCGCCACGCACGCCGGGGACTACGCCGTCATCCTCGACGCGTCGCTGATCCCGTTGTTCGCCAAGGTGCTGCCGCTGGCGGAGACGATCAAGCACGTCATCGTCTCCGGCCCGGCCGACGACGCGGCGCGCGACTCGCTGGCGGGCCCGGGCCGCGCGGTGCACTCCTACGAGGACCTGCTAGCGGCCGCCCCGGCAGACTTCGACTGGCCAGAGCTTGACGAGCGCTCCGCCGCCGCCATGTGCTACACCAGCGGCACAACCGGGCTCCCCAAAGGGGTCGTGTACAGCCACCGCTCCAGTTACCTGCACTCAGTCACCGTCTGCACCGCCAACGCCCTGGGGGTCTCACAGCGGGACCGGGTTATGCCGGTCGTGCCGCAGTTCCACGCGAACGCCTGGGGGCTGCCCTACGCGTCGCTGATGGCTGGCGCCGACCTGGTCATGCCGGACCGCTTCATGACCCCGGACGCGATCGTCAGGCTCATCGAGACGGAGCGCGTCACCGTCGGCGCCGGCGTGCCGACGATCTGGCAGGGCATGCTGGCTCAGCTGCGCGCGGCCGGCGGCGACCTCTCGTCAGTGCGGACCCTCGTCTGCGGCGGCTCCGCACTGCCCGAAGGCGTCATGCGCGCGTACGCCGACGAGTTCGGCATCACGATGACCCACGCCTGGGGCATGACCGAGCTGTCGCCCATCGGGTCGGTCGCCCAGGAGCCGGCGGGCGTGACGGGCGACGCCGTCTGGCCCTACCGGGCTTCGCAGGGACGGCTGGTGTGCGGCGTGGAAGGCCGGCTGGCCGGAGACGACGGGCAGATCCTGCCGGCCGACGGCAAGGCCGTCGGCGAGCTTGAGTGCCGCGGCCCGTGGATCACAGCGTCGTACTACCGGGACGACGCCCCTGAGAAGTTCCACGACGGCTGGCTGCGCACGGGCGACGTAGGCAACCTGGATGCCGAAGGGTTCATCAGGCTCACCGACCGGGTGAAGGACGTGATCAAGTCGGGCGGCGAGTGGATCTCGTCCATGGAGCTGGAGAACATGATCATGGCGCACCCGTCGGTGGCCGAGGCGGCCGTGATCGGCGTGCCTGACGAGCGCTGGGGCGAACGGCCGCTCGCCGCCGTGGTGCTGCGACAGGACGCGGCCGCGGCCACCCCGGACGAGCTGCGGGCCTTCCTGGGCGAACGGCTGCCGCGCTGGCAGCTGCCCGAGCGCTGGTGCTTCATCGCCGAGGTGCCCAAGACCTCGGTCGGCAAGTTCAAGAAGACAACCCTCCGCGAGCAGTACGCGGCGGGCACGCTCGATGTCGAGCAACTCGGACCGCAGCACTGACGGCTTTTCCCGTTATCCTGCGGAAACGCCGGATAACGGGGTTCGGTGGCGGCGGAGGGCACACGTGTAAGGCTGCCGCCATGACGACACTTGTACGCCATTCGCCCGGCCTCGAGACCGTCGAACGCGCAGGCCGTGTCCGGCGCCTGGGGAGTGACGCAGAGGTTCGCTGGATGAGCGCGGCCGATCCCCTCCACCAGGAGGCGGATCTGCTGGTCCGGGCGGCGAAGAAGGCGCGCGAGCGCGGTCTGGCGGCCGACGCCGAGCTCGCGCGGTGGCTGGAGCGGTCTATGCGGAAGATGTGGGCTGACGGCAGCGGAAGCGCCCCGGAACTGGCGGCCGCGCTCACGATCGCGTCGGCATTGACGGGAGACGGGCCAGACGACGACGTGGCGGCCGCGAGGGCGCAGGCGCCTGCCCGGTTGTCCGCCGCCCGCTAAGGGGCAGCGCGGCCGGTCCGCGGTCAGCTCCACCCGGCCAGGCAGGCGGTAGCCGCGATCGCAGAAACGGTGAGCTGCAGCGGCAGCCGCACCACCTGCCCGGGTGCGACGGAATTCCCGTCCGGCACGTTGCTGGTGACCTGTCCGTCGTTCCACTTCACGCCGACGTAGCTGACGTACACCGGAGCGGATCCGGGGTTGTACAAAGTCAGCTCCGCTCCGACAACCGGCCCTGACTCCCCGTCCTCACGGGTGACCGCGCAGCCGACCTCGAGCTGTCCGTCGGCCTGAAGGCCGGCGGGCACCGGCGTGGCTGGCGTGGAGGCTGGCATGGTTTGCGGTGACTGGCTGGCGGACGCGGCGGCGGGCGCGGCCGGGGATGATGCCTCAGCGGCCTGCGCGGTGCCCGGCTGCGTAGAGCCCGGCTGGGCGTGGCTGGCGGCTGATGACGCGGGCCCGGAATGTGCGGTGGGCGCGGCGCTGGCCGGTCCCGTGGCGATCTTAGTGACAGACGCAGGTGCGAGCCGGGCCGCCGAGGGTGACGACTTGCACCCCGCAAGCGCGAGCACCGCGACGGCCACAACCGAGGCAACCGCAACCGCCGTCTGTTTTTTCACCGATAGCCACAACTTTCCAGCGCGTCACTGTTCCGGGAGACCGTACCAGTACGCCCGCCGGAGGTCCGGGCGGAGGGCTGACGGGGAGAACAAGACAGGCACGCTGCTCTCTGAGCGAGCGTGCCTGGCGGGATAGCGCGGAGGATCGGGGATTTGAACCCCGGATGGTGTTGCCACCAAACCGCATTAGCAGTGCGGCGCCATAGACCGGACTAGGCGAATCCTCCAACCGTCCGCGCGGCCGAAGCCGACAGGACGCGGTGTCGATCAGCGTACCGGTAGCCGGGTGCGAACAGCAAAGCGACGGCCGGGTTGGCCGGTCAGATCTCGGGGCCGGCCTAACGATAGTTTTTCGGTTCACGCCGCCAGTAGACCTGGCAAATGACCGTAAGCTGCTACCAGCAGGCTCAAAGCCGCTCATAAGCCCTGGCCACCGGTCACCACCCCTGACCGGTGGTCAGGTTTGCCTTAGCCATGTCATACTTCGGCAAGGTTAAGGAGGGTTCATGCTGGGTTCGGGTGACTGGGTAACCGTTGGCATCGACAACGGGGGCACCGCTAACAACGGCACGGTGCTCGACTCCAGTGGCAGGTTCCTCATCACGGAAATGGCAGAGCTGCCCAGCCTGGTGCGAGAAGGGCCGGACAAGGCCATCACCGCGCTCGTCGACTCGTTCGACATGCTGCTGACGATGACCGGCGTCCCGCGGGAGAAGGTCCGCGCGGTTGGCCTCGACACCCCTGGCCCGGCCAGTGCCAACGGTGTGCTGGCGACCGGCGGGGCGACGAACTTCGGCCACCCCGACTGGTCCAGGTTCGACATCAGGGAAGCGCTCGAAGACCGCCTGCACATCCCGGTGCTTTACAACAACGACGGCAACGCCGCCGCCCTCTACGCCCACCACCAGCGGCACGGCGCGGACGCGCACTCGCGCAGCTCGATCTCCGCGATCATCGGTACCGGGTTCGGCGCCGGCGTGATCCAGGCCGGGCACATCATCAAGGGCGCGGCGGGCATGGCCGGAGAGCTCGGTCACATGATGATCCCGCTGGCCGGCCTGCTCGAGCCGGACCAGCCGGTGCCGTCGTGCAACTGCGGGCAGGACGGCGACGCGGAGTCGGTCGCGTCGCTGACCTCCATCACCAGGAACCTGCTCCCGTACTGGCTGACCAGGTACCCCGGCCACGAGCTGGGCCAGATGGACATCGCACGGGCGGCCAAGCTGGTGCGCGGGTACGCCGAGCGCGGCGACGAGATGTCGCTGGAGATTTTCCGCCAGCAGGCGGTGGCCATCGGGCGGGTGTTCTCCATCGCGGCCAAGTTCACCGACCCCGACACGTACTTCGTAGGCGGCGGTGTGATCGACGCCGCACCGCACTTCCGTGACTGGTTCGTGGCCACGACGAGGGAGAACACGCGGTTCTACGTCGAACAGGCGGAGATCGAGGACATCACCCTCGTGCCTGACCTCGACATGGCCGGCGCCCGCGGGTCCGCCATCGCGGCGGCGGAATGGGTGCGGCAGCGGTAAAACAAGACGGCCCACAAGCTCACTTTTAAGCACATGGGCCGCGCCTGTCGCCTTAGCCGTAAATGGTTAATCGTCACCCGAGCCCGGGTCCTTGAAGATCAGCCCGCATACCTCGATGTAGAGCTGCTCGGGATAGGGCAGGTGATCGATCGTGTGCAGCGCCTGCTCCTGGCCGGCAGACTCGACGATGAACGTGCCGAAACCGAACAGCCGGCCGATCGGCGAACGCTCGAACCGCATATCCGTGACCTTGGTGAGCGGCATCATGTTCACGGTCTTCCTGAATACGCCAGTAGCGAGCAGAAGACGCGCTGAGGTTACGACAAAGTAATCTTCCAGCCACGCGTAGATGCGGAAAAGAAGCCTGATGACCAGGATTAGCCAGAGCAGCCAGACGACGAGCAGCACTGTGCTGTAGAGGTGGAACAGGGTAGAGAGCAGGCCGGCGACCGCAAGCCCGCCAAGGGCTTCGGCCACCGGCCTGATCAGAATCGCCGGGTGGAACCGAACGGTGATCACCCTTCGCTCATGCGGCAGGAGAACCCGGTAAACGGCCGCGGGGACCGTCTCGTTCGGAACGACCCTAATACCCATTGCTAACCTCAGATCGACGCCACGAAGCTCGATAGACCATGTGCGGCTTCGCTAAGCAGCGAACCGATATTGTGCACCAGGTGCGCGGCACTTGTCGGCTCCTGAATCACCCACCATATGACAAAGGCTATGGCCAAGTAGGTGATGATCCTGCCAGGTTTCACTGCGGCCTCCCTGGAAGCGCAGAGTGCTCCATCTTCTGCCAGTTCCTTAATCTTAGACCGATACCTAGCTTGGATGGGGGTTGGACATCCAAGCGGGTACGGCTCTGGCCATGCCCGTCCGGGACCAAGTATGCCCGCAACTCGCGAGCGCTACGCATCTCCCACTGCGAAGAATGTACCGAACCGGGTGGCAGTATGCCGTTCAGCCGCGCACTAGAGAAGCAGCCACGCCGGCCTCCCCGGCGGCGGTATGTTCATACTGTGGCGATGCCTGAGGTGAGCGAGACAGACTTTGCGATCGTGGTCTTCCGTGAGGACGACGGGTGGGACGCTGGTGTCCTGCCGGTGGCTGTGACCGATGACCTCAAGGGGTTGATCCGGGTGCTGCGGCAGCAGCCGAGCATCGCGGGCACGATTGGCCTCGCCGGAATCGACGACTACTTCTTCGTGGCCGTCAGGCTCATCGGCAACCAGGTATCAGTGCTGCTGTCCGACATCGGCGCGGCCCTCGACTACCCGCTGGCCGAGCAGGTGCTCGAGTACCTCGACATCCCGGTGCCTGACGAGGATGACCTCGACCAGGTGCTCCCCGTCGGCGACCTGTCGATCTTCGCGGACCTCGGCCTCGACGAGATGGACCTCGCGGCCATCTGCAGCCGCCTCGACTTCGACTCCGACGACGACCCCTGGGACCACGTCGAGGACGCGGTGGAATCCATCGCCGTGCGGCTCGGCTTCGGCGCCGCCATGGAGCGCGCGCTCGACGCGGCCCTCGGCGCCTGACGGTCCGTTCGCGGTGCACGACGACCCGGCCACCGGGTACCAGGCGACGTTCGAGCCCGCCATGCGAGCGGCGCTGGCCGAGGCGGAGGCCGCCGGGACGTCAGGCGACGTGCCGGTCGGCGCGGTCATCCTGGACGGCGCGGGCAGCATCATGGCGCGCGGTCGCAACCGGCGCGAGGCGGCGGGCGACCCCACCGCGCACGCCGAGGTCGAAGCCCTCAGGGCGGCCGCGCAGGCGGTCGGCGGATGGCGCCTCGACGGCCTGACGCTGGTCGTCACCCTCGAGCCGTGCACCATGTGCGCGGGGGCGGTGACCGCCGCCAGGATCAGCCGCCTCGTGTACGGCGCGGCCGACCCGCGGGCCGGCGCGGTGGGCTCGATCTGGGACGTTGTCCGCGACCAGCGGGCCACCCCGGTGCCCGAGGTGATCGGCGGCGTGCTGGCCGGCGAATGCCTCTCCGTGCTGCGGCGGTTCTTCTCCGAACGACGTTAAGGACCGAGTCGTCGTTTAGGCCCAACGTCAGGTAAGCTCACCGGCGGTGGAGTCGCGTAGTGGCCGAGCGCGCACGCCTCGAAAGCGTGTGAGGGGGCAACCTCTCCGTGGGTTCAAATCCCACCTCCACCGC
>DASYAD010000392.1:0-8113 GCA_036501515.1 Trebonia sp. | reverse complement strand
ACGGGCACTCCGCCAGCGCGGCCGACGAGGTGCTCGGCGGGATGCACATCGGACCGGGCGGAGCGGGGCTCGCGACCGCGGCGGAAGCCGGGGTGCGCGCGCTCGCCCAGGCCTCCGGTATCCGGCTCGCGTCGGCCAGCGGCACTGTGGCTAGCGGTACGAGCGGCGGAGCGGCAGCGGGCACGTCGTCTGGTACGCAGCCGACGGTGACCGCCGCACCGGCAAGCCACCTGGCACTCATCGCGTGGCTTGCGTCCGGGGCTTTCGTGGTGTGCGCCGCGGTCGTCGCACTAGCGCTGCTACGCCGGCCCCGGGTACGCCCGGGGCTGCCGCCGTCCCGCCAGCCGCTCCGAAGACTGACGGATGCCCGCCGCGCGAACCTGTCCCTGCCCAGGCTGTCCCTGCCCGGGCTGTCCCTGCCCGGGCTGTCCCTCAGGCCGCTCCGTCAGGCAGCAGGCCGGCGGCGCCGCGCCATCCCCGGTACCTGGATCGCGGGCGGTTTTGCCGGCGTAGCGGCCCTGCTGATCGTCGTGCACGCGGTGGTCCAGCCGTCGAGCAGCGCGGCCCAGGGCAGCACCACGCAGGCCAGTGCGCTGACCGACAACCCCAGCCTCGATCCCGGCGACCCGCTGACGGGCACCGCGCCCGCCTTCACCCTGACCGACCAGTTCGGCCAGCCCGTGTCACTGAATTCGTTCCGCGGCAAGGTGGTCATCCTCGCCTTCAACGACGCCGAGTGCACCACGATCTGCCCGCTGACAACGGCGTCGCTGGTGCAGGCGAAGGAGATGCTCGGCGCGGCCGGGTCGCAGGTGCAGCTGCTCGGGGTCGACGCCAACCCGAAGGCGACCGCCGTCGAGGACGTCATGTCGTACTCGCAACTGCACGGAATGCTCTACCAGTGGCATTACCTGACCGGCTCGCTGGACCAGCTGAAGCAGGTGTGGAAGGACTACAGCGTCGGCGTGACGATCAGCCAGAGCCAGACCGACCACGAGCCGGCCATCTTCGTCATCAACCAGCAGGGGAAGCTGGCGAAGCTGTACCTCACGCAGCAGTCCTACTCCGCCGTCGGGCAGCTCGGGCAGCTGCTCGCCAGCGAGGTCGCCAGCCTGCTGCCGAGCCATCCCGAGGTGGACTCGCACCTGTCCTACGCCCCGATCAGCGGCATCAGCCCGGCGACGGATACCGCCCTGCCCGCGGCGGGCGGCGGTTACGTCAGCATGGGCCCGGGCCAGTCCGGCCAGGGCAGCCCGCGTCTCTACTTGTTCTTCGCGACGTGGGACCGGGAGATCACCACGCTCGGCGGCCAGCTCGAAGCGCTCAGCGCCTACCAGTCAGCGGCGGGTTCAGCCGGCCTGCCGGGGCTGACCGCGGTCGACGAGGGCAGCGTCGAGCCGTCGGCCGCCGCGCTGCCGGACTTCCTCGCCACGCTGCCGCGTCCGCTGGCTTACCCGGTCGCGATCGACGACAGCGGCCAGGTCGCGGACGGCTACCAGGTGCAGGGCGAGCCCTGGTTCGTGCTGGCTTCTTCGACAGGCAAGGTGCTCTGGTCGTGGGAAGTGTCGACCTCCGGCTGGCCGTCGACCGCCAGCCTTGATCAGCACGCGCGCGCCGCGCTGGCGAAGGCCGCCGGCTAGCCCGCCGGGCGCGCGCACTCAGCCAACTACTACGGGAGGAACCCACATGCCCGCCCCCGCGAGCTTGCTCGCCCCGCTGCGCCGTGCCGCCCAGGCATGCCGCGCGTCGCGGGTGCGCCGAACCGCCCCGCTATGCCGTGCCGTGCCGGTCGCCCTCGTCGCCCTGCTGGCGGCCGGGTGCGGGGCCGCGAGCGCGGCCGGCTCGGCCGCCGCTCAGCCGGCCGCCCCGGCCAGCAGCACCGCCTGCGGCAGCGCAATGGCCGGCATGAGCATGCCGGCGTGTCCCAGTATTTCCGCGACTTCTGCGGCGGCCGCGTCCGCCGAAGCCGCGGCGGCGGACGACTCGGGTGTCAACCCGGTGCCCATGCAGGTACTCGGCACGGCGGTATGGCAGGGGATGAAGATCACCGCCGAGGCGATGACGCCGGTTCCGTTCCTGATCTACAACGGCACCAGCATGCAGGAGGTCAAGCCGGCCAAGGGCACCAGCTTCCACCTGATGGTGCTGCTCAACGACGCGCAGACCGGCGTGGTGATCCCGTACGCGAGCGTGTGGGCGACGATCACCGAGGGCGCGAAAACCCAGACTGACGAGAGCCTGTGGCCGATGATCTCTCGCTATATGGGACCGCACTACGGCAACGACGTCAGCCTCCCTGGCAACGGCACGTACCAGCTGAGCCTGCTGGTCTCACCGCCGGTGTCCGCCCGGCACGTCGAGTACCAGGACGTGTGGCTCAAGCCGCACCGGGTGAACTTCACCTTCCACTGGAAGGCCACGTCATGACAGTCGTAGACACCAGCGTGACGGCATCCCCGTCATGACCGGACCGCGCCGTTCGTGACCGCCAGGCCCGGGTGGCTGACCAGGCGCCGGCTCCTGCTCGGCGCGTCCGCCGCCATCAGCGCGGGTGCGGTAGCGGGAGCCGGAATCGACCGGGCGGTCAGCGCCGGCCGCAGTGCCGACGAGACCGGCAAGACCGCTGCGGCCCCAGGCGTGCCCGGCGTCGAGCTTGGCATCCAGCCCGCTGGCCTGCCCGCACGACAGCATGCGTGGACCGAGTTCCTGGCGTGCGACCAGTACGGCAACCCGGTCTTGCCGAAGTTCAGCCGGCTGCTGTTCTTCGACGTCAGCACGACCCCGACGGCCGCCTCGGTACGGCTGCTCGAAGCCGCGCTGCGCACCCTCGAACGCCGTTACCCGTGGAACTCCTCCGGGCTGCTGTTCACCGCGGGCTGGGGACCGGCGTACTTCACCGATGTGCTGCGGGTCTCCTCGCCGGTGCCGCGGGCGACCGCGCTCTCGAACTTCGAGCTGCCCGCGATCGACGGTTACCACCTGTGCCTGCACCTCGCCTCCGACGACGAGTCGCGGCTGGCCGCGATCGAGGCCGCTCTTACCCGCGGCATCTCGGCCGCGCTGCGCTGGCGCGAATCGCGGACCGGGTTCGTCGGCGCGGGCCTGCCCGCCGGGCGGCAGAACGCCGGCGGCATCCCGTCCGCCCAGCCGGTCCCCGTCGGCAGCCCGCTGTTCATGGGGTTCAAGTCAGGCCTGCGCCGCAACCAGGCCAGCGAGGACGACGTGACGATCCCGCACGGACCGTTCGCGGGCGGTACCACGATGCACGCCAGCTATATGCGGCTGCGCCTCGACACCTGGTACGGGCAGCTGTCGCAGCAGGAGCGGGTCGCCCGTATGTACGCGCCGCAGGTAACCCCAGAACAAGCGGCCAAGTTCACCACCGACGCGGAGAGTGATCCCGCCCTGCTCGGTCAGGCCATCGGCCGCTACGGCGTGATCGGTCACGCCCAGTGCGCGGCGCGCGCCCGCCGCGGCGGCGTGCCGCTCATCGTGCGGCGGGATTTCGACACCACCGACGGCGGGCAGGCCGGCCTGCACTTCGTCTCGCTGCAGCGCACCGTCGCCGATTTCGTCACCACCAGGACGGCGATGAACGCCGCCAGCGCGCAGCTGCAGAACCCGTCGATCACCGACACGGTCAACAACGGCATCAACGAGTTCATCTTCGTCCTCAAACGCGGAAACTACGTGCTGCCCGTCCGCAGCGAGCGGTCGTTCCCGCTGATCCCCGGTCAAGCGGAAGCCCTCGCCTGACCCAGAGCGCCACAGCCGTGCCCGCCATCTGGGGCTCGGCTGCCTGGCTTTGATATGCGTTGCTTACGGTGCCGGTGGTTTCGTTCCGGCAGCCGCCCGCGGAGCAACTGCCGGCAGCGGGCTCGCGTTTGAGTTCCGCAAGCGGCTGATGTTACTGGCCGGACCATTGTTATGGAAATTTTTGTCTAAGTGGTAATTCCTATGTACTAGAGCACGAAAACTTACCAAGTTATTTTCCTCTGCGGGGCGCAGCGCGATATCGGTCGCCTTGCGCAGCTGCTCCCTGAGGCGGCCGGGGTCCGCGAGCGCGTCCGCGTCGTCAAGCAGGACCTCAAGGGCCGCGCTGATCGCCCCGACGAACGCGCCGGTCAGCGCGGCCGCGCTGACCAGGTCCAGTTCGGCCGGGAACGCGCGCTGCACGTGGGCCGCGATCTCGCGCCGGGCGTCGACCTGGATCTGCAGCGCGCGCCCGCGGACGGCAGGGACGGTCTTGATCAGCCGCCCGAAGTGCTGCGGTCCGGCCTCGCCGAGATCCTGTACGGCGCCGCCCGCGAGCGGGCCGAGTTCGTTTTCGGTGATTCCGTCACCGGCCTGAGCCAGGATGCGGGCGGCGTGGACGTCACCTTCGCTCAGGCCGCGCCGCGCCGGTTCGACCTGGTGGTCGGGACGGACGGGCTGCACCCGACGGTGCGTCGGCTGGTCTTCGGCCCCGAGTCCGGTTACACGCGGCACCTCGGCAGGTACGTGGCCACACTGCCGCTCGGGCAGCCGGCGGCTGACCCCGGCGTCCTGCTCATGGACAACCTGCCCGGACGGTCGGTCTCCGTGCACCCGGCGAACGGCAACGCCGTGGCCGCCTTCATCTTCCGCAGCCCCGCCGTGCCCGGCCTGGACATCCGCGACAGCGCGGCCTGCAATCAGGTCGTGCTCGACGCCTACCGGGACGGGGGCTGAGAACTGCCGGGTGCCGTCCACTAGGGCCGGCATCAGCGCGCGCAACCTCGCGGTCCGCCTGCTCCCGCAGGCAGCCTAGTGACGCCACCAGACGCGCTCCACGGCGCGGTCGCTGCCGCGGGTCTTGTCGAGCGCGTCGAGTGCGGCCATGTCCTCGTCTGACAAGGTGAAGTCGAAGATCTGGGCGTTCTCGGCGATCCGCTCGCGGTGGGTGGACTTGGGGATGACGGGAACGCCGTGCTGCAGACACCAGCGCAGCAGCACCTGAGCCGGGGTGCGGCCGGTGCGCCGGGCGATCTCGGTGACGTGCTTGTTGCCCAGGTGGCGGCCGGTGCCGAGCGGGCTGTAGGCCTCGAGCACGATGTCGTGCCGCTGGCACGCCTCAAGCAGCCCGCGCCGGTACTCCATCGCGCTGAACTGGACCTGGTTGGCCGCAGGGACGACGCTGCCCGCCGCGATCACCTGGTCGAGGTCGTCCGCGCTGAAGTTGGACACGCCGACAGAACGGGCCAGGCCGCGCGCCTGGGCCTGCTCCATGCCGGGCCACGCCCGCAGCGGGCCGCCCTGCGGCCAGTGCACCAGGTAGAGGTCGACCTGGTCGACGCCGAGCCGCCGCAGGCTCTGCTCGGCCTCGGCGACCGGGTCCTTGTGTCCCGGGTTGAACTTGGTGGTGATGAACACCTCGTCGCGCGGCACGCCGCTGTCCCGCAGCGCCCGGCCGACGCTGGCCTCGTTGCCGTAGGCCTGCGCGGTGTCGATGTGCCGGTAGCCGAGTTCCAGCGCCCAGCGCACCGCGTCGACACACTTGGGCCCGTCAGGGACCTGCCACACGCCAAGGCCGAGCATCGGCAGCTGGCTTCCGTCGGCGAGCTTCGCGAACTCCATGCGCAATCCCTTCATCGCAGGCAGGGGAGACCAGATGCCGCCCCGTGGCTTTGGTCCGGGTCGGCAGGCCTGATAAGGTCGCGCTTTTTGCGATCAGGCCCGCCGGCACGGACATCGGGGGTCCGGGGGTCGCTCCCCGGGCTAAAGCAGCGTAGCTTCCAGGGTGATCTCGGGAACGCCGGCCAGCGCGCGGCTGACCGGGCAGCCCGCCTTGGCCGCCTCGGCCGTCTTTACGAAGGCGGCCTGGTCGATGCCGGGTACCTGGCCCTGCGTGACCAGCGCGATCTTGGTGATGGTGGGCGCGCCGTCGACCAGCCGCAGCGTGACAGTGGCCTCGGTCTTGATCGACTCGGGGGTGCTGCCCGCCTGCGCGAGCATGTTGGACAGCGCCATCGAGAAGCACGACGCGTGCGCGGCCGCGATGAGCTGCTCGGGGTTGGAGCCCGGGCCGTCCTCAAAGCGTGACTTGAACGTGTAGCCGCCGCTGATCGTGTCGCCCGCGGTGAAGGTGCCGGTCCCCGTGGGGACGTCACCCTTCCATTCAGCAGTGCCCTTGGCTGCCATGATCCCCTCCGTGCTTGAGTCGGATATCAAATCCTGAGCCTATCGGTACGGGCACGGGCGCCATATCAGCGTTCGCCCGTACCCGTACCACCTGGCCGGTCAGGCGTAGACCGTCTTGAGGTTCTGGTACGCCGCGACGGCGCCCGGGCCGAGCTCGCGGCCCAGGCCGCTCGACTTCACGCCGCCCCACGGGCCGGCCGGGTCGGGCAGGTAGTTGTTGATGCCCACGGTGCCGGTGCGGACCCGGCGGATGACGGCGAGGGCGTGGTCGCGGTCCGCCGTCCAGACCGATCCGCCGAGGCCGTAGTCCGACTCGTTGGCGATACGGACCGCGTCGTCCTCGTCGGTGTAAGCGATGACCGACAGCACCGGCCCGAAGATCTCTTCCTGGGCGATCGTGGACTGGTTGTCCACGTCGGCGAAGATCGTCGGCTCGACGAACCAGCCCCGGTCCAGCCCCTTGGGCCGGCCGCCGCCGGTGACCAGCCGGGCGCCGTCGCTGACCCCCTTGGCGATGTAGCCCTCCACCCGGTCCCGCTGCCGTTCCGCCACCAGCGGCCCGATGAGCGTCGACGGGTCGAGCGCGTCACCGACGGGCAGCGACGAGGCGAAGGCGGCGAACGTGTCGACGATCTCGGCGTAGCGGGACCACGGCGCGAGAATGCGCGTGCTGGCGTAGCAGGTCTGCCCGCTGTTGATCAGCGTGGCCGAGAACAGGTTCTGGCCGATCACGGCCAGGTCGAGGTCGGCGTCCTCGAGGATGATCGCGGCCGACTTGCCACCGAGCTCGAGGGAGACCGGGCGCAGCAGCCGCCCGCACACTTCGGCGATCTGCCGGCCGGCCGCGGTCGACCCGGTGAACGCCACCTTGTCCACGTACGGGTGCTGCACCAGGTAGGCGCCGATATCCCGGCCGCCGGGGACGACGTTGACCACGCCGGCCGGGATGCCGGCGGCGATCACCGCCTCGGCGAACACGTAGGAGTCGAGCACGGTCTCCGGCGACGGCTTGAGCACGATCGTGTTGCCCGCGGCGAGGGCCGGCGCGTACTTGAACGAGGACAGCGTCTGGGGGTAGTTCCACGGCACGATCCCGGCGATCACGCCGATCGGCTCGTGCCTGATAACCAGGTCACCGCCGAGGAACCGGGAGGTCTCCTCTTCGACCGGCGACGTCGCGAGCAGCGAGGCCATGTAGCGCAGGGTGCCGACCGGAGTCATCCCCTCGATGATCGGCGACAGCGCGATCGGCATGCCGTTCTGGATGGAGACCAGCCGGCCGGTCTCCGCCGCCCGGCTCTCCAGCTCGGTCGCGAGCCGCTCAAGAGCGGCCGCCCGGTCGGCGGCCGGCCAGGACGACCAGCCCGCTGGGTCGTCGAAGGCCCGGCGGGCGGCGCCGACGGCGGCGTCAACGTCGGCCTCAGCCGCCTCGGGCACCGTGCCCTCGTGCTCACCAGTGGAGGCGTTGCGCACCTCGATGGCGGCGGCGGTACTCGGCTTTACCCACTGGCCGCCGACAAACAGAACGTCATGGCTTGTCATGAGAGACATCCCAGGAGCTTAAGTGTCAAGCCGCGACGGAAGATTGAGGGAGGTTTTGCCGGTGTCCCCAGGCGGTTGCCTCGTCGTAGAGGGTGCGGGTCTTCAGGCATCCGTGCAGGATCCCGACGAGCCTGTTCGCCAGCCGCCGCAGGGCGTCGTTGTGCTCGATTCCGCGGGCGCGGAGCTCGTCGTAGAGGGCCCGGGCGCCGGGCGACGTCTTCAGGGCCGAGAAGGCCTGGGCGTTGAGCGCGTCGATGAGCCGGTCGTTGCAGATGAACCGGGCCGCGACGACCTTCTTCTTGCCCGAGGCGCGGGTCAGCGGGCTGGTGCCGGCGTAGTTGCGGCGGGCCTTGCCGTCGGCGTAGCGGTGCGGGTCGTCGCCGAACTCGCCGAGCACCCGGGCGCCGAGGAC